>CAYMJU010000222.1:0-6367 GCA_964390555.1 uncultured Acidimicrobiales bacterium | reverse complement strand
CACCTGTCTACAGCACGACCCATGAGTGAGCGCAGCGACCGAGTGGCAGCCGAGGGAGCGAAGCGACCCGGATGCCGATGGGGTCTGGGGGCGCGCAGCCCCCAGCGACGACCGTGACACACCGGGAACGCACGGCGGTTGAGATCCGCGCCGACCTCGGGCACCCGGTCATCGACATCGACGGCCACACCGTCGAGTTCTTCCCGGCGCTCATCCCGGCCATGGCCAAAGAGGGTGTGGACCTCGATGGGCCGGCGTTGCTGCGCCGCATGTCGGGAACGTTCGGGCCCATGGCCGACTGGTACCAGCTCTCCCCGGCCGAGCGGGCCGCAACCCGGGTCGGTCGCCCGCCGTGGGGCGGCGGCGGGACCGAGCAGGCCATCGACGCCGCCACCGCCCTGCTGCCCCGGCTGCTGTACGAGCGGCTCGACGAACTGGGCATCGACGTCAGCGTGATCTACCCGAGCTACGGCCTGCTGTTCCCCCACTTCGTCGCCGAGCGCGACCGCCGCGGGGCGTGCCGCGCCCTCAACGCCTTCAACGCCGAGTTGTTCGCCGACCTCGGCGACCGGCTGATCCCGGTGGCGTCGATACCGATGCACACGCCCGCCGAGGCGATCGACGAGCTCGAGCACGCGGCGTCGCTCGGGTTCCGGGCCGTGGTGATGGCCGGCTTCGTGCAGCGACCCATCGCCGCCGTCGAGGCCCTCGATCCGGGCCTCGCCCAGTACGCGGTCTGGACCGACTGCTTCGGCATCGACAGTGAGCACGACTACGACCCGGTGTGGGAGACCTGCCGCCGGTTGCGGATCGCTCCGAGCTTCCACTCCGGCGCCCTCGGCTGGCAGAACCGCACCTCGATATCGAGCTACGTGTACAACCACGTCGGCATGCTCGGCGAGAGCAACCACGCGGTCGCCAAGTCCCTGTTCCTCGGCGGGGTGACCCGGCGCTTCCCCGACCTCAACTTCGGGTTCCTCGAGGGAGGGGCGGCGTGGGCCGCGTCGCTGTACGCCGATCTGATCGGGCATTGGGAGAAGCGCAACGGGCCCAACATGTCCCGGCTCGACCCTGCCGGTTCGGACACCGACGAGATCACCCGCTTGTTCGCCGAGTACGGCGGGCCGTGGGCCGACAAGGCGCCGAGCCCGCGGGGCTACCCGCCCGAGGACCGGGCCCTGTTCGACGAGTTCGCGGCGTGCGGCATCGAGCGGGCCGAGGACATCGCCGAGCTGTTCGTACCCCGGTTCTTCTTCGGCTGCGAGGCCGACGACCCCATGACCACCGTGGCGTTCAACGAACGGGTGAACCCCTTCGGCGCCCGCCTCAACGCCATGTTCGGGTCGGACATCTCGCATTGGGACGTCCCGGTGATGGCCGAGGTGCTCGGCGAAGCGTACGAGATGGTCGAGCACCACCTGTTCACCGCGGCCGACCTGCGCGACTTCGTCTTCGCCAACCCGGTGCGCTTCTACACCGGCGTGAACCCCGACTTCTTCGCCGGTACCCGGGTCGAGGCTGCGGCCGCGGCCGAGCGGGCCGTGCACGGCGCGCTGACATGATCGACCTCGCCATACGGGGCGCCACCCTGGTCGATGGCACGGGAACGTCGGCGCGTCTGGCCGACGTGGGGATCGACGGCGGCCGGGTGGTCGCGGTCGGCGAGGTCACCGACACCGCGACCCGCACGGTCGATGCGACCGGCCGGGTGGTGTGCCCCGGTTTCGTCGACATCCACACGCACTACGACGTGCAGGCATTGTGGGACCCGGCGTGCACACCGTCGCCACTGCACGGTGTCACCACCGTGATCGGCGGCAACTGCGGCTTCTCGATAGCCCCGCTCGAGCCCGAACACGTCGACTACGTGATGCGCCTGATGGCCCGGGTCGAGGGCATGCCGCTCGACGCGCTGCTCGCCGGACCGGCCTGGGACTGGCGCGGATTCGGCGAGTTCCTCGACCGTCTCGACGGTCGGCTTGCCGTCAACGCCGGCTTCCTCGCCGGGCACTCGACGATCCGTCGCCTCGTGATGGGCGACCGAGCCACGACAGCCGCGGCGACGGCCGACGAGATCTCCGCCATGTCGCGGCTCCTCGCCGAATCGCTGGCCGGCGGCGCCCTCGGTTTCTCGTCGTCGCTCGGCGAGGCCCACACCGACGGCGATGGCAACCCGGTTCCCTCTCGCACCGCCGCTCACGACGAGATCGTGGCCCTGGCCCGCGTCGCCGGTGACCATCCGGGCACCACGCTCGAGTTCATCGCCGCCATGGGGGAGATCCCGGCGGACCGCATCGAGCTGATGGCCGACATGTCCCTCGCCGCCAACCGGCCGCTCAACTGGAACCTGCTCGGCAGCCTGTCGCCCACCGAGGTCTACGAGCAGCAGCTCACGAGCTGCGACCGGGCGGCCGAGCGGGGCGCGACCGTCGTAGCCCTCGCCTTGCCCGACCTGCTCCGCATGCGCAGCACCCAGATGCTCGGTGCCCTGCCCGGATGGGGCGAGGTCCTGGCGGCACCCGCCGGCACCGAGCGTCGCCGGCTGCTCGGCGACCCCGGCACCCGGGCCCGTCTGCGAGCGGGACTCGACGAAGCCGCGACCCGCGGGCTCAGCGTGCTCCAGCAGTGGGAGTTGGTCGAGATCGCCGAGTCCCCGATCGAGGGGCTGGCCGGGCGGACCGTGGCCGCAGTGGCCGCCGAACGAGGCATCGACCCCGCCGACGCCTTGCTCGACCTCGTGGTCGCCGACGGGGCCGCATTGGCGATCGTGTTCCCGTCGCTCGTGCCGAGCCTCGGCGTATCACCGGCCAGCTGGGCCACCCGCGGCGCGGTGTGGAACGACCCGCGGGTCATGCTGGGCGGCTCGGACTCCGGGGCCCACCTCGACCTCATGTGCCACGCCAACTACACGACCGTCGTGCTCGGCGAGATGACCCGCGATCGTGGGCTGTTCACGTTGGAGCACGCGGTACGTCACCTCACCGACGCCCCGGCCCGGCTGCTCGGCCTGCGGGATCGGGGTCGGATCGAGGTCGGCGCCCACGCCGATGTCGTCGTGTTCGACCCGGCGACGGTCGGCTCGCGCCCGGCCGAGGCCCGCCACGATCTGCCCGGCGGCGCCATGCGCCTCTACGCCGAGGCGACGGGTATCGATCAGGTGATCGTGGCCGGGCAGACGATCGTCGAGCACGGCACCTTCACCGGCGCCCGGCCTGGTGTAGCGCTCCGGTCGGGGCGCGACACCGACACCGTGACCGTGCCCGGCCGCGGGCGCACGCGCTGATGTCGCTCGAACGCTTCGCCGGCCAGGTCGCGCTCGTCACCGGCGGCCACGGCGGGATCGGGTCGGCCACCGCCGAGCGCCTGACCGCCGAGGGCGCCACCGTCGTCCGCGCCGACCTCGCTCCCGTACTGGCCGCGAAACCCGACGCGGGCGCGCACGATCCGCGGCCAGAACGCGAGCGGGCGACGGTGGTGCCGCTCGACGTGACCGACCCGGCCTCGTGCGCCGCGGCCGTCGCCGAGACCCTCGACTCCTACGGCCGGCTCGACGTCCTCGTGAACGCCGCCGGTGTCGGCAGCTTCGCCGCGACCACGACGCTCGGCCTCGACGAGTGGAACCGGGTTCTCGCCGTCAACCTCACCGGCACGTTCCTCATGTGCCAGGCGGCGATCCCCGCACTGATCGAGACGCGCGGATCGATCGTCAACGTGGCGTCGATCTCGGGTATCCGCGGTGTGCCCTACAACGCCGCGTACTGCGCATCGAAGGGCGGCGTCGTGCTGCTGACCCGGTCGCTCGCCATCGAGCTCGGACGCCAGGGCGTGCGGGTCAACGCAGTGTGCCCGGCGGCGGTCGACACGCCGTTCCTCGGCGGCTTCGACTTCCCGCCCGGCATCGACCTCTCGCTGTTCGCCCGGGGCACCCCGGTGATCGAGGGTCTCATCTCCCCCGCCCAGGTCGCCGCAGCCGTGGCGTACCTGGCTTCGGCCGACGCGGCCATGGTCACCGGAGTCCCCTTCCTCCTCGACGGCGGCTCCGCCGCCTGAATCGCCGGCGTGGCGCGTCAGCTTCCGCGTGAGCGGTGCGGAAGGGCGGTGGCCGCCAGCCAGGCGCCGGCACATCCGGCCACCGCGACCACGAGGACGACCCTTGTCCCGGCGCCGTCGTCGGTGACGATCGCCGCTAACACCACCGAGGACACGATGCTCCCGATGTAGCGGCTCATCGACAGCAGACCCGCGGCAGCGCCGGTGCGGCTCTCCTCCACGGCCTGGATGCCGGCGGTCATGATGCTCGGGTTCGCGTAGCCGAGCCCGAGGCCGAACAACGCCAGGGCGGTGACCAGGACCACAGCCGAGATCTGCAGCCCTCCGATCGCCAGGACCAAGGCGGCGACCGCCGACAGACCCAGCCCGCTCAATACCGGCCGGCGGCGGCCATGACGGTCGCCGGCGCGACCTCCCGCCGAGCTGGCGACGATCAGCCCGACAGTCATCGAGGACAACGCCAGGCCGATCCGGTCGTCGGCCCAGCCTCGGTTCTCGAGGATCACCGGGGTGACGAGCAACAAGGCGTACTGAGTGAGGTTCGACAGTCCCTGGGCTGCGAACGCGGCCACGAACGGTCTGTTCGCGTGGAACGCCAGCGGTTCGTCACCGCCGCCGATGGCCGGGCGCGCTCGCGCCGACGAACCCATGTCGAAGTGCCGGAGCCGGACGACGACGACCAAAGCCACCGCAACCACGGGCACGTTGATCACGAACACCGCCGGCCACCCGGCGGCGGCGACCAGCACACCGCCGAGGACCGGACCGAGCGCGGCCCCAACACCGATCACCGCGCCGAACAGCCCGAAGGCCCAACCTTGGGACGGTTGTGGGGTGATCGATCGCAACATCGACTGGACTCCGGGAGCCAACGTGGCGGCGAAGGCCGCCTGGCCGGCCCGCCCGGCTACGAGCGTCTCGAACGTCGGCGCCACCGACGACGCCACCGACGCCACGCCGAAGCCAACCAGCGCCACGGTGACGGCGCGCCGGGCCCCGACGCGATCAGAGATCCGCCCGGCGAGGGGTTGACCGACCAGCATGGCGACCAGGTACACGGTGACCAGCAGTGCGGCGCGTCCACGGCCGATGCCGAAGTCGTCGGCAACGTCACGCAACGCAACGGCGATCATCGTCGAGTTGAGCGGAACCAACGCCGTGGCGGCACCCAATCCCAGGACGACGCCACGGGGCGGCCGAGATGCAGGCGAACCGACGTCGTCGTCGATCAGCAAGGGGCGCTCACGACAGGATCGTCACCTCGCCGCGAGTCCCGTCGATCCGCACCCGGGCACCATCGGGAATCCGGCGGGAACCGTCGTTGGTCCCTACCACGGCGGGTATGCCGACCTCGCGCGACACGATCGCCGCGTGGCATGCGAACGAACCGAAGTCGGTCACCATGCCGCTCACGAGGAACACGATCGAGTTGAACGCCTCACCGGTCGACGGCGCGACGAGGATGTCGCCCGGCTCGATGCGGTCGAGGTCGTCGATCGAGCCGATCACGCGGGCCGTGCCCTCGGCCACACCCGGAGCGCCGGGAATGCCTGCGATGACGTCGGCCGTACCCCCGGGCGCTTCGAGTTGCCCGAGAATCCCCTCGATCATGAACCCGACGCCGCCCATCAGCGCGGCCAGGGGCGGCGGGAGCTCGTCCACCGGAGGGGGCGGCGGGGGCGGGGCGCCGAGGAACCGTGGCGAGCCGATGGCCGCGATCTCGGCGCGGCGCCGGCGCCGGGCGGCCAGCTCCTCGCCGGTCGGCTCGGCGGCACCCGAGGCGATCGAGCCAAGCTCATCGGCGGTCGCATCGAACAGGTCCTCCGGATCGCCGATCCGTCCGTTCCCCGCCAGGCGTCGACCCAGTTCGAGGACCGCCCGCCGCAGGAGCCCGAACGCGGTCACATCGTTGTAGACGCCTCGCTCGTCGCGGAGCCGGTACACCGACCGCGCCGCGTGCAAGAGCTCGTCGTACGCGGCGCGCTGGTCCGGGGCGAGCCGGCCGCGGAGCTCCTCCGCGTGCGCATCGGCGCGTTTGCGGGACTCGTCGGGATCGGCGGAGATCGCGGCACGGAGCTTGCCGACCATGACGTGGGGCCGCTCGGCGAGAGTGGGGCTGGACACGTCGAACCCTTCGACCAGGCGATGGCGAACCGCGGCGACGTAGCGCTCGATCGACCGATGCCTGGCAACGAGAGCGGCCAGGCACTCGGCGGCGTCACCGTCGGACTCGAGCAGCGCCAACGATTCCTCGTCGCCGCGCAGGTCCTCGAGTGCGGCCAGGATCTCGTCCGATGCCAGCCCCGACACCGGCGAA
>CAYMJU010000221.1:0-6581 GCA_964390555.1 uncultured Acidimicrobiales bacterium | reverse complement strand
TCGCTCGCCGGCGACGAGAACACCGACGGCGAGGCCGAGGCGAGCGACTCGAGGGTGTCGACGGTGACACCCTCGATGACCGGCGGCTGCACGGTGAACCCGGCGATGGCGGCGGCCCGAACGAGGTCGTAGCCGACTTCGGCCATCGTTTGGTACCGGCCCGCGGGATCCTTGGCCATGGCCTTCTCGACCACGGCGGCGATGGCGTCGGGCACGCCGCGGCTTCGCAGATCGGGCACCGGATCGCTGACGATGCGAGCGATCAGGGCCAAGAACACCTCGCCTTCACGGTGGGGAAACGCCGACTCGCCGGCGAGCAGGCTGTAGAGAGTGGAGCCCAGTGCATACACATCGGTCGTTGCCGCCGGGCGGAATCCCGGCTGCGCGGCGATGACCTCGGGTGGTGCGTGGGCCAGGCTGAGCGAGAAGAAGCCCGACCGGGTCTCGAAGCCACCGACGACCGACGCGATCCCGAAGTCGGTGAGCTGTGGCTCGCCGTAGCGAGACAGCAGTACGTTCTCGGGCTTGATGTCACGGTGGTAGATGCCGGCCCGGTGCGCGGTCTCGAGCGCGCCGGCCAGCTTCACACCGGCGTCGACGGCACGAGCGACCGGCATCGGTCCGTCACGTTGGAGCCGCTCGCCCAGGCTTCCGCCGGGCAGGAAGTCGAGCACCAGATACGGGTGCCCGTCGCGGGTGACCCCGCTGGCGTGGAGCGGGACGACGTTCGGATGGTCCGACAGTTTGCCGGCGGCGCGGATCTCGCGCTCGAAACGACCGCGCGCGGCGTCGGTGCCGACCCGCGAGTTGAGCACCTTGACCGCGACCGGGCGGTCGGCTGCGATCTCGGTCGCCCGGAAGACCCGCGAGAAGCCACCCGCGCCTATCTCGACGAAGTCGCACAACCCCGGTATGCCCAGGTCGATCTCCACGCAGACCCTACCTCCGCCGGTCGCCCGGCACCGCTCCGGCCACGGACCGTAGTTCCCCGCGGCACCATGCCGCAATCGGTCTCACGCCCTCATCGGGACCGAACTGGGTGGGGATCGCAGGGCCTGCGGCCCTGGCGACCCACCCAGTTCGAGCGAGGGCGGGGGTCCTAGGCGGCGGTCTTGAGCACCTCGGCCGAGGACACGCCGTCGTCGCGGGTGGGCTTGGTGGCGTACTCGTCGACATACTCCTGGCCCGACAACGTCGCGATCTCGAACATCAACTCGTCGGTGATCGACCGCAGCACCGACCGGTCGTCCTCGCGGCCCCGGTAGCGGCGCACGTCGATCGGCTTCCCGAAGCGGACCTCGACGGGTAGGAACAGGCGCGGCAAGGGCGCGTCGCGGGGCTGAACCTGGCGCGTGCCGATGAGCCCGATGGGCACGAGCGGCGCGCCGGTCCGAAGCGCAAGCCGAGCCGGACCGGTCTTGCCCTTGTGGAGCTCGCCGGTGCTGCTGCGAGTCCCCTCGGGATAGATGCCGAACAGCTCGCCGGCCTCGAGCAGCCGAGCCGCGGTGTCGAGCGCCGCTTGAGCCTTGTCGCCGCCCGCCCGGTCGATCGGGATCATGCCGAGAGCCGGGAACAGCTTGGCGGTCTTCCAATCGTCGAGGTACTCCGCCTTGCCGACATAGGTGATGCGCCGGGGCAGCACGCTCGGCAGGACGAACGAGTCGATCACCGAGACGTGATTCGGGCACAGGATCGCCGGCCCGGTCGCGGGCAGGTTGTCGAGCCCGACCACGTTCACCTTCCAGAGGGCGCGAAACACCGGCCTCAGCACCGTCATCGCCACCGTCTGCCACTGGCCGTGCTCACGTCCCACACCACGAGTCTCGCGCACGCGGACCGGCGCTATAGGTCGCTGGGGGCTAGGGCGACACCGAGCAGGGCCGCCGCCGAGTCGATGTCGAACCCGGCGGCCGCCGCGGCGTCGACCACCGCGAGCGCGGCCGGCGCGTCGAGGTCGTCGTCGAGGGCCGCGCGCACGTCGTCGAGCACACCGCTGGCGCCGCGCCCGGTCCGGGAGGCGGCGTCCCAGACCGCCAACCGCCTCGCCGCGGCCGAGACCAGCTCGTCGCGCCACTCCCAATCGAGCCGGTAGTGCTGGCCGAGCACCGCCAACCGCACCGCGCGCGGTTCGTGGGCCGCCGTCAGGTCGGCGACGAACACGAGGTTCCCAAGCGACTTCGACATCTTCACCCCGTCGAGCCCGACCAGGCCCTGGTGCATCCAGTAGCGGACGAACGGCTGCCCGGTCACCGACTCGCTCTGGGCCCGTTCGCACTCGTGGTGCGGGAACAACAGGTCCCGCCCTCCTCCATGGATGTCGATGGTCTCGCCGAGCTCGCGCAACGCCAGGGCCGAGCACTGGATGTGCCAGCCCGGGCGGCCCGGACCCCATGGCGAATCCCACGCCGGCTCGTCGGGCGCCGATGGCTGCCACAGCACGAAGTCGAGCGGCTGTCGCCGGGCCGGGTCGTCGGGGCGCCCGCCCCGCTGGCCCGCGAGGAGCACCATCTCCGCCTCGTCGTACCCCGACAGCTCGCCGAATCCGCTGAACGTCGAGACGTCGAAGTACACCGCCCCGCCGGACCGGTACGCGTGGCCGGACTCGAGGACCTGATGGATGAAGCCCCGGATGTCGGGGACGACACCGGTCGCCCGGGGCTCGACGGACATCGGGGTCACGGCCAGCGCCTCGAGATCGTCGTGGAAGCGCCGGAGCTGGGCCGTGGCCAGGTCGAGGTAGTGGACACCGAGGCGGCGCGCCCGCTCGAGCAGGTCGTCGTCGACGTCGGTGATGTTGCGCACGCACCGGACCTGGTGGCCGGCGTCGAGGAGTCGCCGCTTCAGAAGATCGAAGGTGACGTAGGTGGCCGCGTGGCCCACGTGGGTGGCGTCGTACGGCGTGAGCCCGCACACGTACATGGTGACGGTCTCGCCGAGATCGAAGGACACGACCTCGCGCCGGGCCGAGTCGTGGAACCTCATCGGGTCAGCGTGGCAGACCGGCGAAGTTCAGACGTCGATGCCGGTGAACCGGATCGCCGCCCGCGTGCGGTACCGGACGTTGAGCTGCAACAACACGGCTGTGAACGCTTCGATGGTGGTGGCGTTCGACAGTTCTCCGGCGTCGAGGGCCCGCAGTCCACGCACGCCGTTGACGATCTCCATGGCGACCTCGGTGGCGTGCGGGTGGTCCGAGCACACGAGAACGTCGCTCTCGGGATCGGTGGCCAAGTCGCCGAGCTCTCGCGCGGGAACGTGGTGAAAGGCCGCCGCCACCGAGCAGTCGCGCACCGCGGCCTGGACGCTGGCGGCCACCGACCCGCGGGGCGGAACGAGAGGCAGGAATTCGTTGCCGACCTTCTGCAAGGCGTTGGACATGCAGATCACGACCTTGCCGTGCAGGTGATCGGCCAGCGCCTGGGCCGTCCCCGCTGCCGCCTCCCAAGGGGTGGAGATCACCACCACGTCGCACGCCGCGGCATCCCCGTTGGCGCCCGCTGTGAGCGTCAGATGGTGATCGGGCCACTTGGACGCCATCGATTCGCACAGCGCCACCGAGCGGTCTTTGGACCGGGAGCCGAGCACGACGTCGTGCCCGATCGACGCCAACCGAACCGCCAGGGACGATCCCGCGGGACCGGTGGCGCCTACCAAGCCGATTCTCATGTCCGAACCGTACCGCTGACGGCGGGTACTGTACGAGCCTCGGGGTATGGAACGGGTCGGAAGGACTGGTCGCATGGGGCTGCTCGACGGAAAACGGATCGTGATCACCGGTGTTCTCACCGACGCGTCGCTCGCCTACGGGGTGGCCGAGCTGGCCATCGCCGAGGGCGCCGAGGTCGTGCTCACCGGTGCCGGCCGCGGCATCCGCCTCACCGAGCGCACGGCCCGCAAGCTCCCGGGGTCGCCCGCGGTGTTCGAGCTCGACGTCACCGTGGCCGACCACGCTTCGGCGCTTCGCGACACCCTCGCCGAGCGTTGGGGCCGCGTCGACGGGGCGCTGCACGCCATCGGCTTCGCCCCCGAGGCGTGCCTGGGCGAGGACTTCATGGCGGCCACCTGGGATGACGTGCGCATCGCCATGGAGATCTCGGCCTACAGCCTCAAGTTCCTCGCCGACGTCGTGGCGCCGCTCATGACCGGTGGCGGCTCGATCGTGGGCCTCGATTTCGACGCCACCGTCGCGTGGCCGGCCTACAACTGGATGGGCGTGTGCAAGGCCGCCCTCGAGTCGGCCAACCGCTATCTGGCCCGCGCCCTCGGCCCCCAAGGCATCCGCTGCAACCTGGTCGCCGCCGGGCCGGTGCGCACCATGGCCGCCAAGTCGATCCCGGGGTTCGCGGCGTTCGAGGACGCCTGGGGCCCACGCGCCCCGCTCGGGTGGAACGTCGATGACTCGTCGGCCGTCGCCAAGGCGTGCGTGGCGCTGCTGTCGGATTGGTTCCCCGCCACCACCGGCGAGATGCTCCACGTCGACGGCGGCTTCCACGCGGTCGGTGTGTGACCCGCTGCCCACCGCAGACCAGCCCCGCCCATGACCGACCTGCTCGTCATCGGCGGGACCGGGTACCTGGGCCGGGCTCTCGTTCGTGAAGCGGCCGGCCGCCGACTGAACGTGGTCGCCACCCACCACACCACCGAGCCCCTCGACCTCGGGTGCCGGTGGCAGCGCCTCGACATCACTAGGCCCGACGAGATCGCACAGACGATCGACCGTTTCGCTCCGACCACGGTGATCAACGCCGCGTACCTCATGCGCGGGTTCGCCATGGTGGCCGTGACCGGTAGCGCTCCGCCCATCGTGGCGGTGGCTTGCGCCGACGTCGGGGCCCGCTTCGTCAACATCTCGACCGACCTGGTGTTCGACGGCGAAACCACCCGCCCGTACACCGAGGACGACGTTGCGAACCCGGTCCTGCCGTACGGTCGGGTGAAGCTCGAAGCCGACCTGGCTGTGCACGACGCCAACCCGTCGGCGCTGATCGTGCGCACGTCGCTCATGTATGGAGGAGTCGAGCCCGGCCCTCAGGAACAGTTGGTGCTCGACGCCGCGGGCGGAGCGGACATCCGCTTCTTCGTTGACGAGATCCGCTCGCCGGTGCGGGTCGACGACTTGGCCCGCGACACGCTCGACCTGGCGACCCGCACGACCGTGGTCGGCACGTGGCATCTCGCCGGCCCCGACCCGATCAGCCGCCTGGTGTTCGCCCGGCGCCTCGCCCCCCGCCTGGGCGTCGACCCCGACGTGCTGAAGGGCGGCCGGGCCGATCCGGCCCTCGGCGCTCGCCCGAAGAACTGCTCGCTCGACTCCACCCTCGCCCGCAAGGTCCTCGCCGCTCTCGCCACCCCCACCGCCTGAGGCCACCGCGCACCCTCAGACCGGCGAATAACGCGCATTCAGCCACCCAGGAGGTAGGCGAACTCGCGTTATTCGGTGGGCGGCGGGCCAAAGATCGGTGCCGCCGGCTACGAGTCCGCGATCTGGGTGAGTTGGCCGAGGGTGTAGGCGATGATGTCGTCGTAGGTCATGGCGGCGCCGTGTCGTTGCGCCGCTGTGTAGGTGTGGGGGTCGAGGCTGGCGGTGACGTGGTCGCGGGCGGCGGTGATACGAGCGTGGTGGATCAACGCCGCATTGGGCGGGATGGGTCCCAGGACCGGGCCGTGGCGGGCGCCGTCGATGGTGGCGGCCGCCACATGGGTGTCAGGGTTGGCGGCGAGCACGACGCCGGCGACGGCGACCGCGTCGGCGGCGATGTTTCGGTTTCCGGTGCGGGCTGCGTGGTCGAGCGCACCGTGGGCGGCTTTGGCGGCTTCGGCGAGGTCACCGGTAGCGGCGTACAGGACCGCCACGTCGATCAACACGGCCGCAAGGACCGTGTTGGCGGCGCCGGCCTCGATCAACGCCACGGCTTCGTCGAACGCCGCCCGCGCCCCTCGGGGGTCGTCGTTGCCGCGCACGTGCCCCTGGACATACAGGCCCGCGGCGAGCATCGACGGTAGGCCGAGCCGGCGGGCCATCGCGACACCAAGATCGGTTTCGGTGCGGGCCGTCTCGTGATCACCGGAACTGACCGCCACATACGCCGCAGTCGTGTGCAGCCACGTGAACCGCCAGTCGTCGGGTCGTGCGTCGGTGGTGAGGAGGAGGCGGCGGCCTTCGGTGATCGTCGCGACCGCCGCCGCCGGGTCGCCGGCGCCGACCGCGGCGACGGCGACGTAGATCAACGCGACGTAGTAGGTGTCGGTGTAGGTGACCGAATCGGCGATGGCGTGGCGGCCCAACACACCGGCCCGTTCCATGTCGCCTTGGTGCATGGCGTCGGCGCCGGCGACGGCGAGGACGGTGGCCCGCAGGTCGGCGTCGAGGTCATCGACATAGACCAGCGCCGGTGCGGCCCAAGCGCCGATCCCCCACGACGGCTGAAAGTAACCCTCGACTATGAGGGCGTCGAGGACCTGCACACCGACCGTGATGTCGTCGACGTCCGTGGTGTCCAACGCCCAACCGACAGCGGCACGGAAGTTGTCGAGGTCGGCGCCGAGGCGGGGCCGCCACACCAGTTCGTCACGGCTTCGCA
>CAYMJU010000220.1:0-54410 GCA_964390555.1 uncultured Acidimicrobiales bacterium | reverse complement strand
GGAGAAGAACGCCGGGCCGGGCGGCACTTGGTGGGACAACACCTACCCGGGCGCCCGGGTCGATATCGGCAGCCACTTCTACAGCTACTCGTTCGAGCTCGGGCACCACTGGACCGAGTATTTCGCCCGGCAGCCGGAACTCCGGGCCTACCTCGAGCGCGTGTTGGGCGACTTCGATCTGGCGAAGCAGTGCCGGTTTCGCACGGAGGTCACGGGCGCCCACTTCGACGATGCGTCTGGGCGATGGACGGTCGGGTTGCGCGCCGAAGACGGCACGAGCGAAGAGATCGACGCGTGGGCGGTGATCAGCGCGGTCGGGGCCCTCAATCAGCCGAAGTTGCCCGACATTCCCGGCCGTGACGACTTCGCCGGGCCTTGGTTCCACTCGGCGCGCTGGGACCACTCGGTCGATCACCGCGGCAAGCGGTTCGCGCTCGTCGGCGCGGGCGCCAGCGGTTTCCAGATCGGCCCGGCGATCGCCGAGGAGGTCGAACACCTCACCGTGTTCCAGCGCACGGCGCAGTGGATGATGCCCAACGCCCACTATCACGAGGCCGTGCCCGCGGGGGAGACGTGGGCCATGCGCCACCTGCCGTTCTACGGCCGGTGGTTCCGCTTCCTAACGTTCTACCCCGGGGCCGGGTTGACGATCGAGCGTTCGAGGGTCGACCCCGCCTATGACGACCGCGACGGCCTCGCCATCTCCGCTGGCAACCGGGCCACCCGCGAGGCCTTCCTGGCTTGGATAACCAGCCAGATAGGCGACGACCCCGACCTGCTGGAGAAGGTGACGCCGAACTATCCGGCCACGGCCAAGCGGATGCTGCAAGACAACGGGTCGTGGCTCGGCTGCCTGAAGAAACCCAACGTCGAACTGGTGCGCACCGGCATCGAGCGAGTCGTGGCCGACGGGATCGTCACCGTCGACGGTGTACATCACCCGGCCGACATCATCTGTTACGCGACCGGGTTCCGTCACAACGACTTCCTGTGGCCGATCGACATCGGCGGTCGTGGGGGAGCGGTGCTGCGCGACCAGTGGGGCGACGAACCAACCGCATACCTCGGGATCACGGTCCCGAACTTCCCGAACCTGTTCTGCCTGTACGGGCCGGGCACGAACCTGGCCCACGGAGCGAGCCTCTTCTTCCAGTCCGAGTGCCAGGTCGCCTACGTGATGAGCGCCCTGAACACCATGCTGGCCTGTGGGCACGCGACCATGGAGCCGAGGCCCGAGGTCCACGACGATTACGCCGAGCGCTACCAGAACGAGATCGCCCAGATGGTGTGGGCGCACTGGGCCGTCAAGCACTCGCACTTCAAGAACCCCGACGGCAAGGTGTTCACGCTGTCGCCCTGGCCGATCCCGACGTACTGGTCCTGGACCCGGGCGGTGAACCCCGACGACTACACGTTCGAACCGCCATCGACCATGTGCTCGTAGCCGGTGACGTACGACGACAGGTCCGAGAGCAGGTAGGTGACCACGCCCGACACCTCGTCGGGCTGCCCCGGGCGGCCGAGTGGGTGGCCGCGGTAGTGCCGTTCGTAGGCCGTCTCGTCGGCCGGCGGCGAGTACATCCCGGTCTCGGCGATTCCGCCCGGGTGGATCGAGTTGACGCGTATGTTGTCGGGCCCGAGCTCGCGCGCGGCGACCTTGGTGATCCCCCGAACCGCCCACTTCGACGCGCTGTAGGACCCGAGGTTGACGAAGCCCCGCATGCCCGCCAGCGACGAGATGTTCACGATCGACCCGCCGCCGACCGCCCGCATCGGCTCGATCACGGCCCGGATACCGTGCCACGAACCCACGACGTTGACCCGGAGCACCCGCTCGAGCGCCTCGGGTTCCTCGTGTTCGATCCGCGATGGGGTCGGGTAGATCGCCGCGTTGTTGACCAGCCCGTCGAGGCGCCCGAAGCGGTCGAGCGCGGCGGCAATCACCGATGTCCAACTGTCGGCGTCGCTCACGTCGTGGGCGATGAAGGTCGCGCCGTGGCCCAGGGCCGCCGTCGCGTCGCGCCCGACGTCGCCGCGGATGTCCGTAGCGACCACCCGCGCCCCCTCGGCGACGCAGCGGTGCGCGTGGGCCAGCCCCATGCCCTGGGCCGCACCCGTGATGATGACCACCTTGGATTCGAGATTCCCCATGGGCGCCGAACCTACCGCCCTCCCCGCACTGGTTTGGTGACGGCGCGTCGGTGACGGCGGGGTCAGCGGCGGCGGAGGAGGCGTTTGGCGGTGGAGACGCCGGTTTCGGCTTGGCGGTGGGCCGAGTCGAGCATGCGTTCAGCCCACACGAACTCGCGTGCCAGCAGGGCCAGGCCGGCGAGGATCACGAGCAAGCCAGGTCCCGGCAACACGAGCATGGCGACCCCTCCGAGTATCAGCGCGAAGCCGCCGCCGATCACGACGACCCGCTGGCTCGACCGCCACAGGAACCGTACGAGACGCACCGGCGCCGGGCCACGGTGAGCGACCTCGGCCTGGGCGAGCTCGGCGTCGGCCGCCGTCGCGTCGGGTAGGAGATGGTGCTCGACCATCGTGCGCTCAGCTTACGCGTCGGCCGGTGTGCGGTCGTGGCGCATCTTCTCTCCCGCCAGGAATCGGCTGAGGTTCTCGGCGAAGAGGCGGTGGCTTTCGCCCATCATCGCCGACGGCACGACCGAGCAGTGGGCCGACAACCGAAGGTTGGGGGCGTCCCAGAGCGGGCTGTCGGGCGGTGGTGGTTCGTGCCGGGTGACATCGAGGGCCGCGGCGGCGAGGTGGCCGCTCCGCAACGCCGCCACCAGCGCCTCTTCGTCGACGAGTGAGCCGCGGCCCATGTTGACGAACACCGCGCCGGGACGCATGGCGGCAAAGGCCGTCTCGTCGAACACATTGCGGGTCTCGGGCGAATCGGGGACGGCGGCTATGACGGCGTCACACTGGCCGAGGAACTCCGGCAACGAGCCCGGTCCGTAGATCGTGGGCACGCTCGCTACCGGTTCCCCGTCGGGACCGGACCGGCGCAGCGCCAGGAGATCCATGCCGAACGCCGCGGCCCGTGTCGCGACCGCCTGGTTGATCTCGCCGAGTCCGAACAACCCGAGGGCGGAGCCCGACAGTTGACGACCGAACACCCGATGCCAGCGATGCTCGGTCTGGACCGCGGCGATGGCACCGAAGCCCTTCCACGCTTCGATGACACGGCCGAAGGCGAATTCGGCGATGGCTACGGCGTTGGCGCCGGTACTGCTCGTGAGCCGGGCGCCGAGCTCGAACAGCCCCGAGGAGGGCAAGTGGTCCGACCCCGACCCGATGGTCTGGAACCACCGGAGGTTGGGCGCGATCCGGCCGATGCCCGGGGGCAGGTCGAGGCCGAGCACGACGTCGACGCCGGCCCACAGCGATCGCTGGTCATCGTCGAGCTCGACGGGCAATGACACGGCTTCGGCCGGTGTGAGGTCGCGACGTGTCGATCGACGGTCTTCGGTCTCGAGGTAGCTGCCGACCACGACCCTGACGCGCGGGTCGAGCGCCTCGAGCCGCTGTACCTCGCGGGCGAAGCCGTCGGCGTCGCCGTACAGCGGAGTCGGGTACATGATCCCGACCGTGATCGGTAGATCACGGGGCCACGGTCCGTCCACGCTGCGCACGGTACCCGAACTACTCTCCCGGCGATGCCGTCGCGCCCCCATCCGAACCCGTGACCCGGAGCGCGGGCCCGGTCGTTCGGCTGCTACTTGCCGCGGCGATCGTCGGAGCCGTCGCGGGTGCGGCGTCGTGGCTGTTCCTCGAAGGTCTCGATCGGGTCACCGAGTGGCGCGTCGACGAGCCCCGACTTCTGTACGCCCTACCCGTTGCGGGCGTGGGCCTCGGGCTCGTCGCGGCCCGCCTGTTCGGTCGGGAGGTACCCGGGACGGCCCTCGTTCTGTCCGAGCTCGATCGACCGACGCCGGCCGGCGTGCCGGTCAGCATCGCTCCGTACTCGCTCGGCGGCACGTGGCTCGTCCATCTGTTCGGCGGCTCGGTAGGCCGCGAGGGCACGGCGCTTCAGATGGCGGGCGGTCTGGCCGACGCCGGCGCACGGAAGCTACGCCTGGGTGATCGCGAACGTCGCGTCATCCTCCTGTCGGCCGTAGCGGGTGGGTTCGGCTCGGTCTTTGGCGTGCCCGCGACTGGAGCGGTGTTCGCGCTGGAGCGGGCGCCGGGTCGGGTGCGCCGGCCGGTCGCGATCGCTTCCGCCATCATCGCGGCGTTTCTCGCCAACGCCGTAGTGGGCTGGCTCGGGCACGACCACGTCGACCGCAATCCGATAGGTCCTGGTGTGTCGGTCGAACGGCTCGCCTGGTGTGCCGTGGCCGGTCTCGGGTTCGGTCTCGCGATCGCGGCGTTCGTCTGGGCCCGGCGGCGCATCTCGCGATGGGTGTCTCGAATCGTGCCCCGCCCGTGGCTGGCCCCGGCCGCCGGTGGTGTCGTCACGGTCGTGCTTGCCGCCGTCGTCGGGCGAGAGTACCTCGGGCTCTCGCTGCCGCTCGCCGATGCCGCCCTCGCCGGGACCGTGGGAAGCGACGCCGATTTCGTGTGGAAGCTGGTGTTCACGGCCGTGTGCCTCGGCACCGGATACCCAGGGGGCGAGGTGACGCCGTTGTTCGTGGTTGGGGCGACGCTCGGGGCGTCGCTGGCCGGTCCGCTCGGCATCGACGCGGCGTCGCTCGCAGCTGTCGGTTTCGTCACCGTTTTCGCGTCGGGTGCCCGAACGCCCGTCGCGGGCGCGGTGATGGCGGCCGAACTGTTCGGGAGCCGGGCCTGGCCGCTCGCGCTTGCGGCGGGGTTGACCGCCCGGTTGGCCACCGGGCCGCGCGGCATCTACGACGACGCGGTCACCACACGCTGATCTCGTCGAAACTGTCGATACGCCGGATCGACGGGAAGACAAGGCCCCAGACGACGACGACGATCAGTGTCGCGGCACCACCGAGTATCACCGCGGCTCCGGTCCCGATCGCCGCGGCGGCGACGCCGGACTCGAACGCGCCCAGTTCGTTCGATGCGCCGATGAACACCTGCTCGACGGCATGGACTCGTCCGAGCGCGTCGGCCCGCGTCGCGAGCGGCACCAGGGTGGCGCGCACGAACACCGACACCATGTCGGCCGCGCTCAACCCGGCCAGGGCGACGAACGCTACGACGAAGGAGTCGGTGACACCGAGGACGATGGTGAGCACGCCGAAGACCCCGACGGCGTAGAGCAGCCAGCGCCCCACGTGACGTTGAAGCGGGCGCGCCGCGAGCACGAGCGCGGCGCTGGCGGCGCCGAGGCCGACCGCGGCGCGAAGGAACCCCAGACCGACCGCGTCGTCGACACCGAGCCGCTGGTCGGCGATGGCCGGGAGCAGGGCGACTGCACCACCGAACAGCACCGCGAACAGGTCGAGGGAGATGACCCCGAGCAGCACCGGCGTGCGCCGGATCAGCGCCAAGCCCGCGGTCGCGGTGGCGAAGGTCGGGCGGTCGCGCAAAGGCTCGACCGGGCGCACGTAGGTGACCGCGAGCATGGCGACGATGGCACCGCCCGACAGCACCGCGGCGGCGACGAACGGCGCCACCGGTGTCCAGGCGTACAGGAAGCCCGAAGCGACCGGACCGACGATCGCTCCGATCTGCCAGGTCGACGAGTGCAAGGCGACGACTCGGGGCAGGTGCTGGGGCTCGGCGACGAGCGGCTTCATGGCCCGTTCGGACGGGGAGTGAAACGCCCGGGCCACGCCGAAGCCGGCCGCCAGGCCGAAGATCGGGCCGACGGCGGTCGGCTCGGTGGCGGCGTACAAGGCCAGGCCGAGCGAGACGGCCAATTCGAGACCGAGGGCGGCCGCGGCCACGAGCCGCTTGTCGAACCGATCGGCCACCAGTCCGGTGACGAGGACGAGGAGGAAGGTGGGGAGGAACTCGACCAGGCCGACCAGACCGAGGTCGAGTTCCTCGCCGGTGATGTCGTAGACCTGCTTGCCGATGGCGATGGCCTGAATGGCGGTGGCGCAGGTGAAGCAGAGCTGCGACGTCAGCAGGGCCGCCACCGGCCGGAGCCGGAGCACATCGCGCGCCGGCACCGTGATCGCGGCGGTGGGCTCGATGTCGACCCCGTCGCGCTCCATCACCCTCCAGCACCCAGGCGTCCCGCGCACGCTCGAAGAAGCCGACGCTACCCGTACCGGTGAATGGCCGTGCGCCTAGAGGGCGGGCCGATAGGCGAGCCCTCCAATGTGACAGTGGCATTTCTCGACTGCGCTAGCAGGCGAGCAAGATCGATCAGAGGTCGAACGTTCACCCAATGGCCGTGCGCTTCGGAGAGGCGAGGGTCAGCGGGCGGCGTGGACCGGAGCCGGCGGCATGCCCATCGGCCGTCCGTGGGTTGAACCGATCGGCCGCACTGGCCCCCCGGGCGAGGTGGCCCCGATGAATCCCGGGCTCGGCGGCACGGGCTGCGCAGCGGGCGTCGGCGCCACGACCGGCGAGGTCTGGTGCGATGACGGGGTGAGCGATCGAGTGAAGTACGTGATCGCGAACCTGTCGATCGATTCCCGATCGAGGGTCGGCGGCTTGCTCTCGTAACGGGCGACCGACGAGATGATCGAGCACACCACACCGGGGAGGTACGGCCGGAGCTCGCCATCGCCGCGCGATCGCGTCACCTGGCGAAGGTAGGCGGCGCCCTCCTGCGTGCACTCGACGGCGTACTTCTTGGCCACCCGAACGAGAATCCAGTCGAACTGATCGTCGTCGATGCAGCCGATGTAGATCTTGTGGTGGATCCGTCGGAAGAAGGCCTCGTCGCCGAGCCGGTCGGGCGGGAGGTTGGTCGAGAACGCCACCTTGACGTCGAAGGGGACCTGGAACTTCAGGCCGTAGTTGAGCGACAAGTAGTCGTGGCCACGGTCCAGAGGCACGATCCACCGGTTGAGCAGCTGTTCGGGCGTCATCGTCTGGCGTCCGAAGTCGTCGATGACGAACACGCCGTTGTTGGCTCGCATCTGTAGCGGGCTCAGGTATGTCCCCGACGAAACATCGTGGGCGAGGTCAAGCATCGACATCACCAGCTCGCCGCCCGCGACGACGCATGGTCGCTCGCACAGAACCCAACGCCCGTCGAGCTGGGGGGGTTGTTCTTCCGCGGCGTGGTGGACGGTGGGGTCGTAGACCGTGATGATCTGGCCATCGACGGTGACGGCGCGGGGGATGGCGACCAAGTCTCCGTACGCCCGACTCAAGCGCTCGGCCAGGCTCGACTTTCCGGTGCCGGGCGGCCCGTAGAGGAACATGGCACCCTTGTCCTGGACCGCGGGCCCGAGCATGTCGATGAGATCGGGTGCGATCACCAGGTCCGACATGGCCCGGGTCAGCAATTCGCGGTCGAGGGTCAACTTGGCCGATTGCAGCCAGATGACGCGGGTGTACAGGTCCAGCGGCACGGGCGCCGTGGACATGTACGAGCACTGGCGAGCCCGCTCGACCGCCAGCTCCCGGCCCGCGTTGGTCAGCGACATCACCCAGTTGCGCCCATCCATGCCATCGAGCTCGATGAGAGCCAGATCGCGGAGCTTGCTGACCATGGGCTGAAGGATCGTGGGGCTGAGGGTCAGGGTGTCAACGAGGCGGCTGAGCGACGTTCGCCCTTCGGCCAACATGCGCCGCACGATCATGTCGTTGACCATGTTCACACCGATACCGAGAGCCTCCGCGTCGCGCGGCGGCTGTAGCGCTTCGGAGAGCTCCGCGGATGGGGTGAAGTGCCTCATCCGTTAGTGATCGAACGTGAGCGCCATCAAGTTGAGCAAAATCCTGCGCAACGGTGCCTGCTGATCACCGGAGTTGACTGGCCTCTATCGGCGCGAGGGCGCGCCGCACGGCATCGAAACGGTATGGATTGATGCGGAACCACGCCCACCGGCCCCGCTGCTGGCGTTCGAGAAGTCCAGCCGCCACTAGCTGACCGAGGTGGTGGCTGACGGTGGGCTGTGACCGTCCGAGCGGGGCGGTGAGGTCACATGCGCACGCCTCGCCGCCCGGGGCCGCGGCGATGAGGCTGATCAGGCGCAGTCGAGCGGGGTCGGCGAGCGCCTTGAAGAGGGCGGCGAGATCGGTGGCGTCGCGTTCGTCGAGCGGTGAGGCCAACATCGGCTCGCAACACGGTTCGGTTTCGCGTTGGGTCACGATCCGCGGGCTCACGGTGAGAGCGTATCGAACGTCGTCGGACACGCCCGGGTCCCAGGCCGACTCGGTGGTCGATCTGGGACCCGGTACGCCGGCGACGTCACGAAGCGGTCACGACCCGAAGTCGAACCCGCTGGTGAGGTCGGACTCGATCTGGGCGATCTCGCGGAGAAAGTTCGGCGGCACGGTGGCGTCGAACTGGAAGATGCGGTTGCCGGCTGCGGGCACCCGGTCTTCGGGAGCGCCGTAGACGTAGTTGTCGGCCAGCCCGTCGGTGTCGACTTCGCCCAATCCAGCCAGAGCGGCCTGCAAGCCCTCGCGGCTCAGGTCGCCGTTCGCCACGGCGGCCTCGAGCAGGGCGTGAACCGAGATCGCCTGGAAGTAGCCGCTCAGGTGGAACGTGCTCGGCTCGCTGCCGTCGCCGTAGGTGGCCCAGCGCTCGAGGAAGTTCGCCATGCCCGGCACCGAGGTGTCGTCGAGGCCCGGCGTGTCGAGGGCGATGTAGAAGTTCTCGTACAGCGCGGCGTTGTCACCGGCGGCGAGCAGGTTGATGTACGACGGCAGCGCGCCGAGCCATATCGGGTCGAAACCCTGGGCGTTGGCGGTGCCGAGCAGGCCGTTTTGCTCGCGGGGAACGGTGATGGCGTAGACAACCTCGCAGCCGGCGTCTTGGAGGGCACCGATCTGGGCGGTGAAATCGGTGTCGCCCCGGGCGATGGTCTGGGTCTCGGCGAGCTCGAAGCCGAGCTGTTCCGCGGCGTACTCGACGCCGCGGACGCTGTCCTCGCCGTACTTGTCGTTCACGTACACGGCGCAGGCGACCGTACTGGCGTCGCCCAGGCCCGAATCGTTCACGAACCAGTCGGCCAGGTTGATCATCTCGTACTCGTACGCGGTGCCGTTGGGAACCAGGTTCGGTTCGAGGCTCCACGCTCCGGCGAGCGATCCGGGGGTTCCGAGCAGGCCGTCCTCGGCGAGGAACTCGATGAGGGCCTGGGTCGGGGGCGTGGAGAGGATCTCGGCGATCATGACCACGTCATCCTTGATCCGCTGGTACTCCTGGACGGTCTGGGCCTCGTCGTCTTTGGTATCGCCGACGACGAGCTCGACGGGATACTGGCCGGCGATGCCACCGAGCTCCTCGTTCACCCAGCTCCAGTAGGCGGTGGACCCGGCCAGCAGGGGGCCGCCGACGATGGCGAGCGCGCCAGTCTGGTCGGTGAGGAAACCGAGGCTGATCGTTGTGCCGTCGAAGCCGTTGGTCTCGGCCGGGGGTCCGGCCGGCGTGTCGGCGACCGTCGTCGTGGTGTCGCCGGTATCGCCGGTATCGCCACCTGTGTCGCCGCCGGTGTCGGCTGCTGTCGTGGTGGTCGGGGCGTCGGTGGTCGACGAGTCGGTGGCGCCGGTGTCGTCGTCGTCGCCGCATGCTGCCGCGACGAGCGCCAGCGCGAGCAACGCAGCGATGAGCCGCGTGGCGCGGCGAGTGTTGGCCATACCCATGGGGTCCCTCCTGAGATCCGGTGCCGGGCGAGTCCGCGCCGGCGGGATGAGGCTAGTCGGCGTCGGGCGTCGAACCGTCGCGGCGGGCGCCCAAGCGGTGACGGACACCATCGATCAGCCCGACGACGCCGCGTGGCTGGAAGATGAGGAAGGCCACCAGCGACACGCCGAAGAGGATCTCGGCCAGGCTGGAGCTGGTGAACAGACCCGGGCCGGTGCCCTCCTGGATGAGCGGCTCGTCGAACAACGGGACGGTGAAGTTGATCTTGTCGGCGTGGTCGCGGAGCAACTCGGGGAGGGGGCCCAACAACAGGGCACCGATCACCACGCCGTAGAGCGAGCCGAGCCCGCCGACGATGATGATGGCCACGAACCGGATCGACAAGAACAGCTGCGCGGCCGGATCGCCGGGCGTGAGAAAACCGATGTTGGCGGCGTAGAGCCCACCGGCGAGGGTGGCCAGCCCGCTCGAGACCGCGAAGACGGCGATCTTGTAGCGGGCGGTGTCGACGCCGACGACCTCGGCGGCCACGTCGCGGTCGCGGATCGCTTGGAGCGCCCGGCCGGGCCGGGAGCGCACGATGTTGCGGGCCATCACCAGCACCAGCCCGAGAATGATCCACGCCAGGTAGTAGCGGCCCTGGCTGTCGGTGAATTCCTTGCCGAACACGCTCAGGTTCTCGAAGTCGACGAGGAACCAGAGCTTCAGCCCGGTAGCCGACTTACCGTCGGCGCCGTTGCTGAAGCGATCCCAGTTGTCGAGCACGTGGACGGTGATGAAGAGCAGCGCCAAGGTGATGACGACGAGGTAGTTGCCCTTGAAGCGCAGGGCAAATGGGCCGACGAGGGCCCCGATGGCGGCGCCGACGAGGGTCACCGCCAACAGCCACAGCGGCAGCGGCCAACCTTTGTCGGAGCTGAACCACACCGCCGTGTAGCCCCCGATCGACAAGAACGCCGCGTGGCCGAGCGACACCTGGCCGGCGTACCCGGTGAGCAGGCTGAGACCTACGGCGCCGATGGCGAAGATACCGGCGTTGCCGAACACCAGCATCCAGAAATCGTCGTCGAGCCACATCGGGAGCAGGGCGACAGCGACGATGGCGAGGACCGTCGCGGTCCGGCCGGCCCGGCTCGGCAGCAGCCGGTTGGCGTTCATACGCGCTCGACCGCTCGGGTGCCGAACAGCCCGTTGGGGCGCCACAACAGCACGAGGACCAGTACGACGTACGGCACGACCTGAGCGAAGTTGTCGCCGACGAGCCACGCCTTGTCATTGAGGTAGCCGCTGGCCATGACTTCGGCGACGCCGACGGCGACGCCGCCGGCGACGGCTCCGCCGGGGGAGTCGAGCCCGCCGAGGATCGTGGCCGGGAAGGCGCGGAGCGCGATGAAGCTGAGCCCGGGGTTCAATGCGCCCGCCGAACCCGGCCGAGCGGTCAACATCACGCCGGCTACGACCGCCACCGCGGCCGCGATGGCCCACGACAACTGGAACGACCGGGCGACGCTGATGCCCTGGGCGGCCGCGGCCTCCTGGTCGAAGGCGCTGGCCCGCATGCCGAGCCCGGTGCGGCTCTTGGTGAAGAACACGAAGAAGGCGCCGAGCAACACGGCGGCGAAGACGATGGCCCAGAGGTCCGCGTGGGAGACGATGACACCGCCGGCCTCGACCGTACGGGTGCCCCACGGGTTCTCGAGGACGTAGGACGGCTGGGTCCAGATCGCCCGCACGAGCTGCTCGATGACGAGCAGTATGCCGAGGGTCACGAGGATGACCGAGAACGAGGCCTTGCCGATCATGCGACGCAGGATGAGCCGTTCGAGCACCATGGCGATGGCCGCCATCACGACCGCGGCGGCGATCATGGCGAGGTAGAACGGCCAGTTCCAGTCGACCCCGAATTGGTACGTGAGGTAGGTGCCGAGCAGCACGAACCCGCCTTGAGCGAAGTTGAACGTGCTCGTGGCCTTGTAGATCACCACGAACCCGAGGGCAATGAGGGCATAGATCGCGCCCAGCGCGACTCCCGACGCGAGGAGCTGGAGGAACTTGTCCATCAGCCTCCCTCCGATCCGAGGTAGGCGGCTACGACGGCGGGGTTGGCCGCCACTTCGGTCGGTGAGCCGGTGGCGATCACCTCGCCGAAGTTGATGACGATCACGTGCTCGGCCAGGTCCATCACCATGTGCATGTCGTGCTCGATCAGGATCATGGCGAGGGACAGCTCGTCTTGGATCTCGAGGATCAGCTCGCCCATCTGGTCGGTCTCCTCGGCGTTGAGGCCGGCCGCGGGTTCGTCGAGCAGCAGGAGGCGAGGGTCCATCGCGAGGGCTCGGCCGAGCTCGATGCGCTTCTGGATGCCGTGGGGGAGCAACGCCACAGGGCGGCCCCGGTGCGCACCGAGGTCGAGGAGCTCGACGATCTCGTCGCAGCGCTGACGGTGGACGCGATCCTCGGCCCGGGCACGTCCGACCCACAGCGCGCCCTCGGGGAAGCCGGCGCGCATGAGGTGGTGGCGTCCGAGCATGATGTTCTCGACCACGTCGAGGTTGCCGAACAGCGCCAGGTTCTGGAAGGTGCGCGCCAGCCCGAGTGGGGCGAGCCTCGACGGTTTGAGACCGATGACCGACGTACCGCCGAGACGGATCGATCCCTCGTAGGGCCGGTATACGCCGTTGAGGCAGTTGAACAGGCTCGTCTTGCCGGCCCCGTTCGGTCCGATCAGTGCCGACAGCTCGCCTGACTCGACCCGGAAGCTCACGTCGCGCAACACGTCGAGACCGCCGAAGCGCAGGCTTATGCCGTCGACCTCGAGCAAAGGCCCGGCGGCCGGCGAGACGTCACTCACGCGAGCCACCCGTTCGGGCCAGCCGCTCGGCCCGATAGCTGCGTCGAGCACCGCCTTCGGCTCCGGTACCGAGGTACAGGGCCTGGATCTCGGGGTCATCGCGCAGTTCGGGCCCGGTGCCGGTCCGAGCCACTCGCCCCGTCTCGAGCACGTAGCCGCGATCGGCGATCGACAACGCCATGGCGGCGTTCTGCTCGACGAGCAGCACCGTGGTGCCCTGGCGGTTGATCTCGCCGATGATCTGCCAGATCTGTTGCACGATGAGCGGGGCCAACCCGAGCGACGGCTCGTCGAGGACCAGAACGTCGGGTTGACTCATGAGGGCTCGGCCGATGGCGAGCATCTGCTGTTCACCACCCGATAGGTATCCGGCTTGCGCCGACCGCCTCGATCCGAGCACCGGGAACAGCGCCACTATCTCGTCGGCCCGGGTCCGCACCGCACGCCGATCCCTGACCGTGTGGGCGCCGGCCCGCAAGTTCTCCTCGACCGACAGCTCGGCAAATATCCGGCGACCCTCCATCGACTGGCTGAGGCCGCGCCGCACGATTGCTGTGGACGACTCACCGGTGACATCGGTTCCATCGAAGCGGATGCTCCCGCTCGTCACCCGGCCGTTGTGGTGGCCGAGCAGGCCGGTGACCGCCCGCAGGAGTGTTGTCTTGCCGGCGCCGTTGGCACCGAGCAGCGCCACGATCTCGCCCGAGCGGACCTCGAGTGACACCTCGTCGAGCGCCCGGATGACCGCTCCGTAGACGACCGACAACCCATCGACCGCGAGTCGCGGCGCCCCCTCAGACCGTCCCCCCGACGTCATGGGGCGGAACTGTAGACCGCAACCGGTGCGACGTGCTCGGCCGGCCGGCAATTCGGCCCCGGTACGACGATTCGACGTGCGGACCTGCGGACTAGCGGACTAGCGGTGGAGGTCGGGGTCCGAGACGGTGGCGCGGGTGCGCACGGTGAACACCGAGTCGCCCGACAACACGGCGCTCCGGGCGAAGAGGCGACCGGCCTCCCAGTTCGATAGCCCGAGTTCGGGTCGCCCGAGCGCGAACTGCCCATCCACCCAGCGGGTGAAGCCGTTGCCGACGAAGGGGGCGTCGAGGCGACTCCAGAATTGCTCGTGCTCGTCGGGGTCCTCAGACACGAGCGACGCGACGAGTCGGGGGGCGTACCGATTGAACAGCTCGATGGCGTGGTCGAGGTCGTCGGCCACGACCAGGCTCACCTCGGGGCTGTCCTCCCACTCCCATTCGCGGCCGAGTCGATCGACGGGGATCGTTTCGGCGCGGGTCTCCTCGACGGTGCCGTGGGCCCGGGCCACGCTGATGTGTTCGGTGAACCATGACGCCGGGACATGAGTGTCGGATCCGAGCGCGACGTGAACCTTGGCTGGGAACCCGCGCCGCTCGCCGGCCGCGCTGACGGCGTCGAGCACTACCGGGACGAGTTCGGCGGCCCTCGAGCGGGGTACGGCGGCGACGTTCAGCGTGTTGCACACCTTGCGGTCGAGCGAGTGCACGACGGCCGAGCGCACGCTCGACGCTTCGGCGGCCGCGCCGGCGACCAGCCACGCGCCACCCGTGCCGTGCAAGCTGACGGGGATACCGCTTTGGCGGGCGACGGCTCCCAACTGGGCGACGGCGGAGCCCGAACCCCGCGCCACGGCGAGTGAGATGCCCCGATTCGAAAACAGTGCCCAACCCGAGGCGCGTGACGCACTGTCGACCAGGCCGACGGTGCCGGGTGGCAGCCCGGCCTCGGCAAGGGCGGGGGACAGGGCGTGAGCCACGATCGCCCGGGCGGTACCCAACGCGTCGCTGCCGATGCGGAACACGACCGTGTTGCCGGTGCGAACCACTCCTGTGGCGTCGGCGAACACGTTGGGTCGGCCCTCGAAGACGAAGCCGACGACACCGAGCGGGGCGCGGCGCTGCTCGACGCTGAAGCCCTGGTGTTCGACTCGCTCGATGAGGGCGTCGCGGCGGTCACCGTTGTCGCGCCAAGCGCCGAGCCCCTCGATCATCGAGCGCCGCATGCCGTCGTTGAGCGCCAGCCTGGTCGTGGAGCGTCCCCGCTCGCGTGCCGCGGTCACGTCCTCGGCGTTGGCCGCCGCTATGGGCTCGAATGCCGCGTCGTCGGCGAGGCGCTTGGCGAACGCGTCGTAGAAGGCGGAGATCTGGTCGTCGTCACACGACGCGAGATCGGCGAAGGCGTGGCGAGCGGAGTCGACGACGTCGCCGACAACGTTCGACTCGGCTACCGGGACATGCAACACGTCGCCGGTGGTGTCGTCGATCAGCAACCGGTCGCCCGGTCCGAACGCCGCAGCGAGGGCGTCGGAGACCCGAGCGATGCGGTTCCCACCGTAGAGGATTGCCAAGCCGGGGGGGATGGAATCGAGCGCCTCGGTCATGAAGCCAGTGTGGCAGACGCGTGAAGGCCCCGAGTAGCTTCGCGGTTACCCGCTCGGCTTCTCGGGGCCTTCGTGACCTCGACGTCTTGTACGTTTCTCCCGTCGGAGTTCGTTACCGGAGTTGGCTCGAAAGCCCGCTCTGGACCTTGCTGGTCACCCGTCGGTCACCATCGCGGTCCTTTGGTCGTCTGATTCGGGTGCTCCGTTCGCACCCGGCTGCGTGCTCGGTGGCGGTCCACCCCGTCAGGGGGGCCACCACGTCACCGCAGCCGCACTCCCGCCGCATCGGCGCTGCCCGGCCCCGGGCACCCGGCGGTGCCCGTCCGTTGCGTCGCTTCGACGGCTGGTCGGCTCGGTTCCCCGGCTCCCGGCGCTCGCCACTCGTCGGTGGCTCACCCCGTTCGCGGTTCCCGTTGCCGGTCGTGCCCTTCGGTCGACCGGTCGCTTCGCCGGCTCGGGTTACCCCGCTCCGTCTCGACGACCTCGCTTCGGTCTCGCCTCGGCGTCAGAAGGCTTCTCAGCCGGGTCTCCACGCATCGGTTCCCCCGACGGCCCTCACCGGCGCTCGTGATCCCGGCGGTTACCCGCTGTTCTCACGCTCACCCGCTCGGTCCTTCGTGGGCTCCAATCCGGGGATCATCCGACCTGGTTGCCCTCGTCGACCTTGACGATGGCGTGACTTTGCACCGCCACGGAGCGTGGGTCAAGAGGCCCACGCGAAATCCTCAGGTTATCCCCCGCCTTGGCGCGAAATCCGGAGGACTTGTGACGTTGTTCACATGTCGTGCACAGACTTACCAACAGCACAGACTTACCAACAGCTAGGCGTCACCGACAGCGGGGACGTCCGGCGGGGGCGGAGGCGGTGCCGGCGGGATTACGGGAATCACCACCGACGAGCGGTACCGCGCGGCGTGGCGGGTGACGTCGGCGACGTAGGTGGCGGAATTGTTGTACGCGAAGTACGCCGTGGCGAGGCCGGCGGAGTTCAGGGTGCCCCCTTCGCGGCACAGATAGGTGGCGGCCGCGAGAGCGGCGTCGTAGACGTTGTGCGGGTCGGCGCGCCCGTCGCCGTTCCCGTCGCCGGAAAAGGTCGCCCAGGTCGAAGGGATGAACTGCATCGGTCCGACGGCGCGATCGTAGGTGGAGTCGCTGTCGAGGCGGCCGCCGTCGGTGTCGGCGATGAGGCGGGTGCCGTGGGTGCCATCGAGGCGGATACCTATGATCGTGCTGGCGGGCCGACCGTCGGATCGAAGGCCCCCGCCGCGGATCGTGCCGTGCCGGCTCTCTATGCGGCCGATGCCGGCGAGCATCCACCACTCGAGACCGCACCCCGGATCGGTCACCCGGATGTTGTTGGCGGCGGCCACGTAGGCGTCGAGGGCGACCAGGGACACGTCGACCCCGGCGACGGTCGCCGTACGCCGGGCCCGCACGACGTCGTCGGCTCGGTCGATCAACGCCAGTTCGAGCTGGAACAGGGAGATCATCAGCTCCTCGACGGTGGCGGTCACGTCGACGATGGCGCGAGCACGATCGGCGAGGACCGATAGATCGGCGGCGAGTTGGGCTTCGGTGGCCTCGAGCTGGTCGGCCAGGCGCTGACGCTTCCCGAACTGGAACTCGGTGCTCTCCTGGGTCAGTTGCCGTTGCACCTCGGGGCCGGGGAGACCGCCTTCGAGTATGTACAGGACAGGATCGTCGCTGCCCCCAGTCGAGGTGTACGACGCCACGGCGAGCTCGCGGACGGCGCGCTCGACCGCCACGAGCACGCCAACCTGGTCGCGCTGGGCGGCGCGGCCGGCATCGACCGCCACTCGCGCCGAGTCACGGTCGGCGACGGCGGTGACCAGGGCGCTTTGCGCATCCGCGAGGGCCACGGTTGTGGCCACCCGCTCGGCGAGCGCGGTGTCATAGGCCGTGACCGCCCGGTCGTAGGCGGCACCGCGAATGCGCACCAGAGCGACACCGGGCTGCAGCCCGGGATCAGGGACGAGGACGCCCGCCGAGAGCGAGAGGGACGGCGGGGGCGTGTCGGTGGCCGTCGGGTCGGCGGTCTGGGGGCTGGCCGGGAGCGCCGCGAACATGACCGAAGCCAGCAATCCGGCGGCGACCGATACCACGCTCACCCGCGCGACGGGCTTCAGGAGACCCACTGGCCCCGCTCCTCGAGAACCGAGCGCAGCACAACAGGTCGGTCGGTCATGATGCCGTCTACGCCCAGGTCAAGGAGCCGGTGCATCTCGCCGGGCTCGTCGATCGTCCAGACGTGCACAGCGATGTTGCGCCGGTGCGCGGCTCGCACGAACGACCCGTCGACGAGGGTCACACCACGGACGGTCGGCGGCACCTGGGCACACGCCCCGGAGAGGCGTGCATTCGGCAACCGCGCTCGAAGGGCGGCCACGGCGCGCGGCCCGAGCGCGGTCAACAGCGCCGGGCCGGCCCGGCGGCGCAGGGCGGTGAGGCGACGGTCGCTGAAGCTGCCGATGCACACCCGGTCGAAGGAATCGTGACGGCTGAGCAAACGAACGAGTGGCTCGACGACCGAGTCGTGCTTGGCATCGAGGTTGAACCGATGATTGGGGAACGCCTCGAACAACTCGTCGAGCCGCGGGATCGGCTGGCTACCCGCAACCCGGGCGAGGGCGACCTGCGCGTACGGCAGGTCGGCGATCACCCCGGACGCGTCGGTGACCCGATCGAGAGTGTCGTCGTGGAACGCGAGGAGCACGCCGTCGCTGGTCGCGTGCACGTCGGTCTCGAGATATCGGTAGCCCAGGTCGGCCGCGTGCTGAAACGCGGGCAGGGTGTTCTCGGGGTGATCGGAGGTGCCGCCACGATGGGCGAACGGGATCGGCCCGGCATGGTCGAGGTAGGGGTGTGACCGTCTTAGGTTCACGCGCAGAAGGCTAGTGACCACGGTCCGCGCGATCGGGGATACTCGTTCGGCCTGGTCTCGACCCGGTAGCGTCGCGAGGGTGAGTCGCTCGGCCGAGATCCACGAGTTGCTGTCACGCGCCGACCCGCCGCTCGACCGCGCCGTGGCGCTGCTGGCGGCGCACGCCGAACCGGCCCTCGACGTAGAAGCCGTGCTCGGTGAGCTCGACGCGCTGGCGGCGAACGCACCGGCGACATCTACGACGGACCTGTTCGGGTCGCTGTTCGGCCCCGGAGGATTTGCCGGTAACCGAGTCGACTACTACGACCCCGAGAACTCCATGCTTCCGGCCGTGTTGCGCCGCCGCACGGGCATCCCGATCTCGCTCGCCGTGGTCGGCATCGAGGTTGGCCGCAGAGTCGGCCTTCCGCTGAACGGCATCGGGATGCCGGGGCACTTCCTCGTGTCGGAGGCGTCGACGGGGCTGTACTTCGATCCTTTCAACGGCCCGCACCCGCTCGACACGAGTGGCTGCGAGTCGCTCTTCCGCATGATCCACGGACCCGGCGCACGATTCGGTCCCGAACTGCTGGTACCCACGCCGGTCGTGGCGATCGTCGAGCGCATGCTCGCCAACCTGACGCTCGCCTACCAAGGGCGGGGCGATCGGCAGAACCTGGCCTGGGTGCTCCGGCTCCGGGCCGGCCGGCCCGGAGCCGGAGCCGACGCGCACCGCGTCCACGCCGACGTCGAGGCGTCGGTCGGGCGGTTCGATCGGGCCGCGGCGGCCATGCGTCGGGCATCGGCGCTGAGCGCGGATGCCAACGACCAGCGCCGGGCCGAGGCCCTCGAAGCCCGGCTCAACTGATGGGGTCACCCACACGATCGGCCGGCCCGACGACCGGTGGCGACGCTTGGGAGCACGGGTGATCGACCGCGACCTCAAGCGCTGCCTTGGCCAGATGATGAAGGGTGTTCAAGTCGTCGGTGCCAGCCACGACGGGCTCGTGCGGGCCTACACGTCGCATTGGGTGTGCCAGATCGCCTTCGAGGAGCCGATCGTCATGGCGTCGGTGTCACCCAAGCACGACACCCACCCGCTGATACTCGGCTCGGGCCGTTTCGCGGTGTCGATACTCGCCGGTGACCAGATCGTCGAGGGCCAGTACTTCTCGTACCCCGGCCGCAAGTTCAACCACGTGGCCCGCGAGTACCTGACCCTCGACGACGGCTGGCCGGTGGTGCCGGGCTGCATCGCCTGGTTCGGGTGCGCGGTGGAGGACCGCCTCGTGCGCTACGACCACGATCTGTTCTTCGCTCGGATCGTCGCCGCCAAACCGGGTCGCCTCGACGAGTCGCCGCTCCTCTACTCGTCGAGGGAGGGTTGGCGCCTCACCGGCGGTCCGGCACGCGACAAGGGCGAATCGGTCCGCGACCAACTGCTCGCCCGTGTCGATGCCGACGAGAACAGCGCAAGCCCTTGATCCGCAACCGCTCGACCAGCGTCTGAAGCGCGCCGGTAGCGTGACCACCTCAAACATGGTTAGGGCATTTCTCGCCTGCGTCAGCAGGCGAGCGAGACCGATCGGATGTCGAGTGTTCACCAATAGGCGCGGGTTCTGATGTCGAGACGTACGAAGATCGTGGCCACGATCGGCCCGGCGAGCGACGACGACGTGACGCTTCGGGCGCTGATCGAGGCGGGGATGGACGTCGCCCGCGTCGGGTTGGCCCACGGCACGATCGACGATGGCCTCACCCGCTACCGCGCCATCCGCCGGGTCGCGGCGACCGCTGGTCGACCGGTCGGCATTCTCGTCGACCTTCCCGGTCCCAAGGTGCGGGCGGCGTCGTTCGGCGAGGATGGCGTCGATCTGGCCGACGGTTCCAAGATCGCACTTCGCGTCGGTCAGGGATCCAGCACGGCGAAGTCGATCGAGGTCGACTACGAGTCGCTGGTCGCGGACGTGCACATCGGCGACCGGTTGCGTATCGGCGACGGTGGTGTCGCCATCGAGGTCACCGACCGCTCAGCCGATTCGCTGACGGCGCGGGTGATCGGGGGTGGGCGCGTCCGCGGTCGACCCGGCATCCACGTGCCCGCTGACCGCCTCACCATCTCGACCCCGACCCCCGATGATTTCCGGGCCATCGACGCCTTCGTCGATGCCGGAGTCGACATGATCGCGGTCTCGTTCGTGCGCTCGGCGCACGACATCCGCCGGGTCGGGACCGAGCCCCACCCCCGCGGTCCGCTGGTGATCGCCAAGATCGAGACCCGCGCCGCGGTCGACAACCTGCCCGCCATCGTCGAGGCGTCCGGTGCCGTCATGGTGGCGCGGGGCGATCTCGGCAACGAGTGCCCGATCGAGGAGCTCCCGTCGCTCCAGAAGCACATCATCCGCAACTGCATCTCCGTCGGTCGGCCGGTGATCACGGCCACGCAGATGCTCGAGTCGATGATCACCAGCGCCAGCCCCACCCGCGCCGAGGCGTCCGACATCGCCAACGCCGTGTGGGACGGATCGAGCGCCCTCATGTTGTCGGCCGAGACCGCGGTCGGTCACGACCCGGTCAACGCCGTCACCACGATGGCCCGCATCGCCCGCCGGGCCGACGAGGAGTTCGACCATCACGGCTGGGCCGAACGGCTGGCCGAGCTGCGCATGACCTCGACGACCGATCCCAACGCCGCCGTCACCGACGCCCTCACCATGGCGGCGTGGCGGGTGGCTACCGAACTCGGGTTGCGCACGATCATCTGCGTCTCCGGCTCGGGTTTCACAATCCGGTCGGTGGCCCGGTTCCGGCCGACCGCCAACGTGGTCGGTGTGAGCACGAGCGATCGCACCGTGCACCAATTGGCGCTCAGCTGGGGGACAGTTCCACTGCTGTCAGATTGCGTGGGCTCGCACGAGGACCTGGTGCGCGACGCCATCGAACGCAGCGTCACCGCCGGCTATGTGCGGTCGGGCGAACTGGTCGCCGTGCTCGCCGGGCTCAACACGTCGAGCCGGGCGACCAACATCTTGCGCCTCGAACGCGTGGCCTGACCTCGCCCGGACCGGTGCCGCTCAGCACCGCGGGTTCTGGTCGGCCGGGACCTCGACGTCCATCCCGAAGAGGCTGCACTCGCACGTCTCAGCGCAGTCCGCCAGGTCGCCGCGCTGGACCCATAGCCCGACTGCGAGCCCGGCCAGCACCGCCAGCACCGCCCCTTTGATGACGAGCTTCTGCACGAACCGCGCCACGAGGAACATCAGCACCAGGATCGCCAGGATCACCAGGATGACGATGGTGCGGAGCTGATCGGGATCGACGGAGTCGGGAATCACGTGCCGAAGCGTACGAGAAGCGAGAGGTGGATCGTGGTCCACCCTAGGATTGCCATCGGCTGTAACGAGACGTGAAACGGAGACCGCTGCGGTGAGCGACCAATCAACGGTGAACCTCCATCGATCCGGCCCCCCCGAGACGGTGCTCGCGCCCGAGCCCGCCGATGCTCTCGGCGCTCTCGACGCGGCGCTCGGGCGAGGCGACGACGCCCGAGACGCAGTGTCGGCCGTGTTGGCCCGGTTTCCGACGATGCTCGATGGATGGGCTCGCCTCGGGGAGCTGGCTCGAGATGACATCGAGGCGTACGCGGCGTTCCGGGTCGGGTACCACCGCGGCCTCGACCGGCTGCGCCAGAGCGGATGGCGAGGATCTGGTTACGTTCGCTGGCGATACGAGACCAACCGCGGGTTCCTCCGGGCGCTGTCGGGCCTGCAGTCCTCCGCAGAGCGAATCGGCGAGACCGACGAGGCCGACCGCTGCTCTGTCTTCCTCCTCCAGCTCGACCCCGACTGGCCGCCCACGTCGTGAGCGACGGCCTGGCGGCCCCGTCTGGCGGCTTTGCAGCCGCGGTGCCGTCTGGCGGCTTTGCCGCCGCGGTGCTCTGCGGCGGGCGAAGCCGGCGGTTCGGTCGCGACAAGGCGCTCGTCGAGCTCGACGGCCGGACCATGGCCGAACGGGTTGCCGACGCGCTGCGCCACGCCGGTGCCCTCGAGGTGGTCGTCGTGGGTGGCGAGCCGGCGGCCGCCGATCGAGCTCGTTGCCGGAGGGTGCCCGACCGGTGGCCCGAGGCCGGTCCCCTCGGCGGCATCATCTCGGCGTTGTCCGAGCCGTGGGACACTCGCGCCGTGGTGATCTGCGCGTGCGACCTGCCCGACCTGGCGATGGTCGACGTCGTCGAGCTGGTCGCCGCGCTCGAACGGGCGGCGCCTCGTGTCGATGTCGCCGTGGCCATCGACGCCGCCGGTCGTGAGCAGTGGGTGCTCGCCGCTTGGTCGACGTCGGTGCTCGGTCGACTCGAGTCGCAGTTCGCGCACGGCGTCCGCGCTCCTCGTCTCGCGGTCTCGGCGTCGCAGATCGAGATCGAGCGGGTGCCGGTGTCGGTCGGTTCGACTCGCGACGTCGACACCGTGGCGGAGCTCGAGGACCGTGCTTCCGGAACCGCCCGGTGAGCGCCCCGGCCAAGGAGGTCGTGTTCGTCGATGACGCCCGGGGTCTGAGCGCGGCGATCGACATGCTCGCCGGTCAGCCCCGACTGGCGCTCGACACCGAGTTCCATCGCGAGAAGACCTACCGACCCCACTTAGCGCTGCTGCAGCTCGCGACGCTCGACATGGTGGTGATCGTGGATCCGCTCGGCGTCGATGTGGCGCCGCTGGCGGAGGCTCTGGCCGGTGTACCGGAGTTCGTCATGCACGCCGCGTCGCAGGACATCGAGGTGCTCGAATCGGCCATGGGATTCGTGCCCGCCCGGGTGCTCGACACCCAGCTGGCCGCCGGGTTCGTCGGGCTGAGCAGTCCGTCGCTGTCCGTGTTGCACTCTCGGATTCTGGGCACATCTATCCCCAAGGGCGATCGTTTGACGGATTGGCTACGCCGGCCGCTACGACCGTCGCAGCTCGACTATGCGGCCGCCGACGTGGCGCGCTTGCTCGAGCTGTGGGACCTGATGCTCGCCGACGTGACTCAGCGGGGTCGTCGGACGTGGGTTGAGGCCGAGCACGAGGGCTTCGTCGAGCGCATGCGCAATCCCCGCGACCCCGACGACGCGTGGTTGAAGGTACGTGAGCTGAGGAACCTTCGGGGGGCGGCCCTAGCGGTCGGGCAGGCGGTCGCGGCATGGCGGGAACGCCGGGCCTCGGACCTCGACATCCCATGCCGGCACGTGCTCTCGGACATCTCGCTGGCGTCGATCGCCCAGGCCCGACCCGCCGATGACGGCGCCCTGGATCGGATCCGCGGCCTCGACAGTCGCTCGTTGAAGCCGGGACCGCGCGCTGAGCTGATGGCCGTGATCGCCCGGGCCAGCAGCTCCAAGCCCCGTGTCGACCCGAACGGTGAGCAGTCCGACCGGTCCGCTCGCCTTCGCCCTGCGGTGACGCTGCTGTCGGCGTGGTTGAACGACCGTGCGCGCGCTCTCGACCTCGACCCGGCACTGCTGGCGACCCGGGACGACATCGAGGCCAGCGTGGCCGGTGACCCGGCGTCGCGCCTTTCAGTCGGATGGCGCGGCGAGGTGGTCGGCGGGGTGATCCAGCGCCTCCTCGACGGTGAGGCCGCGCTGGCGTTCGACCCCGACGGAGGATTGCTGCTCGAAGCGCGATCTCATGAACCCTTGTGATGTCTCGAACCGGTCACCTCGTCCCCGCTCAACTGGCTAGACTCACCGTTTCGGTATTGCACGAGGACGATTGCGAGCACCTGTGAAAAAGGGCCGACATCGACGATTCGAAGAGGCGCGAGCGCTCAAGCGATCACAGGACGTCGATCTTGACGTGCTGTTCACGAGCCTCTCCACCGACGACGGCGACAAGCCCGAGCACCAGGCGTGGGCGTCAGAGTTCGACGACGATGACGTGGAGGATGACGACGGGGAGAGCGACTCCGACGACTGACGCCAGCGGTCAGCGGCTCGCCACGTACCGATCGAGGAGCCCGTCGAGATCTGACGTCGTGCGCACGGTCCAGGCGCCGGGAGTAGAGCTCGTTCCCGTCTCGTCGGCCACATCCAACATGACCCCCGCAAGCGAGACGCCAGGTCCGAGCGGCGAGGCCCCCGGCCGGTCATGGTGACGGAACTCGACCGGACCGCATGTGGCCACGCCACCGGCACACGACATCGCCGGCAGGTTCCCGCACCGGCGCTCCAGCCCTTCGAGGACCGCAACCAGCAGCTCGTGGCGTCGAGTCGTGATCGGATCGCACTCGCCACCCAACCCATCGGGGTCGAGGGGCTCGGCCAACCGCGCGTCGACATCGAACACCTCGGCGTAGCGTGGTGCTGCCCGCGCCGATCGGGCCCGCGACCGATCCTTCGTCGTGATGCGACCCCGGGCGACCGGCGAGAGTGCCTTGCTCGAAGCGGTGCGACGGGCGATGTGCGCGACCTCGCGAGCGCGAACGATCCGTGGACTGCCCTGAGCGGACTCGGGTCCTAGCCGGGGCCCGAGTTGGCCCAGTCGTTCGAGCACCGAGACCAGGGTCCGGTTGAGCGGCGTGTCGGTCTCCCGGGCCGGCGAACCGCACACAACGGCGTCGCCGGCTCCGCCCGACGTGGCGCGGGCCGCAATCGTCTCGGCCCAGTTGATGGGGCCTCTCACCTCGCCTGAGGTCCGCTCGAGCCGAACCGTGAGGGTCTGGTCGAGCGACCGGAGCAACATGGGAAGCCGCTCTATCAGCGCCAACGTGGATGCGCTGGTCAGCGCGGCCCTAGCGACCTCGCGGTGGGCGTCCTCCAGGCCGACTCCGAGCAGCGTCGCCAGCGCCAACGGGGCGTCGAGGGGGCGTTCGATGCGGTCCCAGAGTCGGGCCATGGGCGACCCTGTCGGCGTCAGCGCTCCGGCATCGGCGACGGCCGGCATCAGTTGTAGAGCTCGACGCCGACCACCTCGCCGATCGTGCGGTAGACCTCGGCTTTCTCGGCGGGATCGAGCAGCGATGCCACGAACCGGTACAGCTCATTGGCCCGGCGCTCGTCGAGGGCGTCGAATTGGGGGAGGAAGTAGGCGTAGAACACCTCGTACAGCACCCGTGACACCGAGGCGGCGTCGGTCTGACGGCGCGCCGCGTAGCGGGCGGCGTCGAGGTACACGGCAGGTCCGAGATCGGCGAAGCGACGTAGGGGCAACAACTCCTGCACGATCCGACCGTCGCCGCTGAGCAGTTGCCGGAACGTGTCCTCGTCGGGCGACGCGACCTCGATGAAGGCGAAGCGCCGCATGAGCGCGTACGACATCTCGAACAGCAGGTTCTTGTCGAGCATGTTCATCGTCGCGACGATCCGCCACGACGACGAGACTCGGATGGGGTCGGTGTCGGTCGGGACATCGACACCCGTGGGTACCAGCGACAGCGGCTTGATCTGACCCCTGCGTTTGAACGGCAACACGACGGCCGATCCCGACAGCACCGTGAAGAGCTGGCCGAACGCCCGATCGAAGTTCGACCGGTTGAGCTCGTCGATGACCAACCAGCGGCCGGTCTCGATGGCATCCACGAACAGCCCGGGTCGAAAGATCAGCCCGTCGCTCGTCGGCTGGAGTCCCCCGATCGTCTCGAACGTGGTCCACTCGGTGGTGGCGGTGGTCGGCAGGTAGCCGGTGCAGAGCATGGCGCGGCGAGCCACGTCGGCGGCGAGGTGCGCGAGCGTGGTCTTGCCGGTCCCTGGGGGTCCGGTGAGGATGACGTGCTTGCCGGTGTCCAGCGCGGCGACGAGTTGGTCGATCACGAACCGAGGAAAGAGCAGACCGGCCTCGCGGCAGGCTTCGTCGAGGGAGTCGGCAGTGAAGACCGGTGTCACTAGATACCTGTCGGCCGATCGGACCAATTGGTTGAGCGGCCCGAATCCTCGCCCACCGAGGCAAGCTCGGGGCGGTCAGAGTCCGGTGAAGTCGGGAGCTCGCTTCTCGGCGAACGCGGTGAGCGCTTCGGTGTTGGCGGGTCCGCCGAGCAGCCGACCGAACGCGGCGTTCTCACCGACGCGAGCGTCGGCGATCTGGTCGAGGATCGGCGCCATCATCAGCTTTTTGGTCTCGATCAACGAGGAGACGGGCCAACCGGCCAACGTCGTCGCGTGCTCCATGGCGATGTCGACCAACGAATCGGGTGCACAGACCTTGAACGCCAGGCCCATGTCGAGGCATTGCTCGGCGTTGAACCACTCGGCGCTCATCAGGACCCACGCGGCCTGCTGGCGCCCGAGGAGGCGGGGGAACAAGAAGCTGCTCGCCGCTTCCGGCGCCACGCCGAGACTCGAGAACGGGCACTTGAGGCGGGCGTCGGTCGACATGAACACGAGGTCGGCGAAGGCGAGCATGGTGGCGCCGATGCCGAGCGCCAGGCCGTTGACCGCGCCCACGAGCGGTTTGGGGAACCCGACGAGATGATCGACGAAGCCGGAGAAGCCGTGGACCGCCGGTGTCGCCGTGCCGCCGGAGTTGGCGGCGGCCATCTCGCCGAGATCGGTGCCGGCGCAGAACGCTCGCCCGGCGCCGGTGATCACCACGGCGGCGACGCCGGGATCGCCCGCCGCGTCGATCAGGGCCTCGGTGGTCGCGTCGTACAGGGCGCCGTTGAACGCGTTGAGAGCCTCGGGTCGGTCGAGGGTGATCAGCCGAACCCGCCCGTGATCGTCGATACGCACCATCGGTTGATTCTGACCGCCAACCATCTGCGGCGACTATTCCGAGGCCGCGCCAGCCGCGCGGTGACGGCGAACGGCGGGATGGGGGAGGAAGCGCACGCGGGGCCGGTCACGGAGTTTCTCGACGAGCCGGTCGTAGATGCCGGGGCCGATCATCTCGACGATCTCGTCCCGAAGGGTCTGATAGACGGGGGACCGGCCCCTGAACGCGTCGTCATCGTCGGTGCACCACCAGTGGAACTCGGCCCCGCCGTCGCCCCAGTCGCGCCGTTTCCACTCGCGCAACGTGTACGTGCGGTGGCCCGACGAGTCGGTGTGCTCGTCGAGCCGGAGGGGGAGCTGCCAGCAGACCGCCGGCTTCCAGTCGATGTACCGCTCGCCCGCCGCCAGGGCACCGACGTGAAGGGCGCACCCCGCGCCTCCGGGGAATCCGGGGCGGTTCAAGAAGATGCACGCGTCGTCGACCAGCCTGGTGACCAGTTCCCCCTCGCGCCTCTCGGTGACCTGGCCGAACTCGGCCGCGTGAGCGTGGTGTTGCCACTGGGCCGGTGTGAGGCGCGATGCGATCGCTTCGGTTCGGGCCTGATCCTCGGCATCGACCAGGTGGGCGCCGTAAGAGCAGCAGCCCTGCTCGAGGTGGGCGGCGGGTCCGGTGAGCACTCCCTGGCAACCAGCGCCGAAGATGCATGTCCACGGGCTGGTCAGGAACGACACGTCGAACATCCACGTGTCACCGTCGGTGTCGTTGAACGAGATCCACTCGTGCAGATCCTCGGTCTCGGGCACGGGCGGGCAGCGTAGTAGGCGCAGCCGTCGGGAATACTGGTCGGCAGTCATGTCCTTCCTCCGCCGGCGCCGCTCATCACCCAGCGATCCGTTGCTCGCCGAGCTCGCGGCGATCGTCGGGCCCGAGCACGTCCGCAACGACGCCTACGACCGGGCCCTGTACTCGCGCGACGCCTCGCCGATCGAGGTCGGCGCCGCCGGCCCGGTGGTCTTCCCGGCTACCGCCGACGAGGTGCGTCGGGTCGTCGGCGTAGCGCGTCGTCACGGCCGGGCGTTCGTACCCCGTGGAGCGGGCACGGGGCTCACCGGTGGCGCGGTGGCCTGCGCCGAGCCGATCGTCATCGTGACCACCCGGATGACGGCCATCCGGTCCGTCGATGTGGCCAACCGCATCGCCTGGGTCGAAACCGGCGTTCCCAACCTCGACATCTCGAACCGGTTGGCTGTCTACGGTGTCCACTTCGCCCCCGACCCGTCGAGCCAGCAGTCCTGCACGATCGGTGGCAACGTCGCCAACAACAGCGGTGGACCGCACTGTTTGGCCTACGGCGTCACGACCGCGCACGTGCTCGCCGTCGAGCTCGTCCTACCGACCGGTGAGCTCGTCGTGCTGGGCGGGGTCGACGGCGAGCCGCCGGGGTACGACCTCCGCGGTGTGGTCGTAGGTAGCGAAGGCACGATGGGCGTGGTGACCGCGGTGGCCGTGCGTCTCACGCCCAACCCGCCCGCAGTGGCCACGCTGCTCGCCGCCTTCGACGATGTGGCCTCCGCGGCGGCCACCGTGAGCGCCGTCATCGCGAACGGCATAGTGCCGGCGGCGCTGGAGATGATGGACCAGCGCATCACCCAGGCCGTCGAATCGTTCGTCAAGGCCGGGTACCCGACCGATGCCGCCGCCGTGCTGCTGGTAGAGGTCGACGGGCTGCCGGCCGGGGTCGAGACCGAGGCGGCCGCCGTCGAGCGGATCGCCCGCGAGCACGGCGCCCGGAGCGTCCGGCGAGCGGCCGACGCGACCGAGCGGGCGCTGCTTTGGAAGGGCCGCAAGAACGCGTTCGGAGCCATCGCCACGATCAAGCCGAACTATTACCTGCACGACACCGTGATCCCGCGGACACGCCTCGTCGAGGTGCTCGATGCCGTCTATGAGATCGCGGCGCGCCACGACGTGCTGGTCATGAACGTGTTCCATGCCGGCGACGGCAACCTCCATCCGCTGCTCGTGTACGACGCCCGGGAGCCGGGCGTGACCGACCGTGTCGAGGCCGCCGGGGCCGAGATCGTCGCCGCGTCGCTCGCCGTCGGAGGCGTGCTGAGCGGCGAGCACGGAATCGGGCTCGAGAAGCGGGGGCTGCTCGGCCTGCAGTTCTCCGCGACCGATCTCGAGGTCCAAGCGGCGGTGCGCGCCGCGTTCGATCCCGACGGGATCGCCAATCCCGGCAAGGTCCTCCCGCTCGGGTCGAGCTGCGCCGACGTGAAGCATTTGCGCGTCGCACCTCCGGGAGCGTGGGTGTGAGCGTAGGTATGAGCAGCTCGGCCCTCGACCAGTTCGTCCGCGAGGTCGGAACCGCCGATCCGGTTTGCGTAGCCGGGTCGCGCACGCAATGGGACGTGGGAGGGCATCCGGATCCCGGCACCCGCGAGGTCCGCGCTCCCGTCGGTGTGATGTCGTTCCAACCGGCCGAGATGATCGTCGAAGTCGGGGCCGGCACCCGCTTCGCCGACCTCGACGCCGTCGTCGCCGAATCCGGTCAGGAGGTTGTGCTCGGTCCGGCGGACCGGGCCGCGACCGTCGGGGGTCTGCTGGCGGTGGGTCACAGCGGATTGCGACGGTTGCGCCACGGGCACGTCCGCGACATCTTGCTGCGGGCCCGATTCGTCGACGGTGCCGGTCGGCTGATCACCGCCGGAGGCGGCACGGTGAAGAACGTGGCCGGCTACGACCTCTGCCGGCTGCTGGTCGGGTCCCTCGGCACGCTCGGGCTGCTCGGCGAGGTGCTGTTGCGCACTCGGCCCCGACCCGAGGTCGTGGTGTGGTACCGGGGGGCGCTACCGCCCCGCGATGTTGCCCCGCGGCTGTACCGACCGGCCACGATCCTCTGGGACGGCACCACGACGTGGGTGCAACTCGAAGGTCACCGCGGCGATGTCGGCGCCGAGGGCGAGCTGTGCCAGGCCGCCGGGATGGTCGAGACGCCCGGCCCGCCGGCGCTACCGCCCCACCGCTGGTCGGTCGACCCCGCCGAATTGGCGACGGTCGTGTCTGCGGGCGGGGGCTGCGTCGCCGAGGTCGGGGTCGGCGTGGTCCATCGACACGACGCCCAGCCGGCGGCGCCGGTGCCGGCTCCGATCCAGGCGCTCACCGAGCGCGTGCGAGCGGCGGTCGACCCGCAACGGCGGCTGAACCCCGGGCGGCAACCGCCGGCCGGTGCCGTGACGGCGGTGCCGCGCTGATGCACCTCGGCGTCGATGACGACCTCCTCTCGGCCTGCGTCTCGTGCGGGCTCTGCCTACCCCACTGCCCCACCTACCGCGCCACCGGCGACGAGTCCCGCTCGCCGCGCGGACGGATCACGACGATCCGGTCGATTCAACGCCACGACGCGCCGGTCGACGATCGCGTCGTCGAGGCCCTGTCCACGTGCGTGCAGTGCCGGGCGTGCGAGACGGCGTGCCCCTCGGGCGTGCAGTACGGCCGGCTGATCGAGCCGACGCTGCGGTCGTTCGCCCGCGACGGTCTCGTGACCCCCCGCTGGCAGCGCTGGGGCTTGCGGGTCCTCGGCCACCACCGCCTGCTGCTCGCGGGTTCGACGATGCTCGCTCTCGCTCAGCGATTGCGACTCGTCCCGCGCCGGGTGGCGCTTCCCCGCTTGCCGATCCGTCGCGGCTCACTTCGCCCGACCGGGTCCGACGTGATGCTGTTCACCGGTTGCGTGATGGATGCCTGGCAGCGCAACGTCCACCGCGACGTGATCGCGGTCCTCGACGCTGGTGGCGTGGGCGTCGCCCTTCCGCGGGGTCCGGGCGGTTGCTGTGGTGCTCTGCACGACCACGCCGGTCTGGGCGCCGAGGCCGAGGACTTGGCGAGTCGCACCATGGCGGCGTACCCGGGTGACCAACCGATCCTCGTCGACTCGGCGGGCTGCGGGGCCCTGCTGAAGGACTACGGGCATCTGCTCGGCACGCCCGACGCTGCGGCATTTGCCCGCCGGGTGCACGACGTCCATGAGTGGATCGTGGCGAACGTGACCCTGCCTGGTGGGCGGCGCCTCCCCTTGCGGGTGGCGGTGCAGGACCCCTGCCATCTCCGCCATGTGCAGCGGGCCCACATGCCGGTTCGCCAACTGCTCGCCAGCTATGTCGACGAGGTTGTGGAGCTCGACGACGACGGTCGCTGCTGCGGCGCCGGCGGGGCGTTCGCGGTGGTCCATCCCGAACTGGCCGGCACGATACGCGACCAGAAGGTCGAGGTGATCGGCCGGGCGCGGCCCGACGTGGTGGCCAGCGCCAACCCGGGTTGCGCGTTCCACCTGGCGGTCGCCCTCGATGTACCGGTCGAGCACCCGATCACCCTGGTGGCCCGGGCGCTCGAGAGCCCCGGGCCCCCGAGAACATGGAGAAACTGTGAGCCGCGACGACGACTACGACGAGATCTGCGGCCGGCTCGAGGCGATCTCCGAGGAGTTGAGCGATCGGGCCCTGGCCGCGCTGCGTCTGGCCTTGTCGGACCCCGACCGACGTTTGGCGGCGGCCGCCGAGGAGAAGCGCATCCAACGGGCACGTCGCTCGATCGACAAGGCCGCGCACCTCCTCGCCGGTTCGGGCGCGACCGACGAGTGATGGCCCGACCGCCGGACTGGCGACCTACTCCACCGTGACGGGGAGGCTGATGCGGATCCGGCGAGTCGGGGCGAGCGGCTCGGGCGAGTCGAGGTGCTGATACAGCGTCGAGCGCTGGACCAAGCGCCGCCCGAGCGGCTCGACGAGCCGGGCGAAATCGTCGGCGGTCACCGATTGGCCGTGCTGGGCACCGGCGGCTCGCGAGATGTTCTCGTTCATGAGTGTGCCGCCGAGGTCGTTGGCCCCGGCCTGGAGCAACTGGCGCACACCGTCGAAGCCGATCTTGACCCACGAACCCTGGATGTTGTCGATCCAGCCGTGGTAGGCGATGCGGGCCACGGCATGCATCAGCAGGTTCTCGCGGAACGTCGGGCCTCGGCGAGATTTGTGTTGTAGGTAGATCGGCGAGGCCATGTGGACGAAGGGCAGCCCCACGAACTCGGTGAACCCGCCCGTCTCCTTTTGCAGGTCGCGGGTGCGCACGAGGTGGCGCGCCCAATGCACCGGCTCCTCGATGGATCCGAACATGATCGTCACGTTCGAACGCAGTCCCACACTGTGAGCGGTCCGGTGGGCATCGAGCCACTCGTCGGTGGTGACCTTGTCCGAGCACAGCACTGCTCGTATCTCGTCGTCGAGGATCTCGGCCGCGGTGCCGGGTAGCGAACGGAGGCCGGCGTCCATCATGCGCCGCAGGTAGTCGTCGAGTGGCTCGCCGAGCCGTTTGGCGCCTTCGGTGACCTCCAGCGCGGTGAAGCCGTGCACGTGGATGCCGGGCACGGCCTCGGTGACGGCTCGGGTCACGTCGAGGTAGTAGTCGCCGTCGAAGTTGGGGTGGATCCCGCCTTGTAGGCACACCTCGGTGGCGCCGATCTGAGCGGCCTCGATCGTGCGGTCGGCGATGTCGTCGAGGGTGAGCAGGTATGGCGTGCCGCGGAGGTTGAGCGACAGCGGCCCTTTGGAGAACCCGCAGAACCGGCACTTGAACGTGCACACGTTCGTGTAGTTGATGTTGCGATTCGCCACCCAGGTAACGGTGTCACCGACCACCTGGCGCCGCAGCTCGTCGGCCAGTTCGGCCACTGCGGCGACCTCGGGTCCGCGGGCCCGGAAGAGGGCGACGATCTCTTCTACGCCGACCTCTTGTCCGTCGAGCACCCCGTCGAGCACCTCGCGCACTGCGCCGCCCGCGAAGGGTCGGCCGGGCACGAGCAGCGGGGGAGTGGCCGGCGAGCCGGAATACCACGCCGTCGAGCGGTCGCCGACGATCTCGACCTCGGCACCCTCGCGGGCCTGCTTCACGAACTCGACCTTCTCGGGGAACATGGCGCCGGGGTCGTCGCGGCCGAGCGACTCGGCGTCGCTGCGGTCGAGCACGGCGAACCGGAGGCCGGGATCGACCCAGCGTTCGGGCCGGCGGGCGAACTCGGGGTGGATCGTGAGGCGAGGCGCCAGCACGTGGCCACGCGACTCGGTGACTTGGCGAAGCCGGTCTAGCGCCGGCCACGGACGTTCGGGGTTGACGTGGTCGGCGGTGACCGGAGAGACGCCGCCCCAGTCATCGACGCCGGCATCGAGGAGCACGCCGAAGTCGTCGCTCAGGTTCGGCGGAGCCTGGAGGTGGATGTCCGAGGGCAGGATCAGCCGGGCCAGGGCCAAGGCGTCGAGGTACTCGTCGCTCGGGCACGGACGGCTCCGGAACATCGCGGTACCCGGCTTGGGCAGGAAGTTCTGGACGATCACTTCCTGAGCGTGTCCGTGGCGGCTGTGCGACTCGGCGATGGCTACGAGCGCGGCGACGCGGTCCGAGCGCGACTCGCCGATGCCCACGAGGATGCCCGTGGTGAACGGGATCGCCAGCTCACCGGCGGCATCGAGGGTGGCCAGCCGGCGCTCGGGCGTCTTGTCGGGTGACCCCCGGTGGCACTCGAGGTCGGGGTTCAGGGACTCGATCATCATGCCCTGCGACGGCGAGACCGAGCGGAGCAGAGCCAGCTCGTCACGGTGGAGCGCCCCGGCGTTGGCGTGGGGGAGCAGGCCGGTCTCGGCGAGCACCATCGACGCCATGGCCGCGAGGTACTCGACCGTCGAGCCGTAGCCGTGCTCCCCCAGCCACTCCGCGGCCACCGGGTAGCGCAGCTCGGGCCGCTCACCCAGCGTGAAAAGCGCCTCGTGGCAGCCGACGGCCGCGCCCGCTCGGGCGATCGCACGGACGTCGTCGGGCGTGAGATACGGAGCTTGGAGCCGGGCTGGTGGTTGGGCGAAAGTGCAGTAGCCGCACCGGTCCTGGCACAACATGGTGAGCGGGATGAACACCTTGGGCGAATAGGTGATGCGCGTGCCGAAGGTCTCGTCGCGGACCGCCGCCGCTCGGGCCATGAGCGCGGACAGGGGGAGGCTCAGCAGGTCTTCCGGGTCAGGCGACACGGTCGCCCTCGCTCTCTGGGCTCGCTCGTCGAAGCGATGATGGGTTGACAGGGTCAATTGAGGTCGGCGGCTTTGGCGGTGAGGGTGGCTACCAGCTCGTCGAAGGACTTCACGAACGCGCTGACGCCTTCGTCCTCGAGCAGGCGGGTCACGTCGTCGAGATCGACGCCCACCGCCGCCAGATCGGCGAGCACCGCGGCCGCGGCCGCCGGGTCGCGGTCGACGGTGCGGGCGACCACGCCGTGGTCGACGAACGCCTCGAGCGTGTTGTCCGGCAACGTGTTCACGGTGTCCGGACCGATCAGGGTGTCGACGTACAGGCAGTCGTCGTAGGCCGGGTTCTTGATCGACGTCGACGCCCACAGCGGTCGCTGCACCCGGGCCCCTCGGGCGACGAGAGCGGCCCACCGGGGGCCGCTGAACGTCTCGCGGAACACTTGGTAGGCGAGCTGACCGTTGGCCACCGCAGCCCGGCCCCGCAAGGCCAGCGCTTCGGGTGTGCCGATGGCGTCGAGCCGGCGGTCGGCTTCGGTGTCGACCCGGCTGATGAAGAACGACGCCACCGACGAGACGCGCGAGATGTCGCCGGTGCACGCCTCGAGCCCCGAAATGTAGGCCTCCATCACCTCGCGGTAGCGCTCGATCGAGAACAGCAGCGTGACGTTGATGCTGCGACCCTCGGCGATCATCTGGCGGATGGCCGGCAGCCCCTCGGCGGTGCCGGGGATCTTGATGTAGACGTTCGGCTGGGCGATGCGCTCGTGCAACTGGCGCGCCGCGGCGATGGTCCCGCCGGTGTCGCGCGCCAACGAGGGATCGACTTCGACGGATACGAATCCGTCGAGGCCCTCGCTGGCGTCGTACACCGGCCGGAACACCCCGAGCGCTGCATCGATGTCGGCGGTCACCAGCGACCAGTAGGCCGCCTCGACCGACGCCCCGGCCGCCAACTCGGACCGGAACTGGTCGTCGTAGTCGGCGCTGCCGGCGATCGCCTTCTGAAATATCGACGGGTTGGACGTGAGACCGCGCACCCCCTGCTCGACCCACCCGGCCAGCTCGCCGCTGGTGATCCAGCCCCGCCGTAGGTTGTCGAGCCAAGGACTCTGGCGCTGCTGGTCGAAGAGATCGTGGAGTCGTGTCATCGGATCAATGCTCGCGCACGCTCGGCCACGATGCTGGGTTCGATGCCGAGGCGGGCCAGTACCTCGTCGCCGGGGGCCGACGCGCCGTAGCGGTCGATGCCGACCGCATCGTCGGACCACCGGCGCCAGCCGAACGTCGATCCGGCCTCGACCGACAGTCGGGGCACCGCGACCGGCAGTACCTCGCGCTGGTAGTCGGCCGGTTGCCGGTCGAAGCGATCCCACGACGGCATCGAGACCACGCGGGCCGCCACGCCTTCGGCGGCGAGCAGCGCTGCGGCATCGACGCACACCGCGACCTCGCTACCGGTGCCGATCAGCACGACCTGGGGATGGTCACCCTCGCCGGCGAGCACGTAGGCGCCGCGCTCGACGCCGGCGCGCGACAGCTCGGCCGTGCCGGCGAGGACCGGGACGTCCTGGCGGGTGAGGATCAGCGCCGTTGGACCGTCGTGGGTGAGCGCGGCCCGCCAGGCCGACGCGGTCTCGTTGGCGTCGGCGGGCCGGATCAGCGACAGGCCGGGGATGGCGCGAAGCGCGGCCAGGTGCTCGACCGGTTGATGGGTCGGGCCATCCTCGCCGACCGCCACCGAGTCGTGACTCCACACGAACACACACCGGGCACCGCTGATCGCGGCGAGCCGCACCGATGGTCGCATGTAGTCGGAGAAGACGAGGAACGTGCCCCCGAACGGGATCACCCCGCCGTGGCGGGCCGCGCCGACGAGCACCGCGCCCATGGCGTGCTCGCGGACGCCGAAGTAGATCTGGCGCCCGCCGGGATCGGACTCGGAGAGGACACCGTGGCCCTTCATCACCGTGCCGGTGTTGGAAGTCAGATCGGCGCCGCCTCCGATCAGTCCGGGGACGACCGGCACGAGCGCGTCGAGACACGCGTTGGAGGCCTTGCGGGTAGCGACAGCCTTTCCCGGTTCCCACGACGGGAGGGCGTCGGCCCAGCCGTCGAGTCCGGTGCCGGCGAGGGCGGCTTCGAACGCGGCACGATCTCCGGTGTAGCTCGCACGGCGACGCGTCCACGCCTCGCGTTCGGGTCGGCACCGCGCGCCGGCGGCCCGGTACAACGCCAGCACGTCGTCGGGTACGTGGAAGTCCTGATCGGGCGCGAGGCCGAGCGCGGCTTTGGTCTCGGCGATCTCGTCGTCGAACAGGGCGTAGCCGTGGGCGGCGGCGGTGTCGATCGACCGTGGTGCGGGGCTGGCGATGTGCGAGCGCAGCACCACCAACGACGGCCGGTCATGGACGGCCATAGCTGTCCGGAGTCCGGCTTCGAGGGCGTCGAGATCATCGGCGGCCTCGCCGAGTTCGACGACGTGCCAGCCGTACGCGGCGAATCGCGCTGGCGCGTCGTCGGAGAGCGACAGCTCCGTCGGTCCGTCGATGGTGATGTGGTTGTCGTCGTACACGACCACCAGGCGACCGAGGCCCAGGTGTCCGGCGAGCGATGCCGCCTCGTGGCTGAGCCCTTCGGACAGGTCGCCGTCACCGCAGATCGCGAAGACCCGGTGGTCGCACACCTCGGCGCCGAACCGAGCCCGCAACGACTGCTCGGCGATCGCCATCCCCACAGCGTTGGCGACTCCCTGCCCGAGCGGCCCCGTCGTGACCTCGACACCGGCGGTGTGGCCGGCTTCGGGATGGCCCGGCGTTGCCGAACCCCATTGACGGAACGCCTTGAGGTCGTCGAGGGTGAGGCCGTAGCCGGTGAGGTGCAGCATCGAGTAGAGCAGGATCGACGCATGGCCGGCCGACAGGATGAACCGGTCGCGATCGGGCCACGTCGGATCGCCGGCGTCGTACCGCAACACCCGGGTGTACAGCACGTGCGCGAGAGGCGCCAGCGCCATGGCGGTGCCCTGGTGTCCGGACCGCGCCGCGTGAGGGCCGTCCATCGCCAGCCCTTTTACGGTGGCGATCGCCAATTGCTGCACATCGGTCACTGTCGCGGCGCGACTACTGGTCACAGGAATCCCTCCGACTCGGTGGTCAAGCTACCCGCTCGCGGCCGGCGATCAGGAGCCCGACGGCCGCCGGGCCGCGGTCGGTGATCGCACCGTCGATGAGCGCCAGCTCCCCCGAGGTGATCATGCCTATGACCGCGCCGGTCACGGTGGCCTCGTGGACGATGGCAGCGTCGGGCGACGGGTCGCCCCAGAGGTCGGCCCGCCGGGCGCGGTTGCGAAGGAGAACGGCTGCCGCCGGGTTCGAGGTCAGCGCTTCGCGCAGGTCGCTGCCGGGCTCCAAGCCGTCGACTTCCGGGTGCGGGTCCCATGCATCGGCGAGGAAGGTGCCGACCCCAGGGTCGCCGAGGTGGACACCTACCGATCCTGAGGCGGTGACCGCCCCGTCGACCAACATTGCGCTCGACCGACCGCCACTGATCCGAGCACCGATCAGCCGGTGACCCGTCGGCCAGTCTCGCGCCGCGACGGCGAGGGTCGAGCGAGCGCCGGTCATCAGCAACGTGACGGTCTCGCCGCGCCGCGGCGGCGGAACGTCGGCACCGGCGGCGACCCCGAAGGCGAGCACCGAGGCACAGCGAAGGACACCGAGCGCGATGGCGTCGTGGTGAACGCTCGGACCGAGGATCACCGCCTCGGAGTTGGCTCCGATCACCGTGGCGGCGCCGAGCAGCGCGGTGACCGCCCGCGAGGCGCGGGCCAGTTCACCGCCGTGGCGTCCCGCGGCGAACACCATCGCCAGGTCGGGCGGTGATCCGTCGCCGAGCGCTTCGACGAGCTGGCCTATCGACTCGGAGATCGCGTAGGCCGCGTCGGGGTGAGACGAGCCCGCGACGGCCAACCACGCCATCGCCGGAACACTCAGCGACCGGTCGGAACGAACACCGGCTCGTCGTGGCGGATGGTCACCAGCCCGAAACGGCGGAGCATGGCGATCGGCCGCCACGCCGGGTCGAACTCACCCTTCTTCATCGAGAAGCGCGCCGAGGTCGGAGCGGCGTGATGGTTGTTGTGCAGACCCTCGCCGCACGTCAACCACGCCAGCCACTGAAGGTTCGTCCCCGAGTTGGCGTGAGGCCGCTTGCCGAAGTGGTGCGCCGGTCCGTTCACGGTGCCGCCCAAACCAAGGTAGAACACGGCGTGCGAGGCGGCGGCGACGCCGCCGATCAGCGGCCCGACGAGCAAAATAAGGGCCGTCGTGCCGATGACGAGACCCACGATCGCGTGGTCGAGCAGGTACTTGTCGAGCGTGGTCCGTGGAAGGTCGCGGGCGAATTTGCGCACCTGCTCGGGATCACTCGCCACCCGCCGGTAGAGGGACACATTGGTGAGTTGAACCCGCTTCCACCCGAGGACCGCGGGGGAGTGCGGGTCGTCGCGGGTGTCGGTGAACGCGTGGTGCTTGCGATGAACGGCGACCCACTGGCGGGGCCGGATGCCGGTGAACAGCCACACGTGGAAGCGGAACAGGACCGACAGCGGTTTGGACACCGTCATCGCCCGGTGGGTGAGGGCGCGGTGCAGGAACACGGTCGTCGAGAAATTGGCGATGACGGTGAGTCCCAGACCGAGCGCCAGGCCGAGGAGAATGCGAGCCAGCACCAACTGAGGTTACCAGTGGCGAGCCGGCGCAGTACGCCCCGGCCACCGCCGATCGGCGCACGAGTCACCTGCGCCTGGCCCGATGTCGCCCCTACGGGCTCAGCGGATAGGGGAAGGTCTCGCGACCGAACTGTCGACCTCGCCTTGCTGCGCAAGGCGACAAGACACTGTATTACTGGGTCGCATGCGCCTATCGGCGCACGCTCATTCGGGCCCGGTACAGTCGGCCCCTTGCGACGGCTGCTGGTTCCCATCATGCTGATCGCCGTGGCTGCCGCTTGCGGTTACCAGGCGATAGCCGCCGAGCGCGACGCTCAGCCCGAGCCGTTCCCTGTCGGCCCGGCCGGCACCGCGTCGCTGGCTACGCCGATCCTGTCGGCGCGCCGGGTCCCCGAGCAGATCGCCGTGCCGGCGGCCGAAGAAGCGCTCGCCGCCGAGTTGGCGACCGTCGTATCCTCACTGCCCCCCCAAACCTGCCTCGTGGTCGAGCACGCAGACCGCCGCGTCTTCGAGATGAACCCGACGTCGGCGCTCGTTCCGGCGTCCATCCAGAAACTGCTCACCGCTAGCGCAGTCCTGGTCTCGCTCGGCCCGGATTTCCGGTTCGTGACCACCGCGTCGGGGCTCGATTCGATCGACGATGGCGTGCTCGAGTCGGACCTCTGGCTCGTCGGTGGTGGCGATCCCGTGTTGGCGACGGCCGACTACGTGGCGGCCTACGAGGAGGAACCGATCGCCAGCCGACTCGAGACGCTCGCGGACGCCTTGGTGTCAGCGGGGCTCACCGAGGTCCGGGGCGGGGTTCGCGGCGACGATTCGCGGTATGACCTGGTGCGCTACCTCGAGGTATGGCCCGAGCGCTACATCGAACAGAACCAGACCGGGCCGTTGTCGGCGTTGACCGTGAACGACGGCTTCGTCGAGTTCCCCGAGCAGGACCTCGTCCGCTCGCTTTCGGTAGCGACCGAGGACCCGCCGGTCCACGCCGCGGCGACGCTCGACGACCTGCTCGAGGCGCGGGGCGTCACGATTGCCGGATCACCGGCGAGCGGCGCGCCGCCCGCGGGGGCGGTCGAGCTGGCCCGGCTCGAGAGCGCGCCGCTGGCCGAGATCGTCGCCGACATGTTGTCGGCCAGCGACAACGCCACCGCCGAGTTGCTGTTAAAGGAGTTGGGGCGAGCCACCTCGGGAGGTGGCACCACCGCCGCCGGGGTCGAGGCGGTGGCGGCCTGGGCGGCGGCGGCGGTCGGCGACCCGACCGGGCTGGTCGTCGCGGACGGGTCGGGCCTGGCGGTCGAGAACAATGTGTCCTGCGGCCAGCTCGCGGTCCTGCTCGACGAGGCCGACCCGGCCTCGGCGGTCGTGACCGGACTGGCCGTCGCCGGCGAGCGAGGCACGCTGCGCAACCGGTACGACGACACCGACATGGCCGGGCGGTTGCGCGCCAAGACCGGCAGCCTGCGCGACGCCACGGCGTTGGCCGGGTTCGTCGACACCCCGTCGGGTGACCACCTGACCTTCGCGTTCATCGTGAACCGCGAAGCGATCGACGTCGTCTCCGAGGCCCTGCCTTGGCAGGACGCGGTCGTGGCACCACTCGGCGACTATCCGGCGGGAGTCGATCTGGTCGCCATCGGACCGCAGGATCCCGTCGGATGACCGACCCGGGGCCTCCGGTGGCGGTCGCCGAGTCACCGATGTTCCCCCTCGGCGCCGTGTTGCATCCCTCCGGCCTCATGCCGTTGCATGTCTTCGAACCTCGGTACCGGGCGATGATGGACCACGTCATGGCCGGCGATCGCCGCTTCGGTGTGGCGATGATCGAGCGAGGCAGCGAGGTCGGCGGCGGCGACCAACGAGCCGCCGTCGCGACCATGGCCGAGATCATCCGAGCCCAGCAGTCCCCCGACGGTCGATGGGCGATGGTCATCGTCGGGCGTTCCCGAATCCGTGTGCGAGAGTGGCTGCCCGACGCCCCCTACCCGCGGGCGCTGGTCGAACCCTGGCCCTACGACGACGCCGAATCGGCCGTGCTCGACGGGCTCGGAGCCCCGCTCGGCATCGCCGTGGGGCTGCTCCGCCAGGCGCTGGCGATGGCATCGGAGTTGGGCGAGCGAGTTCCCCCGGCGGTGTTCGATCTCCCCGACGACGTCTCGGCCGCCATCGACGTGGTCGCGGCGGCGGCGCCGCTCGGCCCCTTCGACCGGTACCGGGTGCTGTCGTGCCCGACCCGGTCCCGCCAAGTCGATGTGCTCCACGAGTTGCTGACCGAGCAGGTCGAGGTGCTTCGGGCTCGACTCGGCTGAGCCCGGGCCGCGACCGCCCCGAGGTGGGTGACCATCCGATAGCCTTTGCGCGTTCGTGGCCGGGCCCGGCGTGCGAGCCCATCCCAGGAGGACCCGTCCGAGTGGCGAGCAAACGAGACTCAATCGACGGCGTGGGCGACGTCATCGATCTGGTCAAGGCCTACGCGCAACAGGAACTGGTCGGACCGCTTCGCCACACCGGCCGGTTCGTGGGCTTCGGCATCGTGGGCGCACTGATGCTCGGGCTCGGCCTGCTCCTGCTCGCCGTGGGGCTGTTGCGCATGCTCCAGGTCGAGTTCCCCGACGCTTTCGATGGCTGGGGTTCGGTGTTGCCGTACGCGATCGTGCTGGCCACGATCGTGGTGGCCATGGCGTTGATCGGACTGCGGATGACGAAGGGAATCGACGAATGAGCGACGGCGACCGCATCACCCGCGATGACATCGAGGCTGGTATCCGCCAGCTCAAGGACGGCCTCGACGAGCGAACTGCCAAGGCCAAGAGCTCGCTCGTCCCCATCGGCATCGGCATGGCGATCCTGCTGTTGCTCATCGCGTACCTGCTCGGTCGGCGGGTCGGCAAGGCCAAGTCGACGTTCCTCGAGATCCGTCGGCTCTGACATCGCCGATGGCACGCCCAGTCACCGACCGCCGGTCGCTCGATCCTCGCGTCATCGTCGCCCGGCGAGTCCGATACAACGCCCTCCGCAAGGGTCTGCTCGGAGGTAGCGGACCGTGGTTGGCGGTGTTCGTCGTGCTGCGCCTCGGACGCTTCGTCGGCAAAGTCACCAAGCGGGGCGAGGCGCCGGTGATCTTCTCGGAACGCATGCCGCCCGGCGTCGTCGTGGGGCTGGAGAATCGGCGCCCGGTCAATCGGTTGGGCCGGCGGGCTCAGCGCAAGCTCCGTGCCCGCTGACGCCCAACGAGGCGGCATCGGGCCGTTCGCTTCGGGTGAGCTAGCACTGCTCATCGACAGGAAGAAGCGGCGCTACCTGATCCGACTCGCGGTCGGCGCCGAGTTCCACAGCCATGCCGGCGTATTGCCCCACGACGCGCTGATCGGTGATCCCGAAGGCGTCGAGCACCGGTCGACGAGGGGCGCGGCCTACCTCGCGGTGCGACCCACGCTCGCCGACTTCGTGCTGAAGATGCCGCGCGGCGCCCAGGTGATCTACCCCAAGGACCTTGGAGCAATCCTGATGCTCGCCGACATCCGGCCCGGTCATCGGGTGCTCGAGTCCGGCATCGGATCCGGAGCGCTGTCGATGACCCTGCTGCGCGCCGGCGCCCTGGTCACCGGCTATGAGATCCGCGAGGACTTCGCCATCAAGGCCGCCGACAACGTGGCCTCGTACCTCGGGCCGGCGGTCAGCTCGGCGTACGTCGTCGCGGTCCGCGACGTCTACGACGGCATCGACGAGACCGAGTTCGACCGCGTGGTCCTCGACCTGCCCGAACCGTGGCACGTCGTTCCCCATGCCGTCACGGCTCTACGCCCCGGTGGGATCATCCTGGCGTACACGCCGAGTGTCACCCAGGTGATGCGTTTTCGTGAAGCGATCGAGGCGAACGGCTTCGGGCTGGCTCAGACCATCGAGGTGATGCACCGAGGTTGGCACGTTGAGGGCGCGGCGGTCCGACCCGATCACCGAATGGTGGGTCACACCGGATTTCTGACCACGGCCCGGTTGCTCACGCCGCTCACCGACGAGTAAGTCGGCAACGCACGGGAAGTCGGACGATCAGTCGATCTCGATGAAGATGCATTCGCCCGGGCACTCCTCGGCCGATTCGATCACGGCTTCGTCCTGGCCGGCGGGCACGTTGGCCAGGCCCTCGGGCCCACCCGGGTCGGAGAAGACCTTCGACCCTTCCTTGACGTACGCCAACCCGTCGTCGAGCAGCGTGAACACGTCGGGAGCAATCTCTTCACACAGGCCGTCACCTGTGCAGAGGTCCTGGTCGATCCACACCTTCATCGTTCTTGGCTCGCTTCGTCGGTCGACATTGGGGTCAAGTCGACATTGAGGTCAACTGGTGCCGGTCGGCTGTAGGTCCCGGGTCCGATCGAGGGACCGTCCCGACTCGAGCGAGTGTAGCGACCTCCCTCGGCATTGGTCGGCACCCGCCGCACAATTCGTACCGCGGTGGTGCACCTCGGCCATCGAGAAGCGCCGGTTGGGGCCACCCGCGCGTGTACCGTGAACGTCGTGGCTGTTGACGAGAGCGCCGAGATGGCCCCCGAGAACTGGCGGGACCGGGTCGCCGAGCTGGACGAACAGTTGCAGGTGCTCAAGCGCCGGCTCCAAGACGCCCCCAAGCGGGTCCGGACCCTCGAGGAGCGCCTGCTCGAGGTCAAGGGCCAGCTCGCCCAGGCGGTCTCGCAGAACGAACGCCTCACCTACACGCTGCGCGAGGCGCGCGAGCACATCGCCGCTCTCCGCGAGGAGGTGGACAAGCTCACCCAGCCGCCCGCGGCCTACGGCACCGTGTTGGCCACCAACGACGACGGCACAGCCGACGTGTTCAGCAGCGGCCGCAAGCTCCGCGTGACCGTGCATCCAGACCTGGCGGAGACCCTCACCGTCGGCAACGAGGTAGCGCTGAACGACTCGTTCAGCGTCGTGATCGCCCGCCGGGCCGAACGATCAGGCGAAGTCGTCATCGTGCGCGACGTGTTGGTCGACGGCGATCGGGCCATCGTGCGCGGACGCGGCGACGAGGAGCGCGTGGCCGAACTGTCAGCGGCGCTGATCGGCTCCACGCTGCGAAGCGGCGACACCGTGCTCATGGACCAGAGGTCCGGGATGCTGCTCGAACGCTTGCCGCGCCCCGAGGTCGAGGAGCTGGTGCTCGAGGAGGTTCCCGACATCGCCTACGGCGACATCGGCGGCCTCGACAGCCAGATCGAGCAGATCATGGACGCCGTGGAGCTGCCGTTCCTCCACCAGGACCTGTTCTCGGAGTTCTCGCTGCCGGCGCCGAAAGGGATCTTGTTGTACGGCCCGCCAGGCTGCGGCAAGACGCTCATCGCCAAGGCGGTGGCCAACTCGCTGGCGAAGAAGATCGCCGAGGTCACCGGCGACCGCGAGGCCAAGAGCTTCTTCCTCAACGTCAAGGGCCCCGAGCTGCTCAACAAATACGTGGGCGAGACCGAACGCCAGATCCGGTTGGTGTTCCAGCGAGCCCGCGAGAAGTCCGAGCAAGGCTGGCCGGTCATCGTGTTCTTCGACGAGATGGAGTCGCTGTTTCGTACCCGCGGCACCGGCATCAGCTCCGACATCGAATCGACGATCGTGCCCCAGCTCCTGGCCGAGATCGACGGCGTAGAGACGTTGCGGAACGTGATCGTGATCGGGGCCTCCAACCGCGAGGACCTGATCGACCCGGCGATCCTGCGGCCGGGCCGCCTCGACGTGAAGATCAAGATCGATCGCCCCGGCGAGACGGCGGCGGCGGCGATCTTCGCCCGTTACCTGAACGTCGATCTGCCGATCGATCCCGAGGTGGTCGCGACCGTCGGCGGCGGCGACCCCCACAAGGCGGTCCTCGCCATGATCGAGGCCGGGGTCTCGGAGATGTACAAGGCCGACGACGACACCCGGTTCCTCGAGGTCACCTACGCCAACGGCGACAAGGAGATCATGTACTTCCGCGACTTCGCGTCGGGCGCCATGATCGAGAACATCGTTCGCCGGGCCAAGAAAGTAGCGATCAAACGTCACCTCGCCGGCGGACCCAAGGGGCTCCAGCCCGACGACCTCATCGTGTCTGTGCACCAGGAGTTCAAGGAGCACGAGGACCTTCCGAACACGACCAACCCCGATGACTGGGCCAAGATCTCGGGCAAAAAAGGCGAGCGCATCGTGTTCGTCCGCACGCTGGTCAACCGCCACGAACGGGTCGAGGGCGGACGCTCCATCGATCGCGTCGCCACCGGCCAGTACCTGTAGAACACCACCCAGTGGCCATTCGCAAGACCTATGGGGTCGAGACCGAGTTCGGGATCATCCATCGCGGCGTCGCGGACTCCAACCCGATCACGGCTTCGACGCTGCTGATCAACGCCTACCTGCTCGATCTCTCGTCGACCGCGGGATCGGGTCGCGTGGGCTGGGACTTCGAGGACGAGTCGCCGGCCAACGACGCGCGCGGGACCGCCGCGGCGTATGGATCGCTCGCTCCCGAGGTCGAGACCCACCTCGTGAACGCCGTGCTCACCAACGGCGCTCGCTACTACGTCGACCACGCCCACCCCGAGCTGTCGACGCCGGAATGCGCCGACCCGCTCGATGTGGTCCTGTATGACCGGGCCGGCGAGCTCATCGTGCAGCGGTCGATGGCGTCGGCGCACCGATTGTTACCGCCCGGCCAGGAGCTGATCGCATACAAGAACAACTCCGATGGCAAAGGCAACTCGTACGGTTGTCACGAGAACTATCTCCTCGATCGCGCCGTGCCCTTCGGACGGATCGTCACCCACGCCACCGCCCACTTTGTGAGCCGCCAGATCTTCACCGGGGCCGGCAAGGTGGGGAGCGAAGCCGCCGGGCTCACGACGCGCGAAGTTCCGTTCCAGCTGACCCAACGGGCCGACTTCTTCGAGGAGGAGGTCGGCCTCGAGACCACGCTCAAGCGCCCGATCATCAACACACGCGACGAGCCCCATGCCGACCCGTTCCGGTTCCGCCGGCTGCACGTCATCGTCGGTGACGCCAACCTCGCACAGCTGTCGACGTTCCTAAAGGTCGCCACCACGGCGTGGGTCCTGACCCTCGTCGAAGACGACGCCATCGACCGGGTGTGGGCTTTCGCCGCCCCGGTCGCGGCGATGCGCGCGGTCTCCTATGACCTGTCGCTGGCGCGGCCGTTGACGTTGGCCGATGGCACGACGGCGACCGCACTCGAGATCCAGTGGGACCTGTACCGCCAGTGCCGGGCCTACGCGGACGCCCGGGGCACCGATGCCGTTGGTCCCTCGGGCGGGCTCGCCCTCGACCGCTGGGAGTCGGTGCTCGCCGCCCTCGAATCCGATCCGATGTCGCTCGCTGGCCAGCTCGACTGGGTCGCCAAGTACAGACTGTTCGATGCCTACGCCACCCGTCACGGGCTCGATTGGGGGGACGCGCGGTTGGCGGCCATGGACTTGCAGTACCACGATTTGCGGCCTGACCGAAGTCTGTTCGCCCGCTTGCCGATCGAGCGGCTGGTCGACGACACCGACGCCGTGCGCGCCATCAGCGAAGCACCGGTCGACACGCGCGCCTGGTTCCGGGGGCAGTGCTTGGCGTCGTGGCCGGGCTCGGTTGTGGCCGCCAACTGGGACTCGGTCGTGCTCGACGTCGGGTCCGGGAGCTTTCGCCGAATCCCCATGATGGATCCCCTCCGCGGCACCGAGGCCATCGCCGGTGCCTTGTTCGTCGACTGTCCCGACCCCGCCGAGCTGGTCCGCCGCCTGGACAGCTGAGCCGGCTGGCGACTCGATGGGCCGCGATCGGGACGACGACCGGTTCGGTGCCAACGCGGATAAGGTCTCGTTCACGAGGTGCGCCGCGACACGAGGAGCAACCACATGCCCGAACGCGAGCAGATCCAGCGGCCGACGCGCCGTGAGGAAGACGACGAGGTTGCCGCGCCGGCGGCAGGCTCGGACTCGGGCCAGAAGCTCAAGGCCGAGCTCGACGACTTGTTGGACGAGATCGACGAGGTGCTCGAAACCAACGCCGAGGACTTCGTCAAGAGCTACGTCCAAAAGGGCGGCCAGTAGCCTCGCCGATCAGCTGGTCGCGACCGCTAGCTTCGGGGCGTGAACATTCCTCTCTTCCCCCCGGGCGACGATCCCGGGCCGAGCTTCGCCGGCTTGCTCGACCGCGTCGGCCTCACGCCGGAACCGCCGACGGGCCCGCTCGACGCCTCGCTCGTCCCGCCCCATGGCACCACCGTGCTGGCGGTGCGGTTCGTCGACGGTGTCGTGGTGGCCGGCGACCGCCGCGCGACGTCGGGGAACTTCATCAGCCACCGCACGATGGAAAAGGTGTTCCCGGCCGACCGTCACTCTGCGGTGGCCATAGCGGGTGCTGCCGGCCCGGCCATTGAGATGGTGCGGCTGTTCCAGCTCCAGCTCGAGCACTACGAGAAGGTCGAGGGCAAGGCGCTGAGCCTCGAGGGCAAAGCGAACCAACTGTCCCAGATGCTGCGCAACAACCTGCCCGCGGCGATGGCCGGATTGGCGGTCGTGCCGATCTTCGCCGGCTACGACCTGGCGCGCCAGACCGGCCGCCTGTTCCGCTTCGACGTGACCGGCGGACGTTACGAGGAGGCCGACATCGCTGCGTCGGGGTCGGGTAGCCTGCACGCCGGCACGGTGGTGAAGCTCCGCTTCCGGGACGCCATGAGCCGGACCGAGGCGATCGACGTGCTGATCGAAGCGCTGTTCGAGGCCGCCGACGAGGACTCCGCCACCGGCGGGCCCGACCCGGTGCGGGGGATCTATCCGGTCGTGGCCACGGTGACCGAAGCCGGGTTCGAGCGGGTTCCCGACGACGAGTTGGCCACCCGGTTCGCGGCGCTGGTCGAGCGGCTCACCGCCGACAACCGTAGGGGTTGACCGTCATGAACATGCCGTTCTACGTCGCCCCCGAGCAGGTCATGAAGGACCGCGCCGACTACGCCCGCAAGGGCATCGCCCGGGGCCGGGCCCTCGTGGCGACCACGTACGCCGGCGGAATCCTGTTGTGCGCCGAGAACCCATCGCGCACGCTGCGCAAGGTCAGCGAGATCTACGACCGCATCGCCTTCGCCGGCGTCGGCAAGTACAACGAGTTCGACCAGCTGCGCATCGCTGGCGTGCGCCACGCCGACCTGAAAGGGTACGCCTACAGCCGCGAGGACGTCGATGCCCGCAGCCTGGCCAATCAATACGCCCAGATCCTCGGTCAGGTCTTCACCCACGAGATGAAACCACTCGAGGTCGAGATCCTCGTCGCCGAGATCGGGACCGAGCCTGCGGGTGACCAGCTGTTCCGCATCCTCTATGACGGCACGGTCATGGACGAGAACAGCTTCGTCGTGCTCGGCGGATCGGCGGAGGAGATCGCCGAACGGGTGCGCCAGGGCTGGACGGCCGAGCTCACCCTCGATCAGGCGGTCGCCCTCGCCGCCTCGTCGCTCGGCGGGCCCGGTCGCACGCTCGGACCCAACGACCTCGAAGCGGCGGTGCTGGGTCGCGACAACGGCCGCCGTGCGTTCAGGCGCCTCGCCGAGTCCGAGCTGACGGCGGCTGCACCGCCAGGCCCGCGGCGACCGAGAGGAAATAGAGCAGCATCGCAGTGAGGCTTCCACCCTCCGAGTGATCGATCATCCCGACCGGCCCCACACGTTGTGAACGACGCTGACGAGTGGCGACGAGCGACCGCCAGCCCGCTATCGGGCCATCGTCTCACGGCGGCGGCGGAGGATCAGCAGCACCAAGCCGGCGAGGATTGATCCGACGCCGGTCGTCGCGAGAGCCATCGAGGAGGCACCGGTGACCGCGAACGTCGGCTGAGCGGCAGGGGCCGGGGCCGGCGGCTCGACCACCTGGCCGAGTACCGCGGTCACCGCCGCCGTGGCCGTCGACTCGTTGTTGGCCGGCAAGGTGTCGACCCGGGTTCCGGACACGATCGCCGTGTTGGACACTGTCGCCGGGGTGTTGGCGTTCACCAGCACGGTTATCACGATCGCCGGGAGGTTCTGGCCGGCGGCGACGCCGTCGGTGGACAGGCAGGTGACGGTGTTGCCGACGTTGTTGCATTGCCAGTTCGGGCCTTGCGCCGACACGAACGTCAGCCCGGTCGGGAGCGTGTCGGTCACGATCGGTGTCGGTTCGAAGCCGGGACCGTTGTTCCGGACGTCGAGCTGGTAGTTGGCTTGTTCGCCGATGGTGAAGGTGGTGAGGGACCGCTTCACGATGGCGAGGTCGACGGCGGGGTTGGGCGTCTGCACCACCTCGCTGTCGGTGACCGGGTCGGTCTGGTCGCTGTCCCCCTGGGCCACGTTGGTGTAGGTGCCGAGGTTCAGGTCGGCTTGGGTGATGATGTGGGTGGCCGTGCAGGTGATGCTGGCGCCGGGGGCGAGCGATGCCACCGGTGTGGCCGGCTGGCACGTGCCGAGCGTCGCAGTCGGCGTCAGGTCCTGAACGGTCACGTTGGTGAGTGTCACCGTCCCGTTGTTGGTGGCCGTGATGTCGAACGTGATCACGGTCCCCACCGCGACCGGCCCGGATAGGGGGCGGGCCACCTTGTTGATGACCAGGCTCTCGTTCTGCGGCAGCGACACGAACGCGGTGTCTTGGACGGGTTCGGTTTGGTCGCTGTCAGCGACGGCGGTGTTGGCGTAGAGCCCGTTGTCGATGTCGGCCTGCGTCACGACGTGGGTTGCGTCACATATCACCGACTCGCCGGGGTTGAGGGCGGCCGGTGTGATGGGGGTGCAGTCGCCGAGGATGACGCCGACGCCGCTGTCGGTGATCTCGACTCCGGTCAAGATCAGGTTGCCGGTGTTGGTAGCGACGATGGTGTAGTGGATCGTCGATCCGACCGTGTAGCCACCGGCGGGCGGGGCCGGTGAGACCGCGACGTCCTTGACGACTGTCAGTTCGGGGTTCTGGATGATCGGGAGGGTGAGTTCGGCGTTGACGGGCTCGGTTTCGGTGGAGTCGGCAGTGGCGGTGTTCGTGTAGGTGCCGGCTTGGATGTCGGCTTGGGTGACGGCGTGGTTGGCCTTGCAGGTCATCGATGCTGTGGGGGCGAGGGTGGCGGGTGCGGCGGGGGTGCAGCCGCCGAGGGTGGCTCCCTGCGACTCGGTGACCTCGACGTTGTGGAGGGTCACGTTGCCGGTGTTGGTGACCACGATGTCATAGGTGATGTTCGAGCCGGCGTTGTAGGGGCCGCTGCTGGTAGCGGTCTTGTCGATGGTCATGGCCGGTTGCTGGTCCATGTCGGCGGTGGCGTTTCCGGGGTCAGACACGGTGTCGGTCGGGTCGGCGGGGTCGTGGCCGCTTCCGGTGGCGACGTTCTCGAACGAACCGGCGTCCATGTCGGCCTGGGTCACCACATGGGTCGCGCTGCACACGACCGGGTCGTCGAGCGGTCCCAGCGCGGCCGCGAGCGGAATCGTCACTGGGTTGCTGTCCTGCGTACAAGCCCCGAGGGTTACCCCGAGCGTGTTCTCGACCACGGTCACGCCGTGGAGGTCGGCGAGGCCGGTGTTGTCGACGGTTATCTCGAAGGTGATCGTCTCGCCCAGGTCGAATCCGCCGACTGGCGGGTTGACGACGACCTTGGTGGTCGTGATCTCGAGGATGCCGTTGACGAAGAGAGAGAGGTTGGGGCTGTCGGCCTCGACGGTCACCTGATCGGCGGCGCCTTGGAGCGGAAGCAGCTGTGCCCACCCCGCCTCGGGTAGCTCCGTGACGGTGCACACCAGGCCGGTGGGGATCGGGTCCGAAAGGGCGCCGCCAAGTAAGAGCGTCGTGATCTGGACCACCTCGTCGAAATCCGTGCCCGGGCAATCGATGTCGAAGTCGAACACACCATTGCCGCCGAGCGCCGTCTTCAGGAGACTGATCCGCGCGGTCTCGCGGGCATTCACGAAGGTCGCCGTCTCGGTGCCGACGATGTCGTCGAGCACGACCGGTTGGCCGTTCAGCGGGAGGCTCTGCACGAAGTCGGGGTGGGCGGTCTCAGTGATCGTGCAGGAGGCATCGGACGGGACGTTTGGCACCAGGACCGTTCCGTTCGTGTCGCCAGCGGCAAGCGTGATCGAGAACGGGCTACCGGTGACCTCGACGGCCGGGCCGGCGCCGATCGAGCACTCCACCGTGAAGTTGAACGTGTGCTGACCGGTGCTGATGTCGATCGTCTTGTCGATCGTGAAGTCAACGATGTCCCGTGAGTTGGTGAATGTGGCGACGTTGCTGCCCCCCGCGACCATGGTGACGACAGCGTCGTTCGTCGGGGCCGTGGCGGCGTTTGGTGGGGTGGCCGACACCAGGGTCCAAAGCTGCGGAACGGTCTCGGTGACAACGCACGTGGTGCCGTTTGGAACGTTCGGTATGATCTGGCCGCCGGTGCCACCTGTCGTGGTTATCGACAAAGCGGTGTCAACGCTGTCGACGGTGCAGTCGACCGCGAAGTTGAACGTGTCATTGAGAACGCCCATGGCGGTCGTTCCGGACACGTTCTTGACGATCTGTAGCCCGTCGACCAGAAGCTGGTTCGGCACCGTGACGTTGTTGTCACCGGCTGATACGACGATCACTCCTCCGTTGGGCGTGATGTCTCCAGCCAGCCACTCGTCACCGGGTGGGTCGGTTTCGGTGATCGTGCACGTCGAGCCGGTCGGAATACCGACCACTGTCGCGGTACCGCTACCGGTCACGGAGTCGATGGTGATCGATCGCGCGAACGGGCTACCAGCAACACCGGGGCAGGTGATCGTGAAGTCGAACGTGTCGGTGTAGGTGCTGCCCTGGGGCCGAACCGTTGTCTTGGTGATCACGATGTCACCGAGCGCCCGGGCGTTGGTGAACGACGCATTGTTAGGCCCCGCGACGATCGGAACGATGACCGTGCCGTCGTTGGCAGGGACGGTCTGCGTGAAAAGCGGAACGACCGGATCGCCGGGCAGGGTGCCCGGAACGGTCGGACCACCCGTCTCGGTGACCGTGCAGCTGACCCCGGCGGGGATGGTGCCCGTTGCCGTCGACACTGCGGTATTGGCCGCGAGCGTGGTGATCGTCAACGGCGGGTCGATTATGTCGTAGGTATCGTTGTCGCAGTCGACCGAGAAGGTGAACGGGCCACCGAACCCGCCAGTGGTGGTCTTATTGATCACGAGCGAACCAAGGACGCGGGTGTTGATGAAGTCGACGATCTGGTTCTCGTCCATGACCACTTCGCCGCCGTTGCCGCCCGTTAGCCCAATGACGGTCGTGGTGAACCCCGGGCTCGCCTGCTCGGTGACCGTGCACGTCGACCCGGCGGGCACCTGGACTATGTCGGAGACGTTGTGCTGTAAGACCACGCTTGTGCTGAAGTTCACGCCACACACCACATTGATCGTGAACTCGGTCGGGTCTACTGGATTCGGCTCTGGCTCGATGGTCTTGGTGATGGTCAGGTTCGTGCTCGGAAATAGGTCCGCGACCGCCGACGCGGGTCCGACTCCGTTCGGGAGTTCCGCGGCGGTCGCGGTCGCCGAGTTCACGTACGTCTGCGACACGAGGTCCTCGTCCTCGACGAAGTGCAGCGCCGTGCATACGAGGGACTCGCCGACATCGAGCACGGCGAGGGGCAGGGGGTTCACCTGGGTCGCGCCCACCGTGCAGATCCCCAGTTCGACACCAATCTTCTCCTGCACATCGACATCGGTTAGCGGCACATTGCCGGTATTTGTAACCGTGATCTGGTACGAGATCTGCTCGTCGAGGAAGTAATCGTTGTCGGCATCGGTGATGACCTTGGAGATGGTCATGCCGGGTATCAGAGCGCACATGGTCACCTGCGTGACGTTGCCGTTTGCTCCGGTGTCGAAGGTGTCGCCGACTCCGCCGGTCGCGAACAGGTAGGCCTCGTTCCCTCCAAGAAACACGATGACGTCGGTAAATCCGAAGGTGTTGCCGGTGGACGTGTCGAGCAGCTGAAGGATCGTGACCTCGCCGGGCGCTGCCGAGTAGCCGAGCGCAAAGGTGGTGTTGTTCGCGGTGTCATTCGCGGTTCCCGCGCCGTTCTGGATCGGGACGAACTTCAGCCAGCGCCCGATGTTGTTTGGACCACACTCACCCCCCGACTCGGGGTTCGAGTCTGTTAGCTCACCTGACGTGATGATCTCCGCATCCGCGGCGCGGGCGCCGGCTACTGAGAGGCCGAGGGCTCCTATGCCGAGGACGAGCAGTGCGGCTGCCAGCACCTGTAGTCGATCGATGGCGTGATCCCTCTTGTGGCCCATGGCTAGGTTCCTTCCCGTACCGCGTGGGGTCGGAATCAGCCGGGTTCACCACTCGCTCGACCCCTGCCATGGGTGACCAGGCTCAGCAGGGGCGTCATCGCATCCGATTCGTTGGAGCCAAGGCTAGAAGGTTTCGCGCTCTCCGTACATGGGTCTGGCTACCCACCTCGCGCTGAGTGTCACGAGTCGTGTTGCGGTGACCATGCCGATCGAGTGACGGCCCGAGCGATTCGTTGAGCGACGGTAGGACCTTGTGCGCTCCCGGACATGGGTCGCGCTACTCGCATCGCGGTGGGCCGCGAATAGCTGGCGCTAGGGTGGCGACGCGATGGACCGCCGCATCTTCGGGATCGAGAACGAGTACGGCGTCACCTGCACGTTGCGCGGCCAGCGACGCCTGAGCCCCGACGAGGTCGCCCGCTACCTTTTTCGCCGGGTGGTTTCGTGGGGCCGCAGCAGCAACGTCTTTCTCGCCAACGGCGCCCGCCTGTACCTCGATGTCGGATCACACCCCGAGTACGCCACGCCCGAGTGCGACTCGGTGTACGACCTGGTCGCCCACGACAAGGCCGGGGAGCGCATCCTCGAACAGCTCGTGCAGAGCGCCGAGGAGCGTCTGGCCGAAGAAGGCATCCGCGGCGACATCTTCCTGTTCAAGAACAACACCGACTCCGCGGGCAACAGCTACGGCTGTCACGAGAACTACCTCACCAGCCGCAAGGACGAGTTCTCGGCCTACGCCGAAGTGCTGATCCCGTTCCTGGTGTCGCGCCAGATCTACGCCGGGGCCGGCAAGGTGCTACTGACGGCGAGGGGTGCCCGGTACTGCATCAGCCAGCGGGCCGAGCACATATGGGAGGGCGTGTCGAGCGCCACGACCCGCTCCCGCCCGATCATCAACACCCGCGACGAACCCCACGCCGACGCCGAGAAGTACCGACGGCTACACGTGATCGTCGGCGACTCGAACATGAGCGAGTACACCAACTTCCTCAAGGTTGGGGCGGCCGGCCTCATGCTGCGGATGCTCGAGGAACCCAATGTCGTGCTCCGCGACATGACCCTCGAGAACCCGATCCGAGCGATCCGCGAGATCAGCCACGACATCACTTGCCGGCGCCGGGTCCGATTGGCCAACGGCCGCGAGGTCAGCGCGCTCGAGATCCAGAGCGAATACCTCACGCGGGCGCTCAAGTTCGCCGACCACCACGAGCTCGACACCGACGAGAAGCTGGCCCTGCAGATGTGGGAGCACTGCCTCACCCAGCTGGCCATCGACCCGCTGACCCTCGACCGCGAGTGCGACTGGGTGATCAAGCACAACCTGATCGAGAATTACCGGGCCCGCCACGGTCTCGAGCTCGCCGACCCCAAGGTTGCTCTCGTCGACCTGCAGTACCACGATGTCAACCGGTCGCGCGGCCTGTTCTACCGCATGCAGGCTCGGGGGCTGGTCGAGCGCACGGTCACCGACGACGACATACGCGAGGCGGTCGAGACCCCGCCCCAGACGACCCGAGCCCGGCTCCGCGGCGAGTTCATCCGCCGGGCCAAGGAGCGCCGCCGCGACTACACCGTCGACTGGGTGCACCTCAAGCTCAACGACCAGGCCCAGCGCACCGTGCTCTTCAAGGACCCCTTCAAGGCTCACGACGAGCGGGTCGACAAGCTCATCGCGTCCCTCTGATTCCCCCACCCCCGGGAACCTGGCGCGATTTAGGGTGTCCCACCCCCGCTATCGCGCCAAGAACGAGGGGATGGGAGGGGTGGGGTGGGGGAGGGGTGGGGATCAGAGGCGGCC
>CAYMJU010000219.1:0-46271 GCA_964390555.1 uncultured Acidimicrobiales bacterium | reverse complement strand
ATCGCCTGTGGCATCTCGGGCGCGATCCAGCACTGGGTCGGGGCCATGGCTTCCAAGCAGATCCTCGCCATCAACACCGATCCCGAAGCGAACATGGTCGCCAAGGCCGACTTCGCCGTGATCGGCGACCTGCACCAGGTCGTCCCGGCCATCACCGCCGAGCTGCGACGGCGCGGCCTCGGGTCGTGATCCGTACCTCGTGAACTGCACCTCGTGAACCACTCCGGCCGTTGCGCTTGCGGTGGCGTCGAGTACACCGTGAACGGCCCGCTCCGCGACGTGATCGATTGCCACTGCGACCGGTGCCGTCGCGTGACCGGCCACTACATGGCGGCCACGGCAGCTCGTGTGGTCGACGTCGTCGTCGCCGACCCGGGCTCCGCGCTCACCTGGTGGGCCGCCACCGACGAGGTTGCCTACGGCTTCTGCGGCCGGTGTGGATCGACCTTGTTCTGGCGGGCCGACGACCGACCTGACGTGTGGTCGATAGCCGCCGGCAGCGTCGACAAGCCGAGCGGGTTGGCGACGACCACGGCGATCTTCGTCGACGACGCCGGCGACTACTTTCGCCGCGACGAGACGCTCGAGGAGCACGGGGGCGGCATTGACCACCGCGTCGTGTGACGACCACTCATGCTCGCGGTGTCGGTATGGCGGGCTGACGACCGGTCCGGCGAGCATCGACTCGACACGATCAATCAAGTCGGTTGGGGTGAACGGCTTGTGAATGATCGCGATGCCGTGGGACTCGACGCCATGGCGGAGGACCTCGTCGTCGGTGTAGCCCGTCATGTAGAGAACCTGAAGCGACGGGGAGGACGCCTGCAGGTGCTCCGCGAGCTGGCGACCGCCCATGGTCGGCATGACGACGTCAGTCATTGGCGGTCCGTAGCTCCTCCTCGCGCCGGCGAAGAGCAAGTTCGACTTCGTGTCGCGCGGTCACATCGGCGAGGAACCCGCGGACCTCGGTCACCCGGCCGTCACTGCCGAGCAGCGGGGTCGACGAATCGAGCAGCCACACCTCTCGTCCGTCGCGGTGGGTCACCCGGTACTCCGAGTCGGCTGGTTCGCCGGCGAGGTTGCGGGAGATGGCGCAGTTCATGACATCCAGATCGTCGGCGTGGACGATTTCGCGCCACAACGTCGGGTTGAGCTTGAAGTCCACGGGTCGGTAGCCCGTGAGCGACTCGACCTGCGGGCTGATGAAGTGATTGCGGGCCGACGCGTCAGCCCCATCGATGTACATGACGACCGGGAGCTCCTCGACAAGCTCGCGGTAGCGCTGCTGCACCTAGCGGACGTGCTGCTCGGCCTCGATCCGCTCGGTGATGTCCATCATGAGAAACGCCGGGTCCGAGTACCAGGCCTCGACGGGGTACCCGAGCACCTGTTCGACTTGAGGACTGATGTAGATCGACGAGCACGTCGCGTCCGCGCTGTCGAGGTACACGATGATGTGCCTTTCGATCTCCTGAAGATAGATCGCTCGTTCGTCGCGAGGATTCCAGATTCCGCCATGGCGGTGGCGGTGGTGAGGGGCATCGTGGCTCTAGGTCACAGCTTGGGATCTCAGGTGGTTGCCGAGGGGGTGGAGAGCGAGGGTCAGCTGGTCACGCTCATCGAGCTCGGATGCGACCTGCTCCAGGGGTTCGCCGTCTCGCCGCCCATTCCCGCCGCAGAGCTGGCGTCGGTGAGTTGGCGACGACCCTCAGAACGCGCACCCCGGCCGCGGAGTCTGGTTCGCTGAGGCTGGCCGCCTCGACGCGGGGTCTGATTCGCCGAATGGACGGTCGTCGGCGAGGATCACAGAATGACTAGATCCGTGCTCGATTCGTTCCGACTCGATGGCAAGGTCGCGCTGGTCACGGGTGCGGGGAAGGGGATCGGCGAGGGGATCGCCCTGGCGTTGGCCGACGCGGGCGCCGACGTGGCGCTGCTCGCTCGCACCGAGGCCGACCTGGATCTCGTGGCGGGCATGGTGCGCGATCGTGGCCGGCGAGCACTGGTCTTCCCGGGCGACGTCATGGAACCCGGGTCGCTGGCCGCCTTCGTCGAAGCAGTCGTGGCCGACCTCGGTGGCGTCGACGTCGTCGTGAACAACGCGGGCGGCGCGAACTCCAAACCGTTCCTAGACACGACCATCGGGGATCTGGAATGGGCGTTCCGGTTCAACGTGGTATCGGCCTTTGAGCTGACCAGGCTGGCCACGCCTCATCTACTTTCCCGGGGCGGCGGCGCGGTGGTCAACATCGGATCGGTCACCGGCGTCGAGACCAAGCGGGCCACGGTCGCTTACGGCACCTCGAAGGCGGCCCTGACGCACATGACTCGGCTCATGGCTGCCGACCTCGCGCCTCGCATCCGCGTCAACGCCGTGCTGCCTGGCGCCATCGAGACACCGGCGCTCGTCGGTTTCCTCGAGCGCATGGACCCGGACGTCAGGCGGATCATGATCGAGCGGACCCCCATGCGCCGCAACGGTCGGCCCGAGGACATCGCCGCCGCAGTGTTGTACTTCGCGTCACCAGCCGCGTCGTGGGTCAGCGGCAAGATCCTCGAGATCGATGGTATGGCATGGCCGGAGTTCATCCCGAAGAACATCCCGGACCTCCAGTGAGCTTAGAGGGCGAGCCGATAGGCGAGCCCTCCAATGTGACAGTGGCATTACTCGCCTGCGCCAGCAGGCGAGCGAAACCGATCGGACATCGAGCGTTCATGCATCGACGCGGGTTCGTGGTGGGTCACCGCCACTTGAAGTCGGGCGGGCGCTTCTCCAGGTAGGCGCGGCGCGCCTCGGCCGAGTCCTCGAACCCGCTCAAGCGCGCCGTGTACTCCTGTTCGGTCCGGTAGGCCTCCTTGAGCGGAAGGCCCTCGGCGCGGTTCATCGACTCCTTGGCCAACCGGAGGGCGATTGGACTCTTGGACGCCAGATCGACCGCCAGGTCCCGGGCCGTGGCCATCAACTTGTCGTTCGGGACGACGGAGCGCACCGCACCGAGCCGGTACAGCTCGAGCGCCGGCACCTTTTCCCCGAGCAGGAACATCTCGCGGGCCTTGTAATTGCCGACCAGCCGGCGGAGGTGGCTGCTGGCGCCAAGCAGGCCGACGTTGATCTCGGTCGTGGCGAACACCGCCGACTCGGCGGCCACCAAGATGTCGCAGCAGGCCGCGAAGGCGAGGCCGGCACCGATCGCGGCCCCGTTGATCGCACCGATCACCGGCACCGCGCAGTCGGTTATCGCCCACATGGCGTCGCGAGCCTGGCGGCCCCGATCGATCAGGATGCTCGGCGGCGTGTCATCGCCTCGGTCCCGATCGGCCACCCAATCGAGGTCGACGCCCCCCATGAACGCCCGGTCCCCGGCCGCGGTGAAGATGGCGACCCGCACGTCTCGGTCGTCGGCGAACGATGTGAAGACGTCGCGGATGGCCGCCATGACCGGGCCGGTGATGGCGTTCACTGGCGGTCGGTCGAGGGTGACGGTGGCGATGTGATCGGCGACGGTCACGCGCAGCTCGTCCATGCAACCGCACCGTAGCCCCCGATCAGCCCGAGAGGACGCTCCGACGAGGGAGCGCGGCGACCACGAGGGCGAGCGCCGCGGTGGCGACACCAACGCCGGCGAGCAACCACGCCAGGACGTGGGCGTCTCCCCCGTCGTCGACGCGTTCCAGGATTGCTCCGACGGTGGCCAGCTCGGTTCGGGTCTCGCGGGGCGTCCGGGTGGCGTCGATGCGAAGATCGAAGTCGAGGTCAGCGGCCTCGGTCGCGACGGTCAGATAGCTGAACCATGCGGTCTCGGGCACCCATTCCATCCGCTCGTCGGACCGGAGGTCGTCGAGCAACAGCTCCGATGCCCATTCGGATCGGACCAGGTCGACGCCCGGGCCGGCGTGGATAGAGGGCTCGATATCGGTCAGCACGTAGATGTCGGCCTCGACGATCTCGAAGTCGGGCTTGGCCACCGACAAGATCTCCAGCGGCACCCACGGCTCGTCGAGCGGGATCTCGAACATCACCGGAACTCCGTCGCCCGAGATCACGCCGGTCGTGGCCGCCAACTCCGCGTCGAATTCGACGGCGGCGAAGTACGGAGAGACGTCGCGTGAGTAGCGGTCGAGCACCTTCGGCGCGTCGTCGGACAGCACGAACCCCTGTTCGGTCGCCCATTCAGCGACCTCGGCTCCGCCGCCTTCCAGCACCCGCACGTTGAGCGAGTCGATCTGGGATTCGAAGATCACCTCGACAGATTGGTCGGCGCTCGCGAACGCGCGTCCGTCCTGAGCTGCCGCGAGCTCCAGCTGGGGCCGAACCTCCTGGTCGAGACGCTGCAGGGTCCACTCCCCCGCCTTCTCGGGCGCGACCGACGGCCGGCCGGGCAGCGGGATGATCGACCCGAACGACGTCGGCGTGCCCTCGAACTCGAAGTTCGTGATGTAACGCTCGACGCCGTCGTGGTATGCGACGAACGTGGCGGTTCGGACGAGTCGGACCGCGCCATTCGGTGCGATCAGGCTGCCGCACGCGTGGGCAGCGGTGGGTGCCATGGCGACGAGGAAACCAACAACGGCGAAGACGATCTTGCGCATGAGCTCGGACCTCCGAGAGACGATGCCCGGTCAGACGATCGCGATCGGCCTGCGGTTCCCGACGTGGCATGTCGACCCCGACGCGGTCACCTTTGTGGAGACCAACATCGTCAGAGGCCCGGCCAGCAGCCCGATCGCGCTCTGACCCGACGACGGGATCTTGACAGTGGACGTCAATGGTGCATCGGCGATCGTCACCGGCGGCGCGTCAGGGCTCGGCGAGGCGTGCGCCCGTCGCCTCGCCGCCGCCGGTGCCCGGGTCGTCGTGCTCGACCTCCAGTCCGAGAAGGGGCGAAGCGTCGCCGCCGACGTCAACGGCCGATTCGTCGCCGCCGACGTCGCCGACGTCGGACAGGTGTCAGCGGCGATCGACGCGGCCATGGAGCTCGGGTCACTTCGGGTGCTGGTCAACGCCGCCGGCATCGGCGCGGCGGGTCGCACGATCGATCGCCACAATCAGCCACTCGACCTCGGCTACTTCGAACGGGTGATCCGCGTCAACCTCATCGGCTCGTTCAACTGCCTGCGCCTCGCGGCCGCGCAGATGGCCACGACCGACCCCATCGACGACGACGGCCAGCGTGGCGTGATCGTCAACCTGGCGTCGGTCGCCGCGTTCGACGGCCAGATCGGCCAAGCGGCCTACTCGGCCTCCAAAGGTGGAATCGTAGGGATGACCCTGCCCATCGCCCGCGACCTGGTCGCGGTCGGTATCCGGGTGAACACGATCGCCCCAGGCCTGATCGACACGCCGATATACGGCTACGGCCCCGACGCCGAGGCGTTCAAGGGCTCGCTCGGTCGCAGCGTGCTGTTTCCTCGGCGACTCGGAACCGCCGACGAGCTGGCGTCGATGGTCATGTCGGTCGTCGAGAACGACTACATGAACGCCGAGGTCATACGTGTCGATGGCGGCGCACGACTCCCGCCCAAGTAGCGATCGCAAGCTCAGCGGCCGTCGCGACCGAGCACCGAACGGATCGTGCGGAGCACGATCCGCACGTCGAGCATCAACCCCTGCCGGCGAAGGTAATAGAACTCGTACTGGAGCTTCTCCAGCGCGTCGCGGTCGTCGCCGGCATAGCCGTATTTCACTTGCGCCCAGCCGGTCAGCCCCGGGCGAACCGTGTGGCGCATGGCGTAGAACGGGAGCTTCGTCGAAAGTTCGGCCACGTAGTGGGGTTGTTCGGGTCGCGGCCCGACGATCGACAGGTCGCCCTTGAGAATGTTGAGCACCTGCGGCAATTCGTCGAGGTGGCTGCGCCGTAGGAATCGTCCGAACGCCGTGATCCGTGGGTCGTCGATACGGGTCCACACGGTGGCACCGTCGCCGTCGGGCCGCATCGTGCGCAGTTTGATCATCCGGAACTGACGGCCGTTCTTGCCCACCCGGGCCTGGACGAAGAAGAGCGGCCCACGATTCCCGACCACGTTCCCCAAGAGCGCGAGGAGCAGCACCGGCGCGAGCACCAGGAGTCCGACCGATGCCAGCGAGACATCGACCAGGCGCTTGGCCCGGGCGTAGCGCGCTCGATGCAGCTCGCCGATGTCGAACATCAGCGACACCCGTTCGAGCTCGGACACCGGCAGCTTGCCCAGCCACTCCTCGTAGAACAGTGAGAGGCTTCGTACCCGCAGCCCCAGCTCGTGGAGTTCCGCGGCCTGATCGACGATCGACGGGACGACCTGGGCCTCACGATCGAGCACGATTACGGTCGCCTCGCCCATCGTCGCCGCCTCGACCAGAGGACGCGTGGTGGCATTTGACGACGCGGACTCGACGTCGAGGACGTCGATCACCTGAGCCGGCCGCTCGGCAGATTCGTCGAGCTCCACCGTCAACTGTGCCGCGTCGGTCCAGCTACCGACGACGATCACGCGATCGCGCTGCTGGGCCCGGCTCCGACTGTCGGTGCACATCAGCGCGCTCAGCACGTACACCGGCGTGAGGACCAAGGCGCTGCCGAACACGACGAATCGAGGCAACAACCCCGTCCCGAGCCCGAGCGTGGCGAGCGACATGCCGATCGCCGCCAGTCCGCACGCGCCGACCGACGATGCCACGATCGTCCGGCGTGTTCGCGTCAGGTCGGGCAGGCCGACCGCGTAGGTCGACAAGAGAAGCAGGACCGCGTAGAGCGAGATCCATGTCAGCCGCAGTGACTCGGAGAGGTCGTAGCCGACATGGCGAGCGTGAAGCTTGGCCGACCCGAACACGACGAGCACCGTCGCGACCGGAATCACCAACCGGCTGAGGCGGCTCATCGGTGCCCACTCGAGGGGAGAGCGCGACAACCGACCCTGTCCACGCTCCACAATCGGCATCCGGCCAGACGACTTGAGCGCCACTCGGTACTTCAGCGCCCCGTGAAGCTATCGCCCCGGCGCGACGCGTTGCCGCACGCCGCGCACGGCGTGAGACTTGCCCGATGGACCTCGACGACGAGCACACGAGAAAGCGGGAGGCCTGGGTGTTCGACGTCGACGGCACGTTGATCGACTCGCTGTCCGGCCAGGTGCTGCGACCCCATGCCGCGGAGTTTCTCGGCCACCTAGCGCAGCTCGGGCTGGCGATCGTGCTGTGGAGCGCGGGCGGCGCGGACTACGCGCGGCGGCGCGCCGAGCTGCACGGGATCGGCGCATTCGTCAGCTCCTATCACGACAAGTCCCGCGACTGCGTCGACGACTGCTGGGACATCGCCGAGCTCCTGGGGCGCTACGACGTCGTGCGGTTCGTCGACGACGAACCGGGACCGATCCCGTCGCCTAGCGGCCACGAGTACGTGGTCGAGGCGATCCGCCCGTACCTCGGCGGCTCGGCCCACGACCGCGCCCTGCATGACCTGGCGGCTCGCCTCGGCGACCACGACCCCCGGTCCAGCGCGCATACACTCCAGCCGTGACGACCGAGCGACCGCGACGCTCGGTCCGGCTCGACGCCGACGAGGCGTGGGACTACGTGACCGAGGCTCACACGGGAATCTTCACCACGCTGCGTCGCGACGGCGCGCCCGTCACGTTGCCGGTCTGGTTCGCCGTCGTGCAACGCCTGATCTACATCTCGACGCGTGGAAAGAAGTTGGCCCGGGTCCGGGCCGACTCCCGGGCGTCGTTCCTCGTGGAGTCCGGTGACTACTGGCGCGACCTCAAGGCGGTCGAGTTCACGGGAGTCGCAAGTGTGGTGCCCGAGGACGAGTTGGGCGTGCACGCCGCGGTTCGAGCCGAGCTCGACCGCAAGTACGACCGGTTCCGTTCGAAGGGTGCCGCCATGTCGGGTCAGGCGAGAGCCGCGTACGCGGCGATGCCGATGACCATCGTTCGATTCGAACCCGAGGCCCGGACGCTCTCCTGGGACAACTCACGCCTGCTCGTCTGACGAGAAGCCGGTTACGGAGCCGCCAGCTCGCCGCGGAGGAACGCCACGACGTCGGGCCAGACGCTGGCGGCCAGGCCGGCGTCGTGCGTACCGAGGGCATTGTGCGGACCCATGAACGCATGGCCCGATCCCGGATGCACGGTGAGCACCACGTCCTTGCCGAGGGCCCGCAACTTGGCCTCGAGCGCGTGCGCGGCGGCGGGCGGGAAGAAGTCATCGTGCTCGGCCATGTGGCCCCGGACCTTGGCGCCGAGCGCGCTCCAGTCGGGCTCGGCGTCGCCCTGCGGGAACCCGTAGAACGGCACCACCGCCCGCACCGCGTCGGGCCGGTTGGCTGCGATCAGGAACGACAACATCCCGCCCATGCAGAACCCCACGACACCCACTCCGTCGCCCGCTACGACGTCGTTGGCCAGCAGGAAATCGATCGCCCCGCTCATGTCCCGGCCGGCGCGGTCGGGGGGAAGGGCCGCCATCAGTGAGCCGGCCTTGTCCATCTCGTCGTGGGCGGCGAGCTCGCCGTGGTACAGGTCGGGAGCGAGCGCGACGAAGCCGTCGGCGGCGAGGCGGTCGGCCATCTCCTTGATGCCGCTGTCGAGCCCCCACCACTCCTGGATCACGAGCACCCCGGGGCCCCGGCCGTTCGGGGGCAAGGCCAGGTAGCCGCTCGCTGTCGTGCCGTTGCTAGCGAAGGTCACCGTGGTTGCCATGGGCGCGACGGTACTGCACGTGGGAGCTGGCCGTCAGCTGACGGTAACGACGACCTGATGGACGTCGGAGCCGCCGGGACCCGTCACTGTGAGCGTGACCGTGTAGACGCCGGCGGCCGCGTAGTTGTGGTTCGGATTCTGAGATGTGGCGACGCCGCCATCGCCGAAATCCCACGACCAGCCCGTCGCGCCGGTCGACGTGTCGGTGAACGAGACCAGCTCCCCGGCCAGCGGTGCGCCGGGGAGGAACGTGAATCCGGCCACTGGTGGGGGCTGGGCGCCGATGGTGATGTTGACGGTGACGGCGTTGGTCCCACCCGGGCCCGTTGCGGTGAGCGTCACCGGGTACACCCCCGCAGCAGCAAAGACGTACGCAGGGTGCTGCGCAGTGGCGGTGCCGGTGTCGCCGAAGTTCCACGACCACGACGTTGAGCCCGTCGACGTGTTGGTGAACGTCACCGTCTGACCGGCGAGCGGCGCGGCGGGCAGGAAGGCGAACGCCGCGACCGGTGGCCGATTGGTGATCGTGATCGGCACCGTGAAGACGCTCGGACCACCCGGGCCCGTGGCGGTGAGCGTCACCGGGAAGACGCCCGCGGTGAGGTACGCGTGCGTGGCGTGTTGGGTGTTGGCGGTACCGGTGTCGCCGAAGTTCCAGGACCACGTGCCCCCACCGGTCGAGGTGTTGGTGAACGTGACGGTGTCGCCGACGAACGCTGGGTTCGGCGACGCTGTGAAGCTGGCCTGGGTCGTCGGCTGACGCACGACGATTCGCCGGTTCTGGGTGTCGGTTCCACCGGGACCGGTGACGGTGAGGACGACGTCGTAGTTGCCCGCGGCGGTGTAAATCTTTGCCGGGTTGGGCAACGTCGAGGTCGTGGCGTCACCGAAGACCCAGAACCACTGCGTGATCGTCCCGGTCGATGACGTGCTGTTGAACACCACGACTTGACCCACATCGGCCGGGGACGGCACCGCCGTGAAGTTCGCCACGGGGGCCGGCGGGCTCACGACCACGACCTGCGCCTTGGAGTTGGTGCCGCCCGGACCCGTGACGGTGAGCGTCACGGTGTAGGTCCCGGCCGCTACGAACGTGTGGGCCGGATTGCGCAACGTCGACGTCGAGGCGTCGCCGAAGTTCCACAGCCACGTCGTCGGCGATCCGCTCGACGTGTCGGTGAACTGAGCCGGAACGCCCGATCGTGGCACCGCCGGCGTGATGGTGAAGTTCGCGACCGGAACTGCTGGCAGGACGACCACCGTCGCTGTTGCCGAGTCGACGCCGGCGGCGTTGCTCGCCGTGAGCGTGACCTGGTAGCTACCCGGCGCGGTGAACACGCGGGTGGGGTTCTGCACCGATGAGGTTTGGCCATCGGAGGTCGCCCACTGCCACGACGTCGGCGCGCCCGTCGAGGTGTCGACGAACTGCACGATGTCACCGACGCGAGGGGCGGCAGGGTTCACGGTGAAGCGCGCATCGGGGGCGACCGCCCCGGTCCCGACCACGAGGTTGACCGAGGCGGTGTCCGAACCCGCGGCATTGGTGGCCGTCAGCGAGATGCGATAGGTCCTGGCAGTCGTGAACGCCCGGGTCGCCGTCGCTCCGGTCGCCGAGGTGCCGTCGTCGAAGCTCCAGGTGAGAGTCGTCGGATTGTTGGACGAGATGCTGGTGAACGTCACGGTTTGACCGGTCACCGGCGATGTGGGGGACCACACGAAGCGCGCCGTCGGCGCCAAGGCGCCCGGATCGACGACGATCGATACCGTGTCGGTCGCGGCGCCGGCCGCGTTCGCGGCCGTCACGGTCGCGGTGTAGGTGCCGGGCGCGGAGAACGCGTGGCGTACCCGCGGCCCGGAATCGCTGGTGCCGTCGCTGAATGACCACGTGATCGAAGTCGCCGATCCCGTCACGATTGCCGTGAACTCGATCGGCGTGCCGGAGCTGACCGAGGTCGCCGACGCGGCGATCGTAACCGCAGGCGGCGTCTGTCCCGCCGCCGGGACGACGGTGATGTTGGCCGATGCCCGGCTCGATCCGATGTTGTTGGTTGCGACGAGCGTCACCGTGTAGGAACCGGGCTGGGACCAGCTGTGAGCCGTGGTCGATCCGCCCGACGTGAGACCGTCGTCGAAAGTCCAGAGCAACGATGTGGGCGACCCCGTACTCGTGCTCGCGAATCGCACTTGCTGGCCGACGGCTACCAACGACGACGAGAGCGTGAACGCCGCGGTCGGGGGTACGACACTGTCGATGGGCAAAACGGTGACCGCGAGCGACTCGGTCGAGGTCGCACCGGGCCGGTCGACGGTCAGGACCACCTGATACACGCCCTCTTGGCTCCACGAGTGCGTCGCTTCGGGCCCGGTCACGCTCGTCCCGTCGCCGAACGTCCAGATCCAGCTCGAGGGGTTGCCCGTCGAGCGGTCGCTGAACGAGATCGTCTCCCCGACCCGGACCACATTGGCGCTGTAGGAGAAGTTGGCGTCGAGCTCGTCGGCCGCGGACGGCTCCGGATCGGTCTCGGCGACCGGCTGAGCCTCGACGACCTCTTGAACCGCCACTCCGCCGATGGCGCCGCTACTCCCGTCACCTTCGGCGGCGTCGGCGGCTTCGTCGAGCGCGGCGCTGACGGCAACTCCACCCGAATCGGTGGGAACCAAGATCAGATCACCGTTCTCGGCTTCTATGCCCACATCGGAATCGGGAGCAGCGAAGGACACCTTCTCGACGGTGAGCAGGTCGCCACCGTCGAGCACCGCGGCCGAACTCCCGTCGATCTCGTTGAACCACACTGTGCCGTCACGGTTCACCAACTCGCTATCGGCATCCCTGCGACCCACGGCGAGACGTTCGATGTCGCCCGGCGCGGCTTCGACAGAGGTAGGCAGGTGCATGGTCCAGATCGACCCCGCGGCTCTGTCGACGAAGTAGCCGTAGCCGCCATCGACGGCCACGGCGTTGACCTGCCCGATGGGAGGGTCGAGGACGACAGATTCGCAGGTGCTCGACTCGGGGTGGACCACGACGACCATCGAGCCCGCGCTGTCGGTCACCAGAATTGGCCCTGCCTCCTCGTCAGCGGGGCCGGCGGCAACCAGCAGTTCGCCGAGCTCGGCCGGCAGACAGCTGGCTATCGACCCGCCGCCAGCGAGTCCCGCTATGTCATGAGTGATGCTCGAAGCGAGATAGGCGCGACCGTTGCTCGTGAACACTGAGTCGCCGGGCGCGATCGTCGACCGGGTGAAGCTGTCGGCGGTGACCCTCAGCAGATTCGTCCCAAAGTCGTCTCGGCCCCAAAGCGTTCCGTCGGCATCCACGACGCCGCTCGAGACGAAGGCGCCCACATCGACGGTCTGAATCGTGGCCAACGTCGCCGGGTCGAGAACGTGGATCTCGTCGGCGTCGGCGAGGAAGACGTTGTCGTCGTTGCCGAACAGGTCGAGGAGTCGGCCGTCGGGATCGGTGGCCACCCGCCGGTTCACCTGGAGCGAGACCGAGTCGATCCCGCGAACTTCGCTGTCGTTGCGATCGAGCACGACCACGCCGCCGCGCACGTTCACCGCGGCGATGGAGTGGCCCGATTCGCCGATGTCGACTCGGGCGAGAATCGCGCCGTCGATGGCATTGGCCTGCACGACGGTGCCGTTGACCGCCGTGGCCAGCCAGGCCGACGGAGCCTGCAATGTCACCTGGGCCGATTCACTCGACCCGACGCGGACGGCCAGCAACAAGAACGCAGCCACGACGAGTCCCGCCACGCCTCTTCTGAGAAGTGCTCGTCCCGCAGTGTGATTGCGTTCCACAGTGTGATGGCGCGGCCCCGGCCGCTTCTCCCTCGTGTTCGCCCTGACCGCGAGACTACCCCGCCAGCGAAGCCGTCACCCGGCGTCACCGCCAAAATGGGCATTATCACCCACAGCGTCGGCCAGGGATGGACTGACACTGTCCGGGGCCGGCTCGACGGGCAGATCAGCGGGCCCGGTGACGCCCGACAGCACCAGCGCAAAGCGGTACCCGAGGGCGCGGGCGAACAACCCGTCGGTATCGGGCCGGTCACCGACGACGGTGCCGTCGGGTCCGAGACGGTGACGGACCAAGGCGACCATCGGCGGGGATGGTTTGCCCGCCACGATCGGTGTGACCCCCGACGCCGCCGTCAACGCCGCGCCGATCGTGCCCGCTCCCGGTTCGAGTCCGGCCGCCGTCGGGTAGGTCGGGTCGCCGTTGGACAATACGAACCGCGCTCCGTCTCGGATCAAGCTGGCCGCGGTCGCCAGCGAAGCGTAGGTGAGGTGCCGGTCGATGCCGGCCACGACGACGTCGACCCCGTCGACCTCGCCCGCAGAGGCGCTGGCAAGGGTGATCGCGGTGACGCCACGGGCCTGAAGGGCTTCGAGCAGGCCCGGCCCGCCGAGCACGGCCGCTCGCTCGCCCGGTTCACAACACGTCGCCGCCGCCTGGGCCGAGGTGATGACCCGCCCGGTGGGGTCGATGCCGATCGCCGCGAGGTGCGACTCCTGCTCAGCGATGCGGTACCAGGAGCTGTTGGTGACGAACGCTACGTGGTCCCCGCGCTCGATCAGGCGGTTGACGGCATCGACAGAGCCGGGTATGGGTCGGCCACCCAGCCACACGACCCCGTCGAGGTCGATGACCCAGGAGTGCCGAGTCACCGCGGCGGTCAGTTCACGTCCCAGGTGGCTCCGCTGTGCAACAGGGCGTGAAGATCGCCGGCGCCCATGCGCCCTTGCGCATCGGCAAGTTGCCGGTTCGTCTCGAGTGCATACTCAGGACGCTCGACCGCACGGAGCACACCCACCGCCGTCGGCTCGTTCACGCCGTTGGAGAGCCGGGCCAGGCCGAACGCCACCGAAGGCTCGGTTCGAGCCTCGTCGTGCACCAGGATCCGGTCGAGGCCGACCTCATCCACGGACACGACATGCAACCCTCCGGTCGGGTCCTGGGCGACGCCCTTGGCGCCGCCGCTGAACAGGATCGGCTCGCCGTGGCGCAAGTTGATGAGCATGTCGTCGCGGGCGTCCTTCTTGGTCAGCGTGTCCCAGGCACCGTCGTTGAAGACGTTGCAGTTCTGGAGGACCTCGACGAACGCCGCACCCTTGTGATCGTGGGCTCGGCGGAAGACCTCCATCATGTGTTGGCGGTCCATGTCGTGGGTTCGGGCCACGAACGTCGCCTCCGCGCCGAGGGCGACGCCGAGCGGATTGAACGGCTGGTCGACCGAGCCGTACGGGGTCGACTTGGTGATCTTGCCCACTTCGCTGGTCGGCGAGTACTGGCCCTTGGTGAGGCCGTAGATCATGTTGTTGAACATTAAGATCGTGAGGTTCACGTTGCGACGCAGCGCGTGGAGCAGGTGATTGCCGCCGATCGAGAGCATGTCGCCGTCACCGCCGACGACCCAGACGTGCAAGTCGGGCCGCGCCACGGCGAGTCCCGTTGCGATGGCCGGCGCTCGACCGTGGATGCCATGCACGCCGTAGGTGTTCATGTAGTACGGGAAGCGGGCCGCGCACCCGATGCCTGACACAAAGACGGTGTCCTCGCGGCGAACGCCCAGCTCGGGCATCAGGAACTGCACCGCGGTGAGAATCGAGTAGTCGCCGCAGCCAGGGCACCAGCGCACCTCCTGGTCGCTCGCCCAGTCCTTCTTGGTCGTGGCCGGGGCGTCGGTGACGGGCGTTTCAGGCATCGAGGACTCCCAGGATCGCGTGTTCCAGCTCGGCGGCGGTGAAGGGCTGGCCGGCCACCTTGGTGACCGACTTGGCATCGACGAGGAACTCGGCGCGGACCAGGCGCGAGAGCTGGCCCAAGTTGAGCTCGGGGACCAGCACTAGTCGGTGGCGCGCGAGGATCTGGCCGAGGTTGCGCGGCCACGGATTGAGGTGAACGAGGTGGGCGTGCGCCACCGATCGACCGTCGGCGCGAAGGCGCCGCACGGCTCCCGCGATGGCGCCCCACGTCGAGCCCCAACCGAGCACGAGGAGCTCGGCATCGTCGGGCCCGTCGACCTCGAGCAGGGGCAGGTCCTCGGCGATGCGCGCGATCCGATCGGCTCGGATGTGCACCATCGCCGAGTGGTTGTCGGGCTCGTAGGAGATATCGCCGGTACCGTCGGCCTTCTCGATGCCACCGATGCGATGCATCAGACCCGGGGTACCGGGCACGGCCCACGGGCGCGACATCTTCTCGTCGCGAAGGTACGGCCAGAAGCTGGCCTCGCCATCTTCGTTGACGTGGTTGGGTTCGGTGGCGAAGATCACCGGGATCGGTTCGAGCGCCGACACATCGGGGATCTTCCACGGTTCGGAGCCATTGGCCAGATACCCGTCGGAGAGCAGGATCACCGGCGTGCGGTACGTCAGCGCGATGCGAGCGGCTTCGATGGCGGCCTCGAAGCAGTGACCGGGGCTGTAGGCGGCCACGATCGGCAGCGGCGCTTCGCCGTGACGTCCGTACATGGCGAGAAGCAGGTCCGCGGCCTCGGTCTTGGTCGGCAGACCGGTCGACGGGCCGCCGCGTTGGATGTCGATGACGAGGAGCGGGAGCTCGAGGCTCACCGCCAATCCCATGGCTTCGGACTTGAGTGCGAGACCGGGCCCGCTCGTCGTCGTCACGCCGAGGTGACCTCCGTAGGAAGCGCCGATGGCGGAACAGATAGCCGCGATCTCGTCTTCGGCCTGGAGGGTGCGGATGCCGAAATTCTTGTGCTTCGACAATTCGTGGAGGATGTCTGACGCCGGGGTGATCGGGTAGGACCCGAGGAAGATCGGGACCTGGGCGAGCTGGCCGGCCGCGACCAGCCCCCACGACAGCGCGGTGTTCCCGTTGATGCTGCGATAGCGACCGGGTTCGAGCGGGGCGGGGCGGACCTGTACCCGGTGGGCGGTGAGCTCGGCGGTCTCGCCGAAGGCGTGGCCGGCCTTGAACGCCGCCATGTTGGCGTTCAAGACGAGCTCGGAGCGTTTGAACCGGTCGGCGATCCACGTGATCGTCGGTTCGACCGGGCGGGAGTACAGCCACGAGATGAGCCCGAGGGCGAAGAAGTTCTTCGACCGCTCGGCGTCGCGAGGCTTGACGCCGAGCGAGCCGCAGACCTCTTTGGTGAGGCTGGTCATCGGGACCTTGATCACCGTGAACGCGTCGAGCGTGTCGTCGTCGAGCGGGTTGGTGTCGTAACCAGCCTTGGCCAGGTTGCGCTCCTCGAACGCGTCGGTGTTCACGATCACGGTGCCGCCGACTTCGAGCTTCTGTAGCTCGGCCTTGAGCGCGGCCGGGTTCATGACCACCAGCACGCTCGGGGCATCGCCCGGCGTCGTGATGTCGTGATCAGAGATGTTGACCTGGAACGCCGAGACGCCGGCCAGGGTTCCGGCGGGTGCTCGGATCTCGGCGGGGAAGTCGGGCAGGGTGGCCAAGTCGTTGCCGAACAGGGCGCTGGCGCTGGTGAAACGCTCGCCCGTCAGCTGCATCCCGTCGCCCGAGTCACCGGCAAAGCGGATGACCACATGGTCGGTCTCACGAACGGTCGGGCGTTCGCTCAGGTCGGTCAACGTGGCCCCTCGGGTGGTTCGGTGTCGGTTCGGGCTCGGGAGGTTGGACGGTGTTGCGAAGTCCGATCGCGACAGAGCCGCGGCGACTGTATCGCCGCCGCCTCCAAGATTGGGACATGGGTCAGGTGCTGGCCGACCATGGACGCTCGTCAGGCAACGGTGACCGTCGCATCGAGGTAGACGTCCTGGATGGCGTTGAGCAATTCGATTCCTTCGGCCATCGGTCGCTGGAACGCCTTGCGGCCCGAGATGAGGCCCATGCCGCCGGCCCGCTTGTTGATGACGGCGGTGCGCACGGCCGCGGCCATGTCGCCCGCGCCCTTGGACTCGCCTCCACTGTTGATGAGGCCGATCCGGCCCATGTAGCAGTTGGCGACCTGCCACCTGGTCAGGTCGATCGGATGGTCGGTCGTCAGGTCGCTGTACACCGACTTGTGGGTCTTCCCGTAACCGTCGAAGGCGTTGTACCCGCCGTTGTTCTCGGGCATCTTCTGCTTGATGATGTCGGCCTCGATCGTGACGCCGATGTGGTTGGCTTGACCGGTGAGGTCGGCCGACACGTGGTAGTCGACGCCGTCCTTCTTGAACGAGCTGTTGCGCAGGTAGCACCACAGCACCGTGAACATGCCGAGCTCGTGCGCCTGCGAGAACGCCTCGCTGACTTCTACGATCTGCCGGGTCGCTTCGTCGGAACCGAAGTAGATCGTGGCACCGACGCCCGCCGCGCCCAGGTCCCACGCCTGCTCGACCGAACCGAACATGATCTGGTCGAACTTGTTCGGGTAGGTCATCAGCTCGTTGTGGTTGAGCTTGACTATGAAGGGAATGCGGTGGGCGTAGCGACGCGACACCGAACCGAGTACACCGAAGGTCGTGGCGACCGCGTTGCAGCCGCCGTTGATGGCCAGCTCGACGATCTTGGCCGGATCGAAATAGATCGGGTTCGGCGCGAACGATGCCGCCGCCGAGTGCTCGATGCCCTGGTCGACCGGCAGGATCGAGATGTACCCTGAGCCACCCAGCCGGCCCGAGTTCAACAGGGCGTGGATGTTGCGCAGTACCTGAGGGTTGCGATCCGAGTGGGCGAAGACCCGGTCGACGAAATCGGGACCGGGAAGCGTGAGATCGTCGCGGACGATGCCCTTGGCATTGTAGGAGAGGAGGGCGTCGGCCTCGTCGCCGAGCAGGCTCTTGTAGTCCACGGTCAACCTTTCGCTGGCATCCGGTCCGAACGCCTCGCCCGACCGGCACTCGTGGTCAGGGTAACGGTTAGCTGACCGCAGTCGGTCGACGGCATCGACCCGAACCGGCCGCCGGCACGTTGACCGGTGCCGTCGTCTAGGACTTCGATTGCACCACACTGGAGACCATGTCCCGACCCATGACTCGCACGGCCCTCGTCGTGGCCGTGATGGCCGCATCCATGGTCGGGTGCTCAGGAGCGAGCGCTGGCGCCGATTCGCTCGAGGGCCGCCTCGACAACGCTTATGCCGACGCGGCCGGGGTCCTGGGCGACGGTGCATCGGCGCTTCGCGACTCGGGCAGCTGCCTGGCCGATACGGCGCGCGACACGTGGGGCGACGAACGCGTCGAGGCCTACGGGATCGAGGGCTCCACCATCGACACCGCCGCGCTCGTCGAGGAGCTCGGCGATCAAGCGGACCAGTTCGAGCAGCTCGTCAAGGGGTGTGTCGATGTCCGCGACACGCTGATCTCGGGGTTCGAAGGCATCGGGCTGGGACCCGACTCGGCCGCGTGCTCGGCCGACGTCGTGCTGAACGATCCGCAGTTGCGAACGTCACTCGTGGTGCAGCTGCTGTTCGCCGATCCGGGCATCGGTACCGCCCTCGTCGCCGCCGCACGCGTGGCCCGACAATGTCTGAGCCCCGACGAGTTGCCGTTGATCGGTGAGGGCGCCTGACGTTCACCCCTGGCGCGGGCTCCTAGGCGCGGGTTCCTAGGCGCGGGAGGTGTTGCTTCGGGCGATCGCTCGCTCGTCGGTGCCGAGGTACGAGGCGACGACCGCCGGGTCGTGGCGTATCTCGTCGGGGGTCCCCTCGGCGATCACGCTGCCGGCTTCGAGGCAATAGACGCGATCGCTGATCGCCATGATCAGCGGCATGTCGTGCTCGATCACCAGAACCGCGGCGTCGAGCTCTCGTTGGATGCGCTTGATCAACGGTCCGAACGCCTCGGTCTCGCGTTGGGCCACCCCGCCGGTGGGCTCGTCGAGCAGGAGCACCCGGGCATCGACGGCCAGCAAGCTGCCCAACTCGACGATGCGACGGGTCCCGGTCGACAAGGTGGCTATGTAGTGGTCGGCGTAGCGGCCGAGGCCGAGATAGTCGACCAACTCGTCAGCCTCTGTCCGCTTTCGTCGCTCGGCCCGGCGCGACGGCGGCAGGCCGGTGATCGACGGCACGAGGAGCGAACGCTCCCTCGCTTCGAGGGCCACCATCACCGACTCTCGCACGGTGAGATCGGGGTAGAGACGGGCGGCTTGGAACCCCCGGCCGAGCCCGAGGGCGTGACGGGCCGCGGCGGGCTGATGCGAAACCTCGCGCCCGAGCACCTCGATGCGCCCGTCGGCTCGCAGGAAGCCGCTGATGGCGTTGAGCAGGGTCGACTTGCCGGCGCCGTTGGTCCCAATCAGACCGACCAGCTCGCCGGGGTTCACGTGCAGCGACACCGAATCGACGGCGCGGTTGCCACCGAACCGGACCGTCACGTCGCGCACGTCGAGCGCGGGGCGCCCGTCGAGGCTGACCGCGACACGCTCGGGACGGGTCGGGACCGCCCGCTCGAGGGCGGCCGTGCCAGTCGGCGACGTCTCGGGCAGGCGGCGTTCGGCCCAGTCGAAGAGGAGATCACGCACGCGGTAGGAGACCTGCAACAGGCCGCCCGGGAAGTACATGAGCAACAGCAGCAGTCCGATGTCGCTCGTCAAGAGGCGCACGAGGTCGTCGAGCTGATCTGGGATGAGCTCGGGGAGGCCGCGCACCCAGAGCGTGCCGAGAACCGGGCCGGCGACGGTGCCGAGGCCTCCGATGATCGCCGTCGCCACCACGTCGAGCGATTCCCGTGCGCGAAACAGGCTGGTCGGCTGGAGCGAAGGTTGGAGTGTGACATAGAGGCCACCGGCGAACGCGGCGATGCCGCCCGAAAGCGCGAAGGCGGTGAGTTTCATGCGCGTGGGCGAGACGGTGGAGGCTGCGGCCATGTCCTCGTTCTCGCGAACCGCGATCAACGAGCGTCCCAAACCGGTTCGCCTGAGGCGAGCGACCATGGCCGCGGCCAAGGCCAGAGCACCGAGGCACAGGTAGTAGTAGGCGCGTCGGGACTCGTTGAAGTCGATCTCGAGCGGTCCCCAGTCGACGACGGGCTTGTCCGGCGGACGAGGCGACGTGGAGTCGCCCGTGAAGAACTCCTGGACGAACAGCCAGCTCGACGCGGCCACCGCGAAGGCCAGAGTGGTGACCGCGAGGAAAAGTCCCTTGACGCGCAGGGCTGGGAGACCGACGAGCGTCGCCGTCATCACCCCCAACGCAGTGGCGATCACGATGGCCACGAGCCACGGAAGCTCGAGGCTGAGGTCGAACAGGTCGAAGGGGACGGGAATGTCGTGACCGGTCGTGAGGGCGAGTGTGCTGAGCCCGCCAACCCCGACCAGCGCGAATTGACCCAGCGACAGCTGCCCGGCCCAGCCGGTGAGGACGGTCACCGACAGCGTGACCATCGACCACACGATGATGTTCGACCAGATGAACGTGCTGCTCGCTGAAGTGACGACGAGCGGCAGGAGCGCGAAGAACCCGAACAGCAGGCCGAACCCGACCGAAGACAGGTTCCGCACCCACCAGACCTGCCGGAGCCGTTGGGGCACCGGGCGCGTGCGCGGCGACAGCGACCACGAGTCGTCGATGCGCGATCGGCCCGAGTACAAGACGACGACGAGCACGGCGAGGAACAGGTACAGCTCGACGATGGAGCGATTCGTCGATTCGACGTTCGATCTGACGAGCTGTTCGATGACCCCGACAGCCAGACCGGCGCCTAGGGCCCGGGGCAGCGACTTCATGCGGGCCACGAGCGAGACGACCAGGACCCTCAACAGGAGCGGCTCGGCGATGGCGGCCGTGCCCGCTTGAGCCGCGTTGATGCCCTGGAGGGGAGCGATCAAGATGGCGGTGGTCGCCGCGAGCGCACCCGAGATCGTCCACACGATGGTCGATGTGCGCCGGGGACTGGTGCCGAACACTCGCGCCGTGTCGGGGTTGCTGGCCGACGCCCGAACGGCCAGGCCGAATCGGGTCCGGGTCATGAACAGCGCCAGGGCGATGATCAGCGCCGGGACCACGATGATGACGACGAGCTCTCGGGCCAGGATGCGAAGGTCGGCCGTCGGTTCCCATGTGACCTCGAACGGCAGCGGGATCGTCCCGCCGGTGATGACCTTGGGCAGGCTGATCTTGGCGAACACGAGCACTTGACTGATGCCGATGGTGGCGATCAACAACACGAGTCGCGGGGCGTGGAACAGGCGCCGGATGACAACCAGCTCGGTGACCATGCCGATGGCGGCGCCCGCGACGACGGAGAGCACAAAGGCGAACCACCAGTTCACGTCGTAGTTGACGACGAGCATCACGAACAGCGCGACGCAGAACGCGCCGGTTTCGCCATGAGCGAAGTTGAGGACACCGGTCGAGCGATAGACGAGCAGGAATCCGGCCGCGAACGCCGCGTAGGTCAAACCGGTGACCAGGCCGATCAGCAGGTCCTGCTGGCCGACCTCGAAACCGAAGAGCTCGATCATCCGCCCTCGCCTCCGAGGAAGACGGCGCGGGCGAGGTCGTCGCGCTCGACCAGCTCCTGAGCGGTGCCTTCGAACCGGACCCGGCCCTTCTCCATGAACACGGCTCGATCGGCGATGGCTAGAGCGACGTTGAGCGACTGCTCGACGACGATCATCGTCTGCCCCTTCTCTTTCAGCCGCTCCACCACCTGGAGCAGCTCCTGCACCACCACCGGAGCCAGACCCAAGCTGAGCTCGTCGATCAGCAGGATCTCGGGCCGGTGCATCAGGGTCATGGCCAAGGCCAGCATCTGCTGTTGACCTCCCGACAGGTCACCGGCTCGATCGCCGAGACGCCCGCGCAGCGCGGGGAAGGTGTCGAGCGCTTCGGCGATGCGTTCGTCGACCTCGGCCTTGGTGAGGTTGGCGGCCAGCAGGGCCGAGCGGAGGTTCTCGCCGATCGTGAGCTCACCGAAGATGCCGTTGCCGCCCCGGAGTTGCACGATCCCGGCCTCGAACCGCCGCTCGGCCTCGGCGTAGGTGATCGTGCGACCACGCAGGCGCACCACACCACGGTCGGGGATACCGAGCCCAGATATGGCGCGAAGCAGCGTCGACTTGCCGGCTCCGTTGGTACCGAGCAAGGCGAGCACCTCGCCCTCGCGCACCTCGATCCCGACGTCGAAGAGGACCTGTACGGGGCCGTAGCTGTAGTCGAGGTTGCGGACCTGGAGCACCGGCACGTCGTCGGGCTGGTCGTTGATCCGCTTCATCTCCTCCTGCTCCTCGAGCAGCTCCTCGACGGCGAGGGAGATGTCGGCGCGGATGAACCGCGATCCGTAGATGATCAACGCGCCGGCCAGAACCGCGGCCGGAGGTGCCACGACGGTCATGGCCGTGCGCTCGCTGTAGGCGTCGGAGATCTGTCCCACGAGCAGGCCACCGAGAAAGCCGCCCATCAAGAAGATGAACACCGGCACCAGGGCGAACGCCTGGGCCCGGATCCGATAGGGAGCGACCGCCGAGATGATCGACGGCGCGGCGATGAAGGACGCCGAAACGCAGGCTTGGGCGATGCCGAGGAACACGACGAGCGCCGCGATGGGCTGGAGCCGCAGCCCGATGAGATAGAGCACCCCGGCTGCCATGACGAGATAGCCGGCCAAGCGCATCACCGCTGGCGGGTCGCGGCGGAAGCGGGCGTCGAACGTTCGGCCGGCGATCGGGAGCGCCAACAGCGACATCAGCCAGAGCAGGGATTCGATGACGCCCCGGTCGAGGGCGTCGTATCCGTAGCTGTCCTCGAGCAGCAGGTTGAACTGCACCGGGATGGCGATCAACGCGAAGCCGAGCACGCCGATCCCGACGCACAGAAAGTAGAACGTGCGGACCTTTCTTAGGCGGGCGAAGGCGGTGCTGATCGTCACCGGGAGCTCGGCGGTCTGGTCGAGGGTCCGGCCGAACACGGCTTCCTGCTCGAATCGGCCCCGGGGCGGCTCCTTCAGCACGAGCGCCACCACCGCCATGATGATCGGCGGGATGGCCAAGGCATAGAACGCCCACCGCCACCCCTCGTCGCCGCCAGCGGCGGTGGCGATGCCGGCCACGATCAACGGACCGGTGAGCTGGGCGAGCGGGCGACCCATGTTCTCGAGCGCGAACACGCGGCTGCGAGCCTCGATGGGGTACGTGTCGGCCAGCAGCGAGCTCGACACGGGGATCCGGTGGGCCAGACCGAGGCCGACGAACGCGTTCGTCACGAACAGCTGGAAAGCATTGGCGACGGCGCCGCAGAGGAACATGAACACCGCCCAGAACACCGACGCCACCGGAATGATGGCCACCCGTTTGACGCGGTCGGCTAGGGCCGCCATCGGCACGGCCCCGAGCACCAAGGTGACCCCGCCGAAGCTGAGCACCGCGAGCAGCGTGGTGTCGCTGACGCCGAGCGTCTTTTGGATGTCGGGGGCGAGTACGCGGATGGTGCGCGGCAACTCGTCGATGAAGTGAAGGAAGAACAACACGACGACCATCGTCGGCCCGCCGGTGCGCAGGGCGTCGCGAAGGGACATGGCGGCCGCGCCGACCCCCGGGAGCAGATCGTCAGGCAACACCGTGGCGGACGAGCGTTCGGCCTCCGCGGCCTGGCGGCGCGCCTCCTCCTCGAGCACCGCTGCGGCCAACGCGGCCGGACTATCGTCATCGATCACCCACACCACCCCCGGCTTGACCTGGCGACGGGCGGTGACCCTAGCTCACCGCTGGTACGCAGCAGCCAGCCGCTGCTCGCTGTGGTGGTCGGCCGGCGACTATGGTCGGTCGTCCTGGTCGAGCCGACGGTCGGTCGATCCACGGGGGAGGAAGCTCATGGGTTCACGTACACGACGGTTGCTCGTCGCTCTGTTCGCAGTGTCACTGTTGGCTGCGGCGTGCGCGGACGACGATGACGACGCGACCGGCGATACCGAGGCGCCTGGCGATACCGAACCCGTAGATACCGAGGCACCCGCCGGGTCGACTACTACGGTCGGTGGTGACGACGCCGGGCCCGGCACCTATGACGACCCGCGCGGCGGGATCTTCGCCGAGTTCCAGGCGACGTTCGACCGTTCGCACCCGTTCTTGTCACTCGACCAGTTCTGCGTGCCCCACGACCCGGCGGCCGAGTTGACCGACACCGACGACGGCATCACCGCCGAGGCGATCACGCTCGTACACCTCCGCACCCGGCTGGAGCAGCTCGAGGACATCGGCTTCGGGGTGCCGGTCGGCGATCCAGTCGACATGTTCGAGGCGTTCGTCGCCGCGATCAACGACTGCGGCGGCATCCGCGGCCGTCTCATCGATCTGCAGACCGTCGAGGTCGACGCGCTCGGAGGCGAGGGTGCCGACATCGACGCCCTCCGCAACGCCGCGTGCATCGAGGCCACCGAGGACGTCCCGGGTGTGATCGTGATGAACTCCAGCGGCTTCCAGGGCTCGGCCAACCTGTGCCTCGTCGAGGAAGCAGGCGTGGCGTTCATCTCGACGCAAGGTCAGACCGAGGAGTACATGGTGCGCGGCGCGGACCGGCTGGTGTCTCTGTCACAAACCAGCGAGGAGAGCGTCGAGTTCCTCGCCCGAGACCTCGTGGCTGCGGGTGCGCTCGACGGTCAGACGATCGGCGTGGTCCAACCAGACACCCCGGGTGTACCCGAGGCGGTGCAGGCCGGCTTGATCGACGTCCTCGAAGAAGCGGGACTCGAGGTGGCGGTGTTCGACACCTTGGGTTGCGCTGGTTCATCGAGCTGCGTCGAAGGGCTCCAGGACTCGGTGGCCAACATGGTCGACGCCGGGGTGACGGCAGTGTTCAACACGCTCAACGTGATCTCGTGGCCGCAGTACCTCAACGAGATGATCGCCCAGGGATTCGCACCCGGCGACGTGCAGTTCTACGCGTCGGACCTCAACTCTCAGGCCGGCGAACTGGTTTCGAGCAAGGTCGTGGCCTTTGGCGGCGAGGCCGCCGGCGCGTTGTACAACGGCGCCATCATTCTCCACTCAGCCAACACAGGTGGCTACCGGACCGAGGGCTTCGAGGAGCTGCCGTTCGAGGCCATGTGCCATGACACGTACGAGCAGTTCAGCCCGCTCGGGCTCAGCCACGCGCCCGAGACCCAAGCCGAGACCGGGGCGTGGGGCATGACCATCACCGCGTGCACCGAGGTGCGCATGGCCGCTCGCGCGATCTACGACGCAGGAGACAACCCGACCCGCGAGGACATCTATGCCGCACTGGCCAATCTGGGGCCGATCGACAACAACGACATGTTGCCGGCGACGGTGCGCCCGGGCAAGACGCAGACGGCCGACGTGATCCACACGCTGCTGTGGGAGTTCCCGTGCCCACGTGAGTTCCCGTACGACCAGAACATCTGCCTCACCCCGATCGACGACTACCGTCCTGCACCACGCGACTGACAACTGACCCTCGACCCTCGAACTGGGTGGGGGAGCCGGGCCTACCGGCCCGGCTCCCCCACCCAGTTCCCCTTACCCCACCCAGTTCAGGCGTCTTTGACGTCGACCACTTGCCAGCAGTACCAGGCGACCGCCGACCGGTAGGGACGGAACGGGTCACCCAAGGGACCGAGCTCTTTTTCGCTCGGTGTTGCCCCGAGCCCGAAGGCCCGGCCAAACCCGACCCTCACCCCGAGGTCCCCCGTGGGCCACACGTCGAGCCGCCCGAGCGCGGAGATCAAGAACATGTGGGCCGTCCAGGTCCCGATGCCCCACACCGTCGTGAGGGCGGCGATGACGTGGTCGTCGGCCATACGGCCGACACGCGAGAGCGGCAGATCGCCATTGGCGACCGCGCTCGCCAGCGACCTCATCGCCTTCTCCTTGTTACCGGACAACCCAGCCGCGCGAAGCGACTCGGTGGGGGTGGCGAGCAGGCGTTCGGGCGAGACCTCCCCACCCATCGTTGCCTCGACCCGCCGCCAGATCGTGTTGGCGGCCGCGCCCGCGAGCTGCTGGTAGGTGATGTCTCGGGCCAGGTGAACGAAGCGGTCGGCCACCGGTGGCCGCCGCCCGACCGGATACGGACCGAACCGATCGACGAGGTCGCGCGTCACCGGATGCATCGATGCGAGCGCGTCGGAGACCTCCCGCCCGTTCACCGGCCGCTAGTCCTTCGTGGCCACGGCGTTGGGGGTGACGTTCATCTTCGGTTCGAACTCGGCCGTTTCAACCTCGCGTGCCTCGCCACCCAAGCTCGCTCGCAGCTCGGCACGGCACGCCGCACACGGCCCGTAGAAGTCATCTGCCGCCTCGACCCTGCATCTCGGACACTCAAATGTCGCCGTCACATAGCTGACAATAGGAGCAGCGCACGTCAGGGAACGTAGTCGCCGTTCCACGCCAGACACGCCAGGGCGCCCATCGACACTCCCGAGGCCGCGATGGCCAGCCGAGCCGGCCGCGGCCAGCGGGCGAGAACCTGCACGATGACCAGCAGGGCGGGCCACGCGTTGAGCCCGTAGCGCTCGAGCGAGTTGAGGTTGTCGGCACCGAGGGACACCGCGATCACGATGGTGGTGTACAGCGCCAGGGCCCGGGGCAGCGTCACAAAGGCCGCGAGCGACGCCGCGACGAGCACCAAGGCAAACGGGGCGTGCAGCCCGTCGCCGAGCGGGTCATCGATGACCTCGCCGAGCGTCTGAACGACCCGCAACAGGGGGAACACCACGTCGCCGCGGAGCTCGTCCTGGGCCTTGATCGGGGCGAGGGACTCCCCCACCACGTCGCTCACCCACAGGGTGAACGCCAGGCCAGCGGCCGGTGCAGCGGCGACGGCCGCCGCTCGTGTCACCCGGCCCCGCCAGCCCCCGCGACGCAGCCCCGGCCACGCCTCGACCACGAGGGCGACTGCGAGCGCCGCGCCAGACGGCCGGGCCAAACCAGCGACCACGGCCAATGTCGCCGCGAGGCCCCATCGGTCTCGCCGAGCGGCCAGCCAGGCGCCGAGCACCCCGACCAGCATCAACGGTTCGCTGTAGCCCCACACGAGCGAGAACGACGCCGGGTACAGCGCCGTGAGCCACACGGCTAGCCCGGCGTGTTCGCGCGACCCGACCTCGATGGCGACGTGTCGCGCCAGCACGAGCGCCACGAGGGCCGCGACGTTGGCGACCAGTACCAGAGCCCAGCTCGTCGGCAGCGGCGTGAGTCGCTCGACTGCGCCGGACAGCCAGGGGAACAGGGGGTAGAACCGCGAGCCGGCCGCGCCGAGCGGCCCGTACCCGTGGTCGGCCAGCTCCCGGTACCAGCCCCCATCCCAGGCGACCAGCCCGGCGTCGTACTCGGTAGGACGGTTCGATCCGACCGCGGTCATGACCACGTAGGCGCCGGCGACGACGGCGCGAGCGACCAGGAACGCCGGCAGGACGGCCCGTATCTCGCGGCGCACGGCGCCCCGCGCGTTCACCGGGCGGGGAACCGCATGAGGTTCGCGTGCTCGAAGTACTCGCCGGGCGCGGCCGCCACCACCAACTCGGGCGGGACACGGCGGACGCTCAGCGCCTCGACCAGTCCCGAGCAGTGACCGGTCACGGTCCGGTAGCTGTCGTTCCACACCAACCAGACCGCGACCCCTCGCGCCCGAGCGAGGACGGCCTCCGCCACGGCCTCCGGGTCGGCGTTGCGGTGGCGATCGGCGTAGTCGACCCAGTCGACGAGCGCGGCGTCGCCGAGTCCGGGGTAGGCGAGGAGGTCGAGTCCCGACCCGTCGAGCTCGCGGTGAAGCGCGGGGCCGAGCTGGTCGGGGCACACGACCACCGGCTCTCCGGGACTCGACCGCGCCACGATCGCCGCGGCTATCACGCGGCTCTGGCTGCGGTCGTTGCCCAGCTCGACACCCGTCGCACCGAGCGACAGCGCGGCGATCGCCGCCAGCGCTGCAACACGGCCGTCGCGCCGCCCTATCGACTCGACTCCAGCCACGACGACGAGGCCGACCATCGGCACGATCACGGCGGCGTAGCGAGACTGGAAGGCGCTGTTCGACGCCAGGCCCGCGATGGAACCGAGGACCATGGTGGCGAGGGCCAGGCCGCCGGCTCGGCGGGCCCAACGGGTATCAGTCCGGGCGGCGGCCGCGGCGAGAACTCCGAAGAAGAACGCGAGCAGGACGGACTCGGGAGCCAATCCACCCGCTAGTCCGGTGGCCGTCTCGGCGAGAACCTGGGTGGGGCGGGCCGCCGTCGCCCATGGCGTGCCGGTGTGCTCGGCCTGATACAGGAAGGCGGGTAGCCATGGCATGAATGTCAGTCCACCCACAACCATGGCGGCGATGGCCCGCCGGGCACCGGACGCATCGGCGCCACCCGACCGAGCGCGCAGGATCAAACCGATGCCGACGGTGGCCAGAAGGTAGATCGTCCAGTAGTGCGTCAGCAGCAACGCGCCGGTGAGGACGGCGACGGGGGTCAACCGCCGCATGGTCGGTCGGTGCATGCCGCGTTCGAGCGCCAGCCACCCGAGCGCCACCTCGAGGGTCACCAGGCTGTACATGCGCGCCTCGGACGAGTACCGCAGGGCAAAGGGCAGTAGTCCCATCACGACGACCGCCGAGCGAGCCGCTCTCGCTCCGCCGCGCTGGTGGGCGATGACCGTGACGGTGATCCAAGCGCCAAGGCCGAGGATGCCCGACAGCGCGCGTGCGGACTCGTCGCTCGATCCGAACAGCTCCATCCAACCGTGCAGCAGCCAGTAGTAAAGAGGCGGATGGCCGTCGTGGCGCAACAGGTCGTCGATCGACCCGATCGGGCGGCTGGCGATCTCGACGCTCAGTGCCTCGTCGAGCCACACCGGGCTCGCGGCCACGAATCGCAGCACGACACCTGCCGCGACCGCACCCACCACGATCACCCACTCGGCCCGCCGCCCGAGCAGTGCAGCCCAGATCCGTTTCGACACGACGCGGGACGCTACAAGCCCGCTGAACTCGACCGATGATCGAGAGCGGCCGACCGGGGACACGTTCGCCCACCCGCGCAGGTCCGAGTCGGGACCCTATGATGTCTGCCATCCAGCGGGCCCCGTGGGTCCCTTTACGCGCGATCGGCCATGACCAGCACCTCCGACTCATCCTCGTCCGCTCCCCCGTCCGCCCTGCAACCGGTCATCATCGGCGCGGGGCCGGCCGGGCTCACAGCCGCTTACCAGCTGAGCAAGCAGGGCGTGGCCGCTACCGTTCTCGAAGCGACCGAGATGGTCGGTGGCATCAGCCAAACCGCCGAGCGCGACGGTTGGCGATTCGACATCGGGGGACACCGGTTCTTCACGAAGGTGACGCCGGTCGAGGCCCTGTGGCACGAGATCCTCCCGGCGGAGGACTTCTTGCTCCGGCCCCGCATGAGTCGCATCTACTACAAGGGCAAGTTCTACGACTATCCCCTGCGCGCCTTCAATGCCCTGCGCAACCTCGGGATCATCGAAGCGGTCCGGTGCGTCGGTTCCTACGCGTGGGTCCGGGTGCGCAAGCCGGCTGACATGACCACGTTCGAAGGCTGGACGGCTTCACGCTTCGGTTGGCGGCTCTACCGCACGTTCTTCAAGACCTACACCGAGAAGCTCTGGGGGATGCCGGCCGACGAGATCCAGGCCGACTGGGCCGCGCAGCGCATCAAGAACCTGTCGCTGATCACGGCGGTGATCAACTCGATCATGCCGAAGCGGAACCAGAAGGACATCACGTCGCTCATCGAGGAGTTCGAGTACCCCAAGTACGGGCCCGGGATGATGTGGGAACGCTGCCGCGACCTCGTGGTCGCGGCCGGCGCGTCGGTCCACATGGAGCAGCCGGTCGTTCGCATCGAGCACTCCGATGGTCGAGCCACCGCTGTGGTGACCCGGACCGGCGACGGCGATGTCTCCTACCCCTGTTCACACGTGGTGTCGTCGATGCCGCTGCCTCACCTGTTGAAGGCCATGGAACCGCCGGTGCCGGCCGATGTTCGCGTTGCCGCCGACGGTCTTCGCTACCGGGATTTCATCACCGTGGCGCTGGTGGTCCCCGAGTCCGATGGCTTTCCCGACAACTGGATCTACATCCATTCGCCCGACGTCAAGGTCGGCCGAGTGCAGAACTTCGGATCGTGGTCGCCGTACCTTGTCAAAGAGGGGCGCACGTGCCTCGGTCTCGAGTACTTCGTGACCGAAGGGGACGAGTTGTGGACGGCCGATGACGACGTCTTGATCGCCCGGGCCGGCAAGGAGATGAACCAACTCGGCTTGCTCGACCCGGCCCGTGTGGAGCGGGGGTTCGTGGTACGGATGCCCAAGGCGTATCCGATCTATGACGCCGAGTACAAGCAGCGTGTCGACGTCATGCGCGCATGGATCGATGAGAACACCCCGAACGTGTACCCCGTCGGTCGCAACGGCATGCACCGGTACAACAACCAGGATCACTCGATGTACACGGCCATGCTCTCGGTCGAGAACATGCTCGGCGCCGCCCACGACACGTGGAGCGTGAACGTCGAGGAGGAGTACCACGAAGAGGTACGCCACGACAACGACGCCGGGTAGCGGGTTGATGAGCGGCGACGCGTTGGCGAAGATCGGCGACCTCGCCGCCGAGGCCGGCCTTGAACGCATCCACGTGCTGGCCTGGCGGGACCTCGCGGATCCCGAAGCCGGCGGATCCGAGCTGCACATCGCCAACATCGCATCGCGCTGGGCCGAGGCCGGCATCCAGGTGACGATGCGCACCTCCTATGCGCCGGGTGCTTCGACCGAGTCGATGCGCGATGGCTATCGAGTCATCCGGCGAGCGGGGCGGTACATGGTGTTCCCGCGGGCCGCGTTGTCCGAGACGATCGGGCGCCACGGCGAGCGCGACGGCCTGGTCGAGATCTGGAACGGCGTGCCATTCTTCACGCCGCTGTGGGCGCGCGGCCCCCGGATGGTGTTTCTGCACCACCTCCACGAGCACATGTGGCCGTTGGTGCTGCCACCGTTCGCGGCTCGTGTCGGCTCGATCGTCGAACGGCGAGTCGCGCCAGCGGTCTACAACCGCACCCGTATCGTGACGCTGTCGGAGTCGTCGCGACAGAACCTCGTCGCGCGCGCCGGATTCGATCCGTCGTATCTCACCGTCGTACCGCCCGGCGTCGACGCTCGCTTCTCCCCCGCCGGCGACCGGACCCCATACCCTTCGGTCGTTTCCGTCGGGCGGCTGATGACCTCGAAGTACTTTGAGAAGCTTGTCGATGCGGTCGCCGTCGCTCGCCAAGACGTCGCGAACCTCGAACTGACGATCGTCGGCGAGGGCGCCGAGCGAGACCGGCTCGCGGCCCGCGTCGCTTCGCTCGACGCCCACGACTGGGTGCATCTGCGGGGGCGCTGCTCCGACGAGGAGCTCGTGGCCCTGTATCGGCGCAGCTGGCTCGTGGCGAGCGCTTCGATGAGCGAAGGCTGGGGAATGACGCTCACCGAGGCCGCGGCTTGCGGCACACCAGCGGTCGCCACCCGTATACCCGGCCACATCGACGCCGTGGCCGACGGCACGAGCGGGGTGCTCGTCGACTCCCACGACGATCTCGCCGGCGCGCTCGCGGCCGTGCTCAACGACAGAGCGCGGCTCGAGCGGTTGCGCTCCGGAGCGCTCGACCACGCCCGGCGGTTCACGTGGGACCAGACCGCGCACGACACCCTGGCGGTCCTGGCCGCCGATGCCCGGCGCAAGCGGCGGCAATGAGAAGCGCAGCGACCGAGTGCAGCCCAGGGAGCGCAGCTCCCCGGGTGCCGATGGGGTCTGGGGCGCCGCCCCCAGTGATGACCATGAGGGAAGCGAAGCGACCGAGCATGACGCAGTGAGGCGGGTCGCGGCCGCGGCCCGGCGTCACCTCGACCTGATCCTCCCGGCCCTTCTGGCCTACGTTCCGCTCCTCGCCACCAGCCCGGGGTGGGTCGGCGCGGACACCAAATCGTATCTCTATGTCGATCCCGACGAGCTGTTGGCGGGTGCGGCGTCGCTGTGGCAACCCGACACCGGGCTGGGCACGGTAACCCACCAGAACATCGGGTACCTGTGGCCGATGGGACCATTCTTCTGGGTCTTCGAGCACCTCGGGATTCCCGACTGGGTGGCCCAACGGATCTGGCTGGCGACCATCCTGGTCGCCGCGGCGTGGGGTGTGCGGTACCTGCTGAGAACCCTCGGGTGGAGCGGATCGGGGCTCCTCGTCGCGTCGCTCGCCTACATGTGCAGTCCCTACATGCTCCACTACTCGGCCCGCATCTCGGTGCTGCTGCTCCCCTGGGCGGCGCTGCCCTGGATGATCGCGCTCGCCGAACGCAGCGTGCGGTCGCGAGGTTGGCGCCACCCGGCGCTGTTCGGTCTCACCGTTACGACGGCTGGGTCGGTGAACGCCACGTCGCTCCTCCTCGTGGGGCTGGCACCCGTCTTGTGGTTGGTTCACGCCTGTCTCGTGGCGCGCACGGCCAGTTGGCGACATGCTGCTGGCGCGGCACTGCGGATCGGGGTGGCATCGGTCGGATGCTCCCTGTGGTGGATCGCCGGTCTCGTCGCCCAGTCCGGATACTCGCTGCCCGTCACGCGCTACACCGAGACCTACGAGGTGATCGCCGATGCCTCGTCGGCGCCTGAGGTCATGCGCGGTCTCGGCTACTGGTTCTTCTACGGGCGCGACACCTTCGGGCCGTGGGTTCGACCGAGCGAGGACTACACCAACCATCTCTGGCTCCTGGCCCTATCCTTCGCGATACCGGTCGTCGCGGTCGTCGGCGCGGCGTTCACCCGCTGGGCCCATCGCTCGTTCTTCTTCCTTCTGGCCGGGTTCGGTGCCCTCGTGTCGGTCGCGGGCCACCCCTTCGACGATCCGTCGCAGCTCGGGCAGATCTTCAGCGACTTCACCCAAACCGATGCCGGCCTCGCCTTGCGGAGCACGCCGCGAGCGGTACCGATGGTCGCCCTGGCGACGGCGGTGATGCTCGGTATGACGGTGAACGCGTTCTCCCGCACCCGCCCCCGCCCCGGGATGGTCACCCGGGTCGTGGCCGGCGTTGCGGTGGTAGCCAATCTGCCCGCTCTGTGGTCCCTGCAGTTGGTCGAGCCCTACCTGCGGTTCCCCGAGGAGATCCCGAGCTACTGGCGAGACGCCGCCGCGCTCCTCGATGGCCAGGATGACCGCGGCCGCGTTCTCGAGATCCCGGGCTCGGACTTCGGGACCTACCGATGGGGCAACACGGTCGATCCCATCCTCTCCGGCCTCATCGACCGACCGGTCGCGGCCCGCGAGCTCGTCCCGTTCGGTTCGGGCGCATCGGCAGCGTTGCTCGGTGCCTTCGACCGGACCCTCCAGCAGGGGACGTTCGACCCCGATTCGCTCGCCCCGATCGCTCGTCTGCTCGGCGTGGGAGATGTCGTCTACCGCGCCGATCTGGAGTTCGAGCGCTACCGGTCGCCTCGACCCCAGCCCACATGGGCTCAGCTCCTTCAGGCCGACGGCTTCGACGCGCCGATCGAGTTCGGCGCCGACGAGCCGCCCAACGTCGCGGGCCCCGAGGAGCCGCTGATAGACGAGCTGGCCCTCAACGCGTCGGCTCAAGGCGACCATCCTCCCGCCGTCGCCGTGCTACCGGTGACCGATAGGCGACCGCTCGTCACCACGGTGGCCGCGGCGTCGCCGACGATCGTCGTCGGTGACCCGAGCGGCGTCGTCGATGCCGCCGGTGCCGGTGTGCTGCCGCTCGACGCCGCCGTGCTATTCGCTACTTCGGTCGTGGCCGACCCCGAGCTGCTCGCGACGGTGGCGGCGGGCGATCAGCACATCATCGTCACCGATTCGCACCGCAAGCAGGCGCAGCGTTGGGGGGCCATCCGCGAGGTGTACGGCGTGACCGAGGTGGCCGGAGCGGAGCCGGTCGACTACGACCCCAACGACAACCGGCTGCCGGTCTTCGGCGAGATCGACGACATCAGCGACGACGACCGCACGGTCGCAGAGCATCGAGGCGTGACCGAAGTGGCCGCCAGCGAGTACGGCAGCCGGGTGAGCTACACGCCGGAGGACCGGCCCGTCCTCGCCCTCGATGGCGACCCCGACACGGCCTGGACCGTCGGCGGATTCGGCGAGCCTCGTGGCGAGCGACTACGGGTCCTTCTCGACGAACCGGTGATGATCGATCACGTCGACCTGCTCCAGGTCCAGCGGCCGGCCAACCGGTTCATCACCGAGGTGGCCCTTCGATTCGACGGTGGTGACGGGTTGCACGTCGCGCTGGACGACACGTCCCGGACGTCGCCCGGGCAGCGGATCGAGTTCAGCACGCGTGCCGTCGAGCACTTGGAGATAGAGATCCTGGCCACCAACGTGGCCCCCCGACCCACGTACTTCGGCATCAGTGCGGTCGGCTTGGCCGAGGTAGGGATCGCCGACATCGTGGTCGATGAGGTGATCCGACTGCCGATCGCATGGGCCGACCACCTCGGCCACGATCCTGCGACGACGACCCTCGACGTGGTCCTCACGCGGGAGCGCACCGATCCGCGCGAGCCGGCCCGATCCGATCCGGAGCGATCGATCGTTCGTGCGGTCACGTTGCCGGCCTCCTACGACGTAGCGGTCGCGGGCGACGTGCGGCTCAGCAGCCGGGCCGACGACTCGACTCTTGCCGAGCTTGCCGGCTGGGACGTGACGATCGACGGTGAAGCGTTGACCACCACATCGTCGGGTCGGCTTCCCGGCGATCCGCTCGCGCTGGCGGCCGCGGCCTTCGACGACAACCCGGCGACGTCGTGGACGTCGACGTTCTCGCCCGCTCCAGGAGCGTTCGTGTCCGCAACGAGGGTCGCACCGCGTGTCGTCTCGTCGGTTTCGGTCACGCTCGACACCGGGCCGCGTCGCTCGGTCCCGTCACGACTCGGACTCTCGATCGACGGTGTCGCGGTGGCCAGCGTCGCTGTGGTCGTCGACCCAGCCGGCGCCACCACCACCAGCGTCGATATTCCGGTCGAGCCGACCCGGGGTCGCTCGATCCAGCTGACCGTCGAGGAGATAATCCCCCGGCTGACGCCGAATTGGTACACCGGCGAGTCCCACGCCCTTCCGGTCTCGGTCATCGACGTCTCGGTCGACGGGTTCGTGCTCGCTGACCCCCCGGTGAGCATCGACACTCGTTGTCGCGATGGTCTGCTCGTCGTCGATGGTCGTCCCGTTGCGGTTCGTGTCCGCGGCCGGGTCGACGACGCTTTGGCCTCACTGCCGTTGGCCCTGTCCGCCTGTGGCACCGTCGAACTGGGGCGGGGCGAGACCGTGGTGCGTGCGGCGCCGGGCCGAACGACCGGCCTCGATGTCGATCGACTCGTGATGAGCCACGAGCCCACGAGCGCCGGGAACGAGACCGTCGAGCCGCCGGCGCGTTCGCCGACCAACGTGCTCGACGACGGGCGCACGTCGATGAGCGTCGGGATCGAACGGCCCACCGAGCTCACGTGGCTCGTGCTCGGTCAGAGTCACAACGCCGGTTGGGAAGCGCGCGTCAGGGGTGGCGAGAACCTCGGCTCGCCGACGCTGATCGACGGGTATGCCAACGGCTGGCTGATCGATCCGGACCAGCTGCCGGCCGGGGACGTGGTGATCGATCTCGAGTGGACGCCGCAGCGTGTCGTGCGCCGATCGATCGCGGTCAGCCTTGTCGCGATCGCGGCGTGCATCGTGCTCGCGTGGCGTGGGCGCCGCTTCAAGCCTGGGCCCGCAACCGCGGCCGAGCGGCTGTACGTGCGCCGCGGTCGTTGGAATCACGAGCCGGTCCCACCGCTCCGCCTGGCGCTGATCACCGGCGGTGCGGTGGCGTTCACGTTGCTGAACCTTCCCGACGCGCCGCTGTGGGCGCTCGGTGTCGGTGCGGCGGTCGCGGTGCCGCTGCGCAAAGGCGGCGACCTCCCGATCCCCGGGCTGGTCGGTGGCGGACTGCTGGCGCTCACCGCGTTGTTTCACGTCGGGCAGCAGTGGCGACACGGGTATCCGGCGGATTTCAACTGGCCCATCTTGTTCGAACGTGTCCACGTGATCGGCGTTGTGGCCGTCTGCTGCCTGATCGGCGAGGTTGCTCGCGCCGCCGCCGCCGAGCGGGCCGGACCTCGACACCGCCGCCCGGTACGATCGTCGGAGTGAGCAGCGCACCGATCGTCTTGGTCCATGGCTTCGCCACGTCCTCGGCCCGAACCTGGGGCGAGACCGGATGGCTCGACCTCCTCGCCGACTCGGGACGTTCGATCTGTCCGCTCGATCTCCTCGGGCACGGCACCGCAGCCGCGCCCCACGAGCCCGAGGCGTACGAGCATCTCGAGGCGGAGCTGCTGTCGCGCTTTCCGGACGAACCGGTCGACGCCGTCGGTTTCAGCATGGGGGCCCGGACCCTGCTTCAGATCGCCGCCGACCATCCCGGACGAATCGAGCGACTCGTCGTGGCCGGCGTCGGCGCCAATCTGTTCAGCACCGACTCCGACCGCGGTCTCGGGATCGCCGACGCCATCGAAGGTCGCGGCGATCCCGAGAACGTCGAGGCCCATCACTTCTACCAGCTCGCCGAGGAGTCCGGGGCTGACCGCCTGGCGTTGTCCGCGTGCATGCGTCGGCCGTCGCGACCGCTGACACGAGAGGACCTGGCGCCGGTGACCATCCCGGTTCTCGTCGTGCTCGGCGATCGGGACTTCGCCGGACCGGCCGACCCGCTGCTGGAGGCTCTGCCCCAGGCCCGGCTCGTGACCTTGAAGGGCGTCGACCATTTCGCCACCCCGAAGTCGTTCACGTTCATCGAGTCCGCGCTCGACTTCTTGGATGCCCAGCCGAGATCATGAACGACTACGTCGTCGCAGTGCTCGTGGTGATCGTCCTGAGCATGCCGCTCGGGCTCTCGGTGTGGGCACTGCTCGACGTCGCCCGCCGGCCGGCGTGGGTGTGGGCCCTCGCCGAGCGGTCCCAAGTCGTGTGGATGGCGTCGATCCTGATGGGAGTCCTCGTCGTGCCGCTCGGTGTGATCGTGTCGTCGTTCTATCTCCTGCGCGTCCGCCCCCGGCTGGCGTCGGTCGAAGCAGGGGCGATCCCGGTCTGATCGATCGCACGCGTGGCGAAGAGCCACGAGGGCGGCACCCCGTAGCGGCCACGCGCCACGTCGACCAGCGCCCGCAGCCGGGCGCGAGGCGAGAAGAACGGGCTGCGGCGACCGGGTGACACAACGCCAACGGCGAGCTCGACGACGGCCACCCCGAACCGGAAACCAGCGTGCGCGCGCCCCCAGTGGTCTCGGACGAGCAGGTAGGTGTTGCGGAGTTGCAGGTAGTCGATGAGCGCGGCAGTCGAACCCATGGCCGGGTTGTGGACGTCAGCGCCCCGCACGACACCGACGCGCCAACCCGCTCGCCGGGCTCGCAGCCCCAGGTCGGCTTCCTCGCAATACGCGAAGTAACGCTCGTCGAACATCCCGACGTCCTCGATACAGGTTCGGCGCAGGACCATCAGTGTTCCGTGTGCGTAGTCGCCCTCGTCGAACCCCTCCGTCGTGGTCGTCGGGCCGGCGAGGGCACCCAACCACGGGTGGACCGTCGGCGTGGCGCCGTCGCCGACGTCGGCGCTCGCCATGCCGATCGTGGGATCTGCGTCGAGGACCCGAACGATCCGGGCCAGGACGTCGTCACCGAAGATCGGGTCGTGTGGCATCACGACGGCATAGGGCGCGCCGCCCTCGGACAGCCACCGACGGAGGCCGACGTTGGCGCCGGGGCCGAATCCCGCATTGCCACCGGCGTCGAGAACAGCGGTGTCGGTGAGAAGCTCGTCGAGCCGGCGCCGATGCTCGGGCGCCGACGCGTTGTCGATCACCGTGACGGAGACGGATTCGCTTTGGGCCCGGAGCCGGCCCACCGTATCGGCGACGGCATCGGGGCGATTTCGGTGAACCACGATCGCTACCACTCGCGGTGACACCTCGGGAGCCTGACATAGGGAGCTCACCGCCGCCGTGCTGGACGGGCGCGCGTTCGGAGCCGCTCAGCCGGCTCGCGCGTGGTCCCGGCGGGGCCGCCGTACACGCATCGACGCAGGGTGAGGCGCTACGGTCGGGACATCGACCGGGAGTTGATCGACATGGTCCTGCGCAACGCCAGCGGCAAGAGCCTCAAGACGTGGCTCCGGGAGCGGCACTGGGTGTCACAGTCGCGGCGGGTGGCCTGATGCACGACTGGCAGGTGGAGTCGATCTTCCACTTCACGGTGGAGGTAACCGACTTCGAGCGCTCACTCGACTTCTACACCACCCTCGGCTTCCGGGTCCTGCGCGACAACCGCGACGTGATCTGGCCCGCGATGGTGGCGCGCAACTTCGGGATGCCCGCCGCCCAGGGTCGCGGCGCGCTGCTCGGGATCGGCGACGGACCGGAGCACACGCGCCTCGACCTCATCCAGTGGCTCGAGCCCGAGTTGGGCCCGGCGCCCGACATCCCCCGCGAGCTCCGTGTCCCCCGGATCATCGCCCTGCGAACCCGCAATGTGGCGTCCGCCTACGAGGACCTGTCGGCGCGCGGCATCGAGTTCGTCTCCGCGCCCGCGTCGGCCTATCGGGCCGGCATCGTCAACGTCTGCTCGTGCCGAGATCCCGACGGCTTGATCGTCGAGCTCATCGAGTACGCGCCCGGCGTGCTCGGCAGCCGCATCGACGACCTCCCGACGAGGCCGTCGTGAGCGAGGCGGTGGTGAACCAGCCCGTGATCCGCATCAGCGTCGAGCGCGGCAACGAGCTCTTCGCCCTGGCCAAGCGTTGGGGCCGTTTCGGTGCCGACGACCAGCGGGGCGCGCTCAACCTGCTCACCGCCGAACGGGTGCAGCGAGCCACGGCGCTCGTCACGGACGGCCGGGTGGTGTCGTGCGGGCGCGACCTCGCCGTCCGGCCCGGCATCGACAACCCGAACCCGGCCCTTCACCACATGGTGATCGGCGGCGACGTGTGCGGCGCCTTCGGTCCTGACGCCCTCGAGGCGGCGATGGATTTCGTGGGCGTGGCGTTCCACGGCATGACGGTGTCGCACATCGACGCCCTGTGCCATGTGTTCGTCGGTGGCCAGATGTACAACGGCTACCCGGCCTCCGACGTCACCACCCGCGGCGCCCGTAGCGGAGGCATCGACGCCGGCTTCGGAGGAATCGTCGGTCGCGGCGTCCTGCTCGACATCGCCCGGCATCGCGAGGTGGCGTGGCTCGAGCCGGGCGACGCCGTCGAACCCGGCGAGCTCGACGCGCTCTGCGCGGCGCAGCGTGTTCGCACCGAGCCTGGCGACATCTTGCTCGTCCACACCGGTCGAGATCGTCGTCGAGCCGCGTTGGGGGCCTGGGAACCGAACCGGGGCGGCCTGGCCGGGCTCCACCCCGAGTGCGTGCCGTGGCTCGTGCAGGCTGACCCGTCGGTGCTCGGCTCCGACGGCGTCTCGGACCCCCTGCCGGCCAATGCCCATCGCTGGTCGATGCCGTTGCACCAGTGCTTGCTCGTCGGCATGGGGGTGCACCTGCTCGACAACCTTCGGCTCGACGCGCTCGCCGATGCCTGCGCCGAACTCGGGCGTTTCGAGTTCCAGTTCGTGGTGTCACCGCTGCGCATCGCCGGCGGCACCGGTTCACCGGTCAACCCGGTGGCGATCCTGTGATCTTCGACCTGTTCAACGAACTCCAGCGGACGGGTCCAACCAGCTCCGGCCAACAGTCGAGCATCTTCGCCGATGCCCTCGACCAGGCCGAGCTGGCGGACCGGCTCGGGTACGGGTGCTGGTGGTCGGTGGAGCATCATTGCACGCCGGAGTTCTCCCACTCCGGCGCGCCGGAGCTGATGAACGTGGCCATTGCCGCGCGCACCACCAACCTCCGGGTCGGTCACGCCGGGGTGCTCACGCCGTTCCGGATCAACCATCCGCTGCGGGTGGCCGAACGGATCGCCGTGTTGGATCACCTCTCGGACGGGCGGGTCGAGGTGGGCCTGGCCCGATCGGGAGGCGCCGAGTGGGCGACCTTCGAGATCGACGGCGCGGACACGCTTGTCGAGCTCGAGGAGGCGGCCCGACTCATGGTCACGGCGTGGACCGAGCCCGAGTTCTCCTGGTCGTCGGAGCGACTCCGCATCCCCACGCGAACCCTGGTGCCCCAGCCGGTGCAGACCCCCCACCCCCGGCTGTGGCAGACGGTGTCGTCCCCGGGCAGCTTCCGGTTGGCCGGGCAGCTCGGTATGGGCGTGCTGTGCACCACGCTCCTGTCGCCGGTGTCGGTGCTTCAGGGGATGCTCACCGAATACGACGCCGGGCTGGCCGAGGCCACCGACCCGGTCGGCCGCATCGTCAACGATCAGCGGGCCGTGTTCACGTTCGTCCACTGCACCGAGACCACCGACCAGGCCATTGCGAGTCGGGCCGCCGAGTCGGCCATGTGGTACGTCAACGCCGCGCCCAAGGTGTTCTCGGTGCCCAGGACGATCTGGACGAACCTCATCCGGGGCAACATCAACGCCGGCGACCCGAGTCGTGGTCGGGCCGCCGTCGATGCATCGAAGGTGTTCGGCGACCTCGACGCTGACGACCCCAATCCCATCATCCGGCTCATGAACCGGCAGGTGCTCGGCCAACCCATCGACCCCATCGAGGCCTACGAGGCGCTGGCCGACCAGGACTCTGTCATCATCGGCGACGTGGCCACCTGCCGGCGCAAGATCGAGAAGTACCGCGACGTGGGTTTCGATCGGCTCATGTGTCTGATGCAGTTCGGCCACCTCGGCCACGACGAGGTCATGGCCAGCATCAGGCGCGTCGGCGAGGAGCTGATCCCCACCGTTGGGGCGATACCGCAGGGAACGAGGAGGATGACGTGAGCCACATGTCCGATCGGCTGGCTGGCCGGGTCGCCATCGTCACCGGCGCCGCGGGTGGTCAGGGCGCGGCCGAGGCCCGCATGCTGGCCGCGCAGGGGGCGAAGGTACTGGTGGCCGACATCGACGACGACGCCGGCGCGGCCGTGGCGGCCGCCATCGGGCCTTCGGCGGGTTACCACCACCTCGACGTGCGCTCCGAGGCCGACTGGCGAGCCGCGCTCGCCGCGGCCCAGGAGGCGTTCGGTCCGGTGAACGCCCTGGTCAACAATGCGGGGATCAGCGGGCCGCCCAAGACGATTCTGAAGACCAGCGTCGACGAGTACCGGGCCCTGATCGAGGTGAACCAGATCGGGGCCTACACGGGCATCCACGTGGTGGCGCCGGCCATCGTGGCTGCCGGCGGGGGCAGCATCGTCAACATCTCCTCGGTCAACGGGTTCGTGGGAGCCTGGGGGATCGCCGGCTACGTGTCATCAAAGTTCGCCCTCCGCGGCCTTACCAAGGTGGCGGCGCTGGAGCTGGCGCGCAAGGGAATCAGGGTGAACTCCATCCACCCCGGCCCCATCGACACTCCCATGCTCGTGGGCGGTATGCCGGCAGGTACCGACCCCATCGCGGCCATGGGCGCGGCGGTGCCGGCCGGCCGTGTCGGCTCGGTCGACGAGGTTGCCCACATGGTGGCCTTCCTTTTGTCCGACGAGGCGTCGTATTGCTACGGGGCCGAGTTCGTCGTCGACGGCGGGTACCTGGCCGGTCCCATCGGATCCCCGAACGTGGCGCGATGAACCCGAAGGTGCCCAGATGAACCCGAAGGTGCCCAGATGAAACTGTCGCTGCTCTACCCCGAGACCCGCAGCCTGGCGGCCGTGCGGGATCTGGCCATGGCCACCGAGGAGCAGGGGTTCCACGGCTTGTGGCTCGGCGCAGCGTTCGGGTTCGATCCCGTGATGGCGCTGGCCCTGGCCGGTCCGGCCACCAGCCGCGTGTCGCTCGGCGTGGCGGTGATCCCGACCTGGCCCCGCCATCCCGTGGTGGCCGCCCAGCAGGCCGCCACCGCCAACGCGGCCTGCGGTGGGCGATTTCGGCTCGGCGTCGGCCCCAGCCACGCACCGGTGATGAGGATGTACGGGGTCGACTTCGATCGGCCGGTGTCGCACTGCCGCGAGTACCTCGACGTGACCAGAGCCCTGCTGGCCTCGGGCCTGGTCGACCACCAAGGTGAGCGCTACCACGTTCAAGCCTTTCTCGACGTGGAGGGCGCGGGCATCGGATCGCCGGCCACCGCCCCGCCGGTGATGCTCGGCGTGCTGCGGCCGCAGATGGCCAGGGTGGCCGGCGGCCACAGCGATGGTGCACTGTGCTGGCTCGGACCGGCCTCGTACCTGAACGGCGTGGTGCTCCCGGCGATGGTCGCCGGAGCCGCCGACGCCAGTCGCGCCGTCCCGCCGCTCGTGGCCGAGCTCCCGTGCGCACTCACAGCCGATCGCGACGCCGTGCACGCCATGGCGTCCACCGATCTGGCCATCTATCCGCAGATGCCGTTCTACCGCGCGATGTTCGAGGAGGCCGGCGTGGCTCTCGACGGGCGCCGGTGGAGCGACGCCATGCTCGACGCCGCCGTGGTCTGGGGCGACGAGCACACCCTGGCCGACCGCATCCGGTCGTTGTTCGACGCCGGCGCCGACGAGGTGGTGCTGTCGCCGTTCGGCGTTGGCGCCGATCCGGTGACCTCGCAGGCCGATTGCGTAAGGGTTCTGTCCGACCTCGCCCGCGACACCGGGGGCGACGACCGCCGGGAGGCATGACCATGGACGACACGACCGCACACGGCACCGAGGCACGCCGAACCGCCAACCGGGCCACGTTCGAGGCGGTGACCGCCGCCATCACGGCCGGTCGCTACGACGACCTCGAGGGCATGATGGCCGAGGACCTCGTGTTCGAGTTGCCCTACGGGCCCGCGTTCATGCCCAACCCGGTGCACGGGCGAGCGCCGTGGCTGGCCATGTCGAAGCAGACCTTCGCCATGTTCTCGGCGTTCGCTCTCCACATCGACGAGATCCACGAGGGCCTCGACCCCGATCTGCTGGTGGCCGAATACCACAGCGACGCCACCGTGGCCCGCAACGGCGCCGACTACCGGAACCGCTACATCGGTGTGCTGCGGTTCCGTGACGGTGTGGTGTGCGCATGGAAGGAGTTCCACAACCCCGAAGCCACGAGAGTGCTGGGCGGATAGGTGAACGTCTCTTTGGAGGAGGCTGGCGCATGATCGACGGCACGCACGACCCGGCGTTCGCGGCGGTGCGCGATGCGTTCGCCCAGAATTTTGCCGACGGCTTGGAGCTGGGTGCCTGCTTGTCGATCAGCGTGCGCGGCCGCAACGTGGTCGACGTCTGGGGCGGGCACCTCGACGCCGCCCGATCCCGACCGTGGCAACGCGACAGCCTGGTGTGCGTGTTCTCCTGCACCAAGGGTGCGGTGGCGGTCGCCACCATGTGGGCCGTGGCTCGGGGTCTGGTGGACCTCGACCGACCCGTCGCTCACTATTGGCCCGAGTTCGCGGCCGAGGGCAAGGCCGACATCCCGGTGCGGTACCTGCTCACCCACGAGGCCGGTCTGCCGGCCATCGCTTCGCGCATGCCATTCGGATCGCTGAGCGATTGGGAGGCCATGACCACGGCGCTGGCCGCGCAAGCGCCGTGGTGGGAGCCAGGTTCGGGCCACGGGTACCACGGGGTGACCTACGGACACCTGGTCGGCGAGGTGCTCCGAAGGGCCACGGGACGAACGGTTGGGCAGCTCATCGGCGAGGAGCTCGCGCGGCCACTCGGTGTCGACCTGTCGATGCCGCTGCCCTCGGCCGCCGACGCCCGCACGGCCGATCTCGTGGTCGAGATGTCGCCGGAGGGCACGTTCTTCGATCGCTGGGATCCCAGGACCTCACTGGGCCCCAAGTCGTTCGGCAACCCGCCCGATTCCAACGATCCCAGCCACTGCGTGACCGACCTGTTTCGCCGGGCCGAGATCCCGGCCGCCAACATGCACGCCAACGCCCGCGCGCTCGACTCGCTCTACGCGGCGTTGGCCGGCGGCGGACGCACCGACGACCTCGACCTGGCGCCGGTCGAGCTGGTCGAGGAGTTCGGTCGTTGCCACGTGCGCGGCGACGATCTCGTCATGGAGCTGCCCACGGCATTCGGGTTGGGATTCGAGCACACGATCCCCGAGTGGCCGTTTGGGCCGGGCGCCCGCACCTACGGTCACAACGGCAGCGGGGGGTCGCTAGGCCTGGTCGACCCCGATGCCGGCGTGTCGCTCGGCTACGCCATGAACCGGCTGTGGTGGGGACCGTCTCGATCCGACCCGCGCTGGGACGCCATCTTCGAGGCCCTTTACGCGGCACTGTGAAATGGGAGCACAGTGAATCGGGTTATGTGAATCGGCCGGCGCGCACGAACTACTGCGATGCGCGCATCATGGCATGGCGCACCAGCTCCACCAATGCCACCTTGGTCGCCTCCCGCGAGCGGGCGTCGGTCACGAACATCGGTACATCGGCCCGAATCGACAGCGCCTCGCGCAGCTCATCGAGATCGTGGCGAACCTGTCCGTTGAACGCGTTCACCGCCACGATGAACGGCACGTCGCCGTTTTCGAAGTAGTCGACCGCCGGGAAGCAGTCTTCGAGCCGGTTGGTGTCAACCAGGACGATCGCGCCGATAGCGCCGCGCACCAGCTCGTCCCAGAGAAATCTGAACCGGTCCTGACCCGGCGTGCCGAACAGGTACAAGATCAGATCGGTCCCCAGGCTGATCCGACCGAAATCCATGGCGACGGTCGTCGTCTTCTTGTCCGTCGCGTCGCCCGTACGGTCGATCCCCTCGGCGACCGCGGTCATGACCGCTTCGGTCGTGAGGGGTTCGATCTCGGAGATCGATCCCACGAACGTGGTCTTTCCGACCGCGAACCCACCAGCCACGACGATCTTGACGGGCATGGGCACCGTTTGGGAGTTCGCCGCGATCGGCGCCTGCTCAGAGCGCTTGAATGCCATTGAGAACCCTTTCGAGCATCTTGAGGTCAGGACGGTCACCGACCGCCTTGGCGGGCTGATGGCACACGAGAGACCCTTCGGCCAGCAGATCGGAAATGAGTACCTTGGTGACTCCGAGAGGGAGATGTAGGTGAGCGGCGATCTCCGCTACCGACAGTGGCGCGCCGCACATGACGAGGATCTGCCGAGGCTCGGCGAAGACCATTGGTGCCTTCTTGGCCCCGCGATCGGTCACGGTGACGATCGACTCCAGGCGAAGATCGCCGTGAACCCGGGTACGCCCGCCAGTCATGGCGTAGGGTCGTACCCGCAGGCCGGAGGCATCGGGCGTGGGTTCGACGGTGGTCATCTGGATCAATCTGCGGGAGAAGGCGGGTTCGAGCGGCCGGTCAGCGAGGCAGCGCGGCCTGTAGCTCGGAACGGAGCTCGGGGGTAAGAACGGTTGCGGCCTTCTCGACCATCACCGCCATCTCGTATCCCACCAACCCGACATCACACCCGGGTCCAGCCACGACGGCGAGGCACGAACCGTCCGAGATGCCGGTGACGAAGATGAAAGCGTTCTCCATCTCGATGATGACCTCGGTGACCGCACCACCGTTGAAGCGTGAGGCGGCACCGTACGCCAGGCCGATCAATCCCGACGCGACCGCGGCGAAGCGGTCGGTCCCGGCACGGTCGAGGCCACGAGACGCCGCGATGGGCAAGCCGTCGGCCGACACGACCACCGCGTCGACAACTCCGGGAACCCTGTCTACGAAGTTCGCGACCAGCCAGTTCACGTTCTGGGCGTTGGTGCTGAGCATCATTCGGTTCTCGCCTTCATCGATGTCATTGGCTTGAGTAGGTGTCAGGTCCCGCAGGAGCCGGTTTTGACGCCGGGCGGCGGGTGGTGTCTGTATCGGCCGGCAGGACGTTGGTGTTGACCCGAAGGGGTAGTTCGGCTCACGGCCGTTCGGCGTCTCGGCCCTGATGCAGCCCGGACCGGTATCGAGACAGCATCTTGCGGACGTCGTCGGGTGATCGCTTGGTGGCGCCCGCAGCCGGACGTGATCGGTCGGTGTCGTCGAGGGTGTTGCCCGGAACGCGCTTGGCGAGTCCGCTGCGCGTGGTGCCGACGCCAGTCGAAGGCTCCGCGGCGGGCGACGCTGGTGAACCCGGGGTCGTCCACGGAGACAGGGCTCCAGTCGTCGGCGGCGTGGCGGGCGCCGGGACCGAGAACGGTGCGAGGTCGGCGAACCGGGCCGGCGGTGTGTCGGCGGGGGCCGGCGCCCGGACCGGAGCGGGTTCAGGTCTCGAAGGTGTGGATTCCGCACCACCCCGTACCGGAGACGGTGAGGCCGGACTCCATGTCGCCGGCTGCGGTGTCGCCAGCAGTGGTGTCGCCAGCAGTGGTGTCGCCGGCAGTTGTGTCGCGGGGTGAAGGGTCGCGGCGCGAGGTGTCGGCGGGGCGCCGATCGCAGCTTCTGACACGGGTCGAGGCGGTTGTCCGCTCGCCGAGGGTACGCGAGGGTGGGCGGCAGGTTGTTGCCATCCTGGCAACGCCTCCAAAGCCGGCTGTGGCCGCCGCTCGCCAACCGGCGATGGTGGTGCGGGTTCGGGCGCCCAGGCGGCCGGCGCCGGCTGGGGTTCCCATGCGGGTGGTGCGGGTTCGGGCGCCCAGGCGGCCGGTGCCGGCTGGGGTTCCCATGCGGGTGGTGCGGGTTCGGGTTCCCAGGCGGCCGGTGCCGGCTGCGGTTCCCATGCGGGCGGCGCA
>CAYMJU010000218.1:0-2659 GCA_964390555.1 uncultured Acidimicrobiales bacterium | reverse complement strand
AGCCGGCCTAGTGTCGCGACCTCGCGGTCGAAGCGCCGGCGCTCGCTGTCGGTCAGCGCGACCCGCAGGACCTTGACCGCGACGTCGCGGTGCATGGCGGTCTCGCGGGCCCGGTAGACGGTGGAGAACCCGCCCCGCCCGATCTCGACCGCGCCATCGATTCCAGGGACACCGAGATCCACAAAGCAGGAGAGTAGCCGAGCGCGTCCGAAACACGCCGAGCGACTGCAGCTAACGTTCGCACCATGCCGGATCTGTTCGAGCGCTACGACGTGATCGATGTCGACACGCACCTGACCGAGCCGGCCGACACGTGGTCGGCCCGGGTTCCGGCGTCGAAGCGCGACGTGTTTCCCCACATCGAGCGCATCGACGGTCAGGACATCTGGATGGCCGGCGGTGAGCGCCTCGGTGCGCCCGGCTTCTACTCGATGGCCGGGTTCGACGGCCTCCTGCCGAGCAAGATCCCGAACACGTTCGACGAGATCGCGCCGGCGATGTATGACCCGGTTGCCCGGTTGGCGCTGATGGACGAGCTAGGCATCGGCACCCAGGTCCTGTACCCGAACGTGGGCGGGTTCGGCAACGGGTACTTCCTCCGGCTCGCCGACCGCGAGGTCGCCAACGAGAGCGTGCGGGTCTACAACGACTTCCTCACCGACTGGACGTCGGCCGATCCGGCGCGCCTGGTCGCGGTGACCGCGGTGCCCTTCTGGGACGTCGACCTCGCCGTCGCCGAGATCGAACGTTGCGCCGCGCTAGGTCACCGGGCCGTCAACTTCTGCAACCAACCGCAGGACTACGGCCAGCCGGCGCTCGCCCACCGCCACTGGGACCCGATCTACGCCGCCGCGCAGGCGGCCGGGCTGTCGGTGAGCTTCCACGTGGGCGGCGGGAACATGGGCACCCAGATGGTCGACAGCGCCGAGATGGGGTGGATGACGAACTTCGCCAAGGTGTCGGCGCTGATCTTCATGGACAACATGCGGTGTATCGGCGACTTGATCTTCGGCGGGGTGTGCCACCGGTTCCCCGACCTGAAGTTCGTGTCGGTCGAGTCGGGCGCCGGCTGGATCCCCGCCGCGCTCGAAGCGTTCGACTGGCAGTGGCGCAACGGCGGCGTGAGGGTCGAGCACCCCGAGTACGAACTGTTGCCGAGCGAGTACTTCCGGCGCCAGATATACGGCTGCTTCTGGTTCGAAGACGCCGGCGCCCGGTTCGCCCTCGAGCAGTACCCCGACAACCTGCTGTACGAGACCGACTACCCGCACCCCACCTGCCAGTACCCCGGCCCGGCGACCCCGGCCCGCTACCCGAGGGACTACGCCAACGACATCCTGGCCAACGTCGCCGACGACGTGGTAGCCAAACTCCTCCACGACAACGCCGCCGAGGTGTACGGCTTGGGGTGAGCTACAACTGCACCCGCACGACCGTGCCGAGCTGGGTGGCCAGATCGGCGATCTCGTTGTCGTCGGCGAAGCCGCGGCCCTGAAGGTTGAGCAGGTCGACCCGGTCCCCGACGGGGTAGGGGCCCCAGTGCCAGGTGCCGAAACCGAGGTTGATCGCGGCCCGGCCGTCGAGGACGAACGCCCTCAGCGATGCCAGGTCGCCGACGCTCGCGAACGCCGTACCCGGCGGTGCAACGACGATCACCGCCGGCCCGCTGCCGAGCGGCACGAGCATCTGGGTCGCCTTGTGGTGGGCGTTGAGGTGGTCGCACACGAGTGGCCGGTACTCGTAGGTGAGCACGTTCATGATCCAGCCCTCGCCATCGCGCACGGCGATCGCCGCCTCGTGGGGCTCGGTGGCCAGCACCTGCCCGAACGGGGCGAAGGCGTGGGCGGTGAGGGGCTCGGCGGTCACGAGGTATTCGTTCACGCACGTAGTCTCGCGCTCCATGCCGGGCTCCATGATCGACGACCGTCTCGCGGGGCTCGGCATCGTGCTGCCGGGTCCGTTTCTGCCCCATGATCCGCTCGACGCGGTCGTGGTTCATGCCGGTGTCGCGCGCACGTCGGGCCAGCTCCCGCGCGATCTCGACGGGGTCGTGGTGCAGGGGGTTCTGGGGCTGACGCTCGACGTAGAGGCGGGCGCGCTCGCGGCGCGTTGGTGCGCGCTCAACGCGTTGTCGGTGTTGCGGGCCGAGCTCGGGACGCTCGACCGGGTCGAGCGGTTGTTGAGCGTCACCGGTTTCGTGGCGTCGGCCCCGGGGTTCGACGCTCAGCCGGCGGTGATCGATGGGGCGTCGCGGCTGTTGGTCGAGGTGTTCGGTTCTGCGGGTCGCCATACCCGTTCGGCGATCGGTGTCGTGGCGTTGCCCCGCGGTGGCGCGGTCGAGATCGAGGTCGTCGCCGCGGTCAGACCAGCTTGATCGGCCCCGCCGGTCCCCTCTCTGTCACGGCGATCGGGGAAAGTGCGACGTGGTGGACAACGGGCTGGGTGTGCACAGGCCACCAAAGAATTCTCTCGGTCTCTTCCCGTTCGGGGTTGCGCACACCTGTTCCGTGATGTAGCATGCTGTTGCGTTCCCGAGGCGGGGGCGCTGCTCGGCCCTCCAGGGCCCCCAACAAACGTCACTAGCAACACCGTGTCCGAAGGGGGTTTGTCGTGGCTGTCGAGCTGGCCGAGTTGATCTGCGGGATAGGCGACGAACTCG
>CAYMJU010000217.1:0-28681 GCA_964390555.1 uncultured Acidimicrobiales bacterium | reverse complement strand
GAGCGCGACGTCGAAGCCCTTGCGCTCCTTCATCACCTCGAACATGGGCCGCATCGACGACCAGCCGTCGGCCACCGGAACGGTAGCGACCGCGAGCCCGGCGACCTCGGAGTCGCGCAGGTTGCGTCGCCACTGGCTCTTGAGGGCGGCGCGCAGCTCTTCGTCGGTGCGGCCGAGGTCGAGCACCATCGTGTGGTACGGCTCGAGAACCGTCGAGCCGGGCTGCGGGTCTTGCCAGTCCCGTGGAGAATCCCAACCGTCGAGGGTGGCGAGCAGAGGGGGCCGTACGTGGAGCCGGATTCCCCTAGGTGCGAACCACTTGTGAGCGGCGTCGACCACCGACGCGAGACGACGACCTCGAGCCGCGGCATCGGGCGCGGTGGCGGTGGCGACCAGCGGTCCGCCCGCGATGACCGCCACGCCGCCGCCGACCACGGGCAAGGTCCGGACCCGAGCCGCGACGAGCCCGACCGGTCCGCCTCCGCTGTGATCGTGGACGGCCAGGTAGTCGAGTCGCTCGCCGCGGCGAGCTGCGATGGTCCGAAGATACGCGGGCGCGGCCTGGTAGTCGCGGTCGCTGAACGCGGCGCTGGCCCGTTCGAACTCGTCGGCGCCGATCGCCCGGACCCTCACGTCCGATGACCCGCCGTTCGAGGACCCTGCCTGGGCCGCTTGGGGATCAGCCGCCGAGGACTGGGCTACCACCACCGGTTCAGAATGGCACATATCGACCCGGCCGGTCATGGATCGGTCGACCCATAGACCGGGCGGCGCGTCACTGTGGCGAGGGTCTGGCGGGCTGTCACCGCCAGTCGGAGCAGTCCGTCGTCGACGCCGAGTGAGACGAGATCGGTGTGCGGGACCCAGCGCAACGATTCCGACTCGTGGTTCCCGACCGGCACCGCTCCCGGCGGCGCCAGAACCACGAACCTCACGTCGAGATGCAGGTGGGCATCCTCGTGGGGCGGTTGGACCTCGTGGACGTCGACGTCGATCGCCGGTACGACGACCCGGAGGCCCATGATACCCGTCTCCTCGGTGGCCTCGCGGAGCGCCACGGCCGCCATGTTGGCGTCGCCGTCGGCGTGACCGCCCGGTTGGAGCCAGCGCTGGAGCTTCCGGTGGAACAGCACGAGCATGAGGCCGGAGTCGGGATCGACGACGAGCGCCGACCCGGTCAGGTGGCCGGGTCGACCGCGACGGTCGAGCGGCGACGGCTGCGAGCGCAGCGCCGCCAACACCCGCTGGCGATGGTGCCAGCATGCCCGGCTTCGGACCGACGCCACGTGGAGCCATGCCAACGAGCGGTCCGTCGATGCCGCCAGCGCCGGGTCTCCGACGCCGATCAACCGGTAGCCGGTCATGCAGTCGCGACCGGGCGCACCGACAGGTGCTCGCTGTCGCAGATGTAGTAACGCCAGGGCAACTCGGCGCCGGCGCTGATACCGATGCGGGTCGACTGCCCGATCTGCTCGGGGCGGCCCCATCCGTCGTCGATGATCGTTACTCTCCGGTCGTTGGTGACCAGGTCGGCCCCATTGTGAGCGCGCTCGAGGCCGAGCGCTTCGCACAGCTTGGCCGGGCCGCTGGTCAGGTCGGTGTCGCGCCGGGCGCGCACCCGCAGGCGCCGCATCTCGTCGAGCCCGGTGAGCGGCTCGAGCGCTCGGATCAACACCGCGGCACAATGCCCGACCGGCCCGCAGACCGCGTTGGCGCACCAGTGCATGCCGTAGGTGAAATAGACGTAGAGGTGCCCGGGTGGACCGAACATGGTCGCGTTGCGCGGCGTGGGACCTCGATGCCCGTGGCTGGCCGGATCGTTCGCCCCGTCGTAGGCCTCGACTTCGGCGATCCGCCCCGATGCCCGGGCCGGTCCGACGAGGACCTTGCCGAGAAGGTCGACGGCGACGTCGTGGACCGGCCGGTCGTAGAAGCCACGGTCGAGGGGCGGCAGTGTCACCGACGCGCCACCCGCCCGCGATCGGCGGCCAACCGGGCCCGGAACCGTTCGAGCTGCACGGCGACGGGGCCGGGCCCCGCACCACCGGGTGTCGTCCGGTTGCGTACGGCCGCGCCGGGACGCAGGAGCGCCGCACCCTCGTCGCCCAGGTCGGCGTGGGCGGCGACCGACGCTACGAACGCCACTGCGGCATCGTCGCCAGAGTGCGCGTCGAGGGCCTGGCGGACGAGCGTCCCCACTACGGCGTGAGCATCGCGAAACGGCATGCCGCGAGCGACCAGCAGCTCGGCCAGATCGGTGGCCGCGCCGAACGGCGAATCGGCCGCCACCTGCATCCGCTCGATGTCGAAACGCACCGTGCGCACCATGCCGTCTACTGCCCCGAGCGTGAGGCGAATCTGGTCGACGGCATCGAAGAACGGTTCCTTGTCCTCCTGGAGGTCCTTGTTGTACGCGAGCGGCAGGCCCTTCATCACGGCGAGCAGCCCGGTGAGATCCCCGATCAGTCGGCCGGCCTTGGCGCGGGCAAGCTCGGCGATGTCGGGATTCTTCTTCTGGGGAAGCATCGAGCTGCCGGTGGCGTAGCCGTCGTCGAGGCGGGCGAACCCGAACTCGTCGGTCGACCAGATCACCAGCTCCTCGCCGAGACGCGACAGGTGAACGGCGACGAGGGTCAGGGCGAACACGGCCTCGGCGATGTGGTCGCGGTCGCTCACCGCGTCGATGCTGTTCTCGAACCGTCGGGCGAATCCGAGGTCCGCGGCCACACCGTCAGGGTCGAGTGGCAACGACGAGCCGGCCAGCGCGCCGGCCCCGAGTGGCGACACGTCGAGCCGGTCGAGGCAGTCGAGCAGCCGGTCGACGTCGCGAGCCAAGGCCCAGCCGTGAGCGAGCAGGTGATGGGCGAGCAGTACCGGCTGCGCCCGCTGCATGTGGGTGTAACCCGGCAGATAGGCCTCGCCGGCTTCGATCGCTCGGTCGAACAGGGTCTGCTCGAGATCGATGATCCGCCCGGCCACGATCCGCAGTTCCCGCTTGGCCCACAAGCGGATGTCGGTGGCGACCTGGTCGTTGCGGCTGCGCCCGGTGTGGAGCTTGGCGCCGGCCGGGCCGGCGAGCTCGGTGACCCGGCGCTCGACCGCGGTGTGAATGTCCTCGTCGCTCGGCGCGAACTCGAAGGACCCGGCGGCCAGTTCGGCTTCGGTGACATCGAGAGCGTCGATGACTGCCTGGCCTTCACCGCCGGTCAACAGGCCGACCCGAACGAGACCGCGCACGTGGGAGCGCGACCCGGCGATGTCGTCGGCGAACAATCGCTGATCGAATGGCAAGCTGTCGTTGAGCGCCTGAAGCTCGGCCGCGGGACCGGCCCCAAACCGCCCGTGCCAAAGCGACGACATCGTGCTACCTGACGGCGCGGCCGTCGGCCGCGGTGCCCATGGTGCGGCCCTTCGCCGCGGCGGTCCGGAGGCGCAGGGCATTGAGCTTGATGAAACCTTCGGCGTCGCCTTGGTGATAGGCGCCGCCGTCCTCCTCGAACGTGGCGATGCGCTGATCGAACAAGGAGTCCACGGACTTGCGGCCGACCACATCGACGTTGCCCTTGTACAGCTTCAGCCGGACCGTCCCGTTCACGACCTGCTGGGACCAGTCGATGGCCGTCTGCAGCATGTGACGTTCGGGGCTCCACCAGTAGCCGTTGTAGATCAAGCTGGCGTAGCGAGGCATCAGCTCGTCTTTGAGATGCGCAACCTCGCGGTCGAGGGTGAGCGACTCGATGGCCCGGTGGGCCCGCAACAAGATGGTGCCGCCGGGCGTCTCGTAGGTGCCTCGGGACTTGATGCCGACGTAACGGTTCTCGACCAGGTCGAGCCGGCCGATGCCGTTGGCGCCGCCGACCCGGTTCAGCTCGGCGAGCAGGGCGGCTGGGCTCAGCGGTTGATCATCGATGGCTACCGGGTCGCCGTTCACGAACTCCAGATCGACATAGGTGGCCTCGTTAGGGGCGAACTCGGGGCTCACCGACCAGCGCCACATCTCGCTCGCGGGCTCGGTCCACGGGTCTTCCAGCGGGCCGCCCTCGTAGGAGATGTGAAGCAGGTTGGCATCCATCGAGTACGGCGACTTGGTACCCCGTTTCATTTCGATCGGAATGCCGTGGGCCTCGGCGTAGGCCAGAAGTCGTTCACGAGACGTGAGGTCCCACACCCGCCACGGCGCAATGATCAACACGTCGGGCTTGAGGGCGTAGGCACCGAGCTCGAATCGAACCTGGTCGTTGCCCTTGCCCGTCGCACCGTGCGACACGGCGTCGGCTCCGGTCTCGCTGGCGATCTCGACCAATCGTTTGGCGATGAGCGGGCGGGCGATCGAGGTTCCGAGCAGGTACTCGCCCTCGTAGATCGTGTTCGCCCGGAACATCGGGAACACGTAGTCGCGAACGAACTCCTCGCGCAGATCCTCGACGTAGATCTCGGTCACGCCCATGGCTTCGGCCTTGGCCCGGGCCGGCTCGACCTCCTCGCCCTGGCCGATGTCGGCGGTGAAGGTGACGACCTCGCAGCCGTAGGTGTCTTGCAACCAGCGCAGGATCACCGACGTATCGAGACCGCCCGAATAGGCGAGTACCACCTTGTTCACCGGGCGCTCCGAGTCCCTCGACGTCATGTACGTCAGCCTACGAGACGGCTCGGCGGCGTCCCCTACGGAGCCACCACGCGATCGCCGCCGACGCGCCGACGACGATCGGAGCCACGTAGGTGAGCACCCGATAGAGCAGAACGGCGGCCACGACCGCCGCGTCGTCACCGCCGAAGCTCGTGAGCAGGGCCGTGAGCCCGACCTCGACGAAGCCCAGGCCGCCCGGCGTGATCGGTATCGACGTCAGCAGGCGCACGAACGACCACGCGGCAAAGGCCTCGGTCACGCCGACGTCGGAGCGCGGCACGCCACTCGCCGGCAGGCACAGCGCGAGAGTGAGAAACACGGTGAGTGCGCCGGCGGCCTCGGCGATGGTGAGACCGACCCACCGTTCGCGCAGCAGATCGACGCTTCCCAGCCGGAATCGCGCCAGCGCCGCACCGGTGCCGGCCACGGGTCCGCGCCGGAACCGCTCCAGCACCCACGTGGCCGCTCGATCCCACACGCCGCCGAGCCGGTGCGCCATCTCGTCGCTGCGAAAGACCAGCCAAAGCGCAGTGACGGCGACTACGAGGATCACGACGCCGACGGTGGCCGCCGATTCGAGCCGTGGATCGCGCTCGTGCTCGACGGCGTAGACGGCAACGATCGACACCACCGGGAACACCACGCTGAGCAACTGCTTCCAGACGCCGGTGATCACGACCGCCCGAGTCACGGCGTCGGCCGGGTGACCCCAGGCCCGCAACATGGTGGCGGTCGTGCCCATACCGGCCGCGGTACCGAGCGGAATGAGGTTGGTCATGGTGGTAGACGCCAGCGACATCTCGAGCGACTGCCGGTAGCGCAGGCCCGGCACCGCGACCAGCCAGTTCACTCCGTACGTGGCGACGTTCAACGCTGCCGCGGCGGCGAGAACGAGGATCCACGCTGGCGACAGTTCCGCGAGCTGGTTCCACACCTCGCCGTAATCGACGAACCCGGGAAGCACGACCACGAACGCCACGACGAGCACGGCCAGACCGCCAATGGCGAGTGCCACGCGCCCCCATCGGCGCGGCTGCCGTGATGGCGGCTCGCCCGCATCGTCGGTCATAGCCACGCAGTCTGACCCACCGGGGGTATGGGGTGGTGGTGGAGGAGGAGGAGTAGGTCAGAGGCCGGCGAGATGGCGCAGCGAGTCGGCCAGCGCGCGCCCGCCGGTGTCCTCGGCGGCGATCACGAGCAGGGTGTCGTCCCCCGCCACCGTTCCGAGCACTCCGGCCACACCCGACCGGTCGAGCGCCGAAGCCACGACGTGCGCCGAACCGGGGGGTGTGCGCACCACGACAAGGTTGAGCGAATGCTGGACGTCGGCCACCCACTCGCCCAGCACGCGCCGCAGGTGGTCGTGGGGCGCCACCTGCTCGAACGGCAACTGCGGGATGGCGTACACCATGTCGCCGCCGGGCACCCGCACCTTCACCGCACCCAGATCCTCCAAGTCGCGACTCACGGTGGCCTGCGTGGCGACCACGCCGCCCGCGGCGAGCAGCTCGACGAGCTGGCCTTGGCTGGTCACGGCTTGATCCTCGAGCAGGCGCGAGATCCGGTGCTGGCGTTCCGGTTTGGTGCTCATGGTCGTCGCTGGGGGCTGCGCCCCCATACCCCATCGGCATCCGGGTAGCGGCGCTCCCTCGCCTGCCCTACTCGGTCGCGGCGCTCCCGCGCCTGCCCTACTCGGTCGCTGCGCTCCCGCATGGCCGGCGCCTACCGGGCCTCGGACAGCAGCCAGGCGAGCAGGCCCCGCGCCGCGTGCATGCGGTTGGTCGCCTGGGACCAAACCCGACTCCGGTCGCTGCTCACCACGGACCCCGAAACCTCCTCGCCGCGATGAGCCGGCAAGCAGTGGAGGAAGATTCCATCGGGATCGGCCACAGCCATCAGCGCGTCGTCGACCTGGAACCCCTCGAACGCCCGGCGCCTGGCGTCGGCTTGGTCCTCCTGCCCCATCGACGTCCACACGTCGGTGTAGACCACGTGGGCGCCGGCAGCCGCCTCGGCGGGGCGGTCGGTGACGTGCAGGTTCAGCCCGGTAGCCCGGATCCGGTCGAGGTCGAGGGCACCGAACTCATACCCGCCGGGCGCGGCGACCACCATCTCGGCGCCGACCAGTCCCGCCCCGAGAGCGAGAGAGCGCGCCACGTTGTTGGCATCGCCGACGTACGCGATGCGAATGCCTTCGAGCCGGCCGAACATCTGGCGGATCGTCAACAGATCGGCCAGCGCCTGCACCGGGTGCGCGGCGTCGGACAGCAGGTTGACCACGGGCACCGCGTCGACAGAGGCCATCCGTTCGACCGTGTCGTGGGCGAACACGCGTGCGCCGATCGCCGAGTGGTAGCACGCGAGCGTGTGGGTCACGTCCTCGACCGACTCGCGTTGATCGAGGCCGACCTCGGAGCCCTGGACGTAGACCGGATGGCCGCCGAGCTGCACTACGGCCATCTCCATCGAGCTTCGCGTGCGGGCCGAAGGCTTCTCGAAGACCAGCGCCATGCCCTGGCCGTCGAGCACCCGGGGAACGTCGACGGCGACGGCCAGGTCGAGCACCCGGGCCACCTCGGCGGCCGTCAAGTCATCGATCTCGAGAAGGTGGCGAGGCATCACTGTCCTCCGGCGGTTAGGGCGAGAACGGCCGCGAGGATGGCGACACCCTCGTCGAGCTGATCGTCGGTGACGACGTAGGGCGGCGCGATCCGCAGGGCGGTCGCCGTCACCCCGTTGACCACCAACCCGGCGGCCAGGCATTGGGCGGCGACATCGCGGGCCGATCGCGCCGCTAGTACGTCACCGGTGAGCTCGACGGCGATCAGCAACCCCCGGCCCCGCACCGATGCCACGCCGGGCACGGCGGTGAGCTTGGCGGTCAAGCGCTCGCCAACCCTGGTGACGAGGACGGGAGCGTCGATCGCTTCCATGGTGGCCAGGACGGCCCGGGCCGCCGCGGCGGCCAGCGGCTGGCCACCGTAGGTCGAGCCGTGGTCGCCGGGCCTGAAGGCGTCGGCGATCTCGGCTCGGGCCCAGACGGCGCCGATCGGCATGCCGTTGCCGAGGGCTTTGGCCATGGTGACGATGTCCGGTGCGATACCCAGGTGCTCGAACGCGAACCACGCGCCGGTGCGCGCCAGGCCCGTCTGGACCTCGTCGAGGATCAGCACGATCCCCCGCTCGTCGCACACCCGGCGGATGCCGCGAAAGAAGTCGATGTCGCCCTCGTTCACACCGGCCTCACCTTGGATCGGCTCGAGCAAGATGGCGCCCACGCTCGGGTCGAGCACCGCCTCGAATGCCGCCAAGTCATTCCACGCGGCGTGTCGAAAACCCTCGGGCAGGGGCCAGAACGGCTCGTGCTTCTCGGGCTGACCCGTGGCGTGGAGGGTGGCGAGGGTCCGGCCGTGGAACGATCCGTACGCGGCCAGCGTGACATGCCGGCCCCGGCCCTGATACTTGCGGGCCAGCTTGATGGCCCCCTCGTTGGCTTCGGCCCCCGAGTTCTGGAACAACACCTTGCCCGATACTCCCGGCGTGCCGGTACTGCGCTCGATCGCCGCGCCGATCAGCCGGTCGAGCGTGCGAGCCACGTCGGCTCCCGGCTGAGTGGCGAACAGGTTCGATACGTGGCTGAGCGTGCCGGCCTGGTCGGCGATGGCGGCGGTGACTGCCGGGTGGGCGTGCCCCAAGCTGGTCACGGCCAGACCGCACAGGAAGTCGAGGTACCGCTTCCCGGAGTCGTCCCACAGCTCGGCGCCGCGGCCCTGGACGAATGTCACGCTCGGCGGACCGTAGTTCGGCATGAACGGGCAGGCCGACCCCTCGACCGCTCCCATCGCTTCTCGGTGATCGCTCACGCGGTTTCGCCTCTCATGCGTCGACCACCGCGGGCGCACCCGTTGCGTGCTGGGTGATCATCGTGGCCCCTCTCATGCGTCGACCACCGCGGGCGCACCCGCGGCGTGCTGGGTGATCATCGTGGCCCCTCTCATGCGTCGACCACCGCGGGCGCACCCGTTGCGTGCTGGGTGATCATCGTGCCGACGCCGGCGTCGGTGAACAGCTCGAGCAACAACACGTGGTGAACGCGCCCATCGAGCATGTGGGCACTGCGGGCCCCGGCGCGGACCGCGGCGACGCACCCCTCTACCTTGGGGATCATCCCCCCGCTTATCGTCCCGTCGTCGATCCACGCCGCGATCTGCGGCACCGTGGTGCGGGCCACGAGGCTGGCCGGGTCGTCGACGTCGGTCAGAAGCCCGGGCACATCGGTGAGAAAGATCACCTTCTCGGCGTGCAGCGCACCGGCCACCGCGCCAGCCACGGTGTCGGCGTTGATGTTGTACGCCTGACCGGTCTCGTCAGCGCCGATGGTCGAGATCACCGGGATCATGTCTTCGGCGAGCAGCCGCTCGACTATGCCGGGGTTGACCGCGACTATCTCGCCCACGTAGCCGAGCTCGGGATCGAGAGGCCGAGCCCGGATGAGGCCGCCGTCCTCGCCCGAGAGCCCGACCGCGTAAGCGCCGTGCACGTTTATCGACCCGACGATGTCGCGCCCGACCTTGCCGACCAGCACCATGCGGGCCACATCGAGCGTCTCGGCGTCGGTGACCCGCAAACCGTTGCGGAACTCGGTCGTCTTGCCGAGCCTCGCGAGTAGGTCGCCGATCTGAGGACCACCCCCATGGACGACGACCGGCTTCAGCCCGACCGAGCGAAGCAGCACGATGTCCTCGGCGAACGTCGATGCCAAGGTGGGGTCCGCCATGGCGTTGCCGCCGTACTTGATGACGACGACGGCGCCGCGGAACCTCTGTATGTACGGCAAGGCCTCGATCAGCGCCCGGGCACGCCGTTCGGGTTCGAACCCACGGTCCCCCTTCATGGGGTCGCGCCCGGTGGGTGGCGGACTCGCATCAGCTCGTCCTCATGTTCTCGTCTATGTACGCGTGGCTGAGGTCGGTCGTGATGATCTCGGCCGACCCGCTCCCCTGCCCGAGGTCCACGTACAGATACAGGTGACGCTGTTGCATATAGGCGACGATGGCGTCGCGGTCGGGCGTGGCCGGTTCGCCGCGGTCGTACACCACATGGTCGCCGTAGCGGATGACGAGCGTGTCGGGATCGAAGGCGACCCCTGCGGCGCCCATCTCCGAAGCGATACGACCCCAATACGGGTCCTCGCCGTACCACGAGCACTTCACGAGCTGACAGTTGGCGGTATCACGAGCCGCCTTCGCAGCCTCGCTGGAGCTGGCCGCGCCGGTCACGCTCACGAACACGGTCTTGGTCGAGCCCTCGGCGTCGTCGGCCATCTGAACGGCGAGGCTTCGACACGCCTCGGTGAGCGCCTTCCGGAGCGATTTGCTGTCGATTCGTCCGGCGGTTCCGTTCGCGAGAACCAGAACTGTGTCGTTGGTCGACTGCGCCCCGTCGACGGTGAGCAGGTTGAACGAGTGATCGACGCCATGGCGCAACGCCTCGGTCAGCTCGGCGGCTGTGACCTCGACATCGGTAGTGAGGACGGCGAGCATCGTGGCCATGTGCGGCTCGAGCATCGCCGCGCCCTTGGCGATACCACCGACCCGAAACAGCGTGCCCGCGGCGTCTCGCTCGATCAGCGACACCGTCTTGGTCACGGTGTCGGTCGTCATGATCGCCTCGGCCGCGGCAGGGCCTCCTCGGTCGTTACGGGCTCCGGCGACGGCCTCGATTCCGGCCTCGATGATCGGCATCGGCAGGGGATAGCCGATCCAGCCGGTCGAGCAGACGAGCACCTCGGTCGCGGCACAGCCGATCGCCGACGCCGTGCGCGCGCACATGGCTTCGGCGTCGGCCCGACCCCGGGCCCCGGTGGCGGCGTTGGCGTTGCCGCTGTTGAGGATCACCGCCGCGGCCCGACCACCGCTGGCGGCCAGATGATCGCGACAGACGAGAACCGGCGCGGCCGTCATCTGGTTGCTGGTGAACACACCGGCAGCGGTGACCGGCCGGCCATCGGCGGTGGCCACGATGGCCATGTCGGGCCGGCCGCTCGACTTGATACCGGCGGTGTGGCCTGCGGCCACGAAGCCGGGAACGTCGGTCACGGACATGGCTTGCTCTCTCCTCGGCACCTAAGAACGCTCGCCACCAGGTGAACGTTCGACGTCTGATCGGTCTCGCTCGCCTGCTAGCGCAGTCGAGAAATACCACTGTCACATTGGAGGGCTCGCCTAACGGCTCGCCCTCTAGGGAAACAGGCCCGCGACGGGCAGGCCGGTGGTCTCGTCGAGCCCGAGGGCGAGGTTGGCGCACTGGATCGCCTGGCCCGAGGCACCCTTGACCAGGTTGTCGAGGGCGCCGATGACGACGACCCACCCGGTGCGGTCATCGAAGCGGCCGGTCAGGTGGGCGCTGTTGGACCCGAGCGTGGCCTTGGTCGATGGGCTCCGCTCGGCCACCACGACGAACGGCTCACCGGAGTACGCGTCGGCCAGGCACCCGAGCACCTCGGCGGTGCTGGTGTCGCGCGTCGGCCGTGCGTAGCAGGTGGCCAGGATGCCGCGACTCATCGGGGCCAGGTGGGGCGTGAACAGCACCTGGGCGGCCTTGCCGGCATGATCGCTGATCGCCTGCTCGATCTCAGGCGTGTGGCGGTGGGTCAGCAGGCCGTAGGCGGTGAAGTCCTCGTCGACCGTGCAGAAGGTGGTGTTCGGCGTCGGAGGACGGCCCGCCCCCGAGACCCCGCTCACGGCATCGACCACGATTCCGGTGGGCTCGACGAGTCCGGCCGCGACGAGCGGTGCGAGCGCGAGCGTGGCGGTGGTGACATAGCAGCCCGGCGCGGCGATCAACTCCGCTTCTCTGAGCTGGTCGCGGAACAGCTCGGGCAGGCCGAAACGGAAGTGGTCGAGCAGCTCGGGTTGGCGATGCTCCTCGCCGTACCACGTCGGATAGAGCGATGCATCGCGGAGCCGGAAGTCCGCCGCCAGGTCGACGACGTGCGGGCACCGGCCGACCAGCTCGGGCATCAACGTCTGGCTGGCGCCATGCGGGAGCCCGAGGAACACCAGGTCGATGTCGGCCGCCGCCGCTGTGTCCACGCCGGTGAACACCAGGTCGGGGTACGCCAGCGCCAAGCTCGGGTACAGGTCGGCCACGGCCGTGCCGACCATCGAATCGCCGGTGGCGAACACCACATCGAGCTCGGGGTGCCCGGCGAGCAGGCGCAGCAGCTCCGCGCCGGTGTACCCCGACGCTCCGATGATCCCGACCCGGTTCGTCCCGGTCATACTCCCAGTCACCGCATCACTATACATCGATCTGCATGTTAATGCGTATTCGAATCTCGCTACCCGGACTCTCGGAACCTAGAGGGCGAGCCGATAGGCGAGCCCTCCAATGTGACAGTGGCATTTCTCGACTGCGCTAGCAGTTGAGCGGGACCGATCAGACGTCGAACGTTCACCTAGTGGCGCGCGTTCTAGTTGGCCTAGTTGGCTAGCGGGCTCCGTCGAGCATCTCGGTGAAGCCGTAGCGGGCATGGGGGCCGAAGCAGATCTGCTCGAGCACGCCGTAACCGACCTGGCCGTTGCTGCTGGTGGCTCGTACGACCTGCTGGAGGTGTTGGTTCTCACGAGCGAGGGGATCGAGCTCGTCGACCTTCCACCAATCGCCGCCGATGGCGAGCTCGCCCTTCCACAGCCCGTGGCCCCACTCGGGGTGGCCGTAGCCGATCCCCTTCATCCTGAAGCAGATGAGCGGTTCGAGGTCGATCTCCTCACGCTCGCCGTTGGCGCGAACGAGAGCGATGGTCGCCCGGCCGGCCCGCCGAGTTCCGGGGAGGTAGGCGATGTCGTGCTCGACCGCGGCGAGCAGCTCAATGGTGGGATCGGAGCCGGTCGGCACGTCGCCGTCGTCGTAGACCGGCACGAGCGCGCCGTCCCAGTGCCACATGTGCCCGTTGGCCCGTTCGAAGACGCCGTAATGGGTGCATCGGTCCTCCCAGTGCAGCGGCGCCCACAGGAAGAACGTCTGGGCCTGAAAACCGCCGGCGCCACCGGCAGCCGGCGCGTGCCCCGGGTCGGGCACACCCACCGGACGCACCCCCCAGCTGCGGTCCTTGGTGCCGTAGACGCGGTTCGGGTCGATCTCGACGGTCTGACCGTCGTAGGTGATCTGCCCTTCCCAGCGGCCGAACTGGGCGAAGCGGGTGACGTCCATGACCAGCTCGGGGCCGCGGTGAAGGGTCTGGCGCCCCTCCTCGACCGGAGCGGTGCGAGCCCGAAAGACAAGATCCGCGGCGATCCCGGTGTCGTTCTCGTCGATGCTCACCCGCAGCGTCTTCATGGCGTCGAGGATCTCGATGCGAAACGGGCCGATCGTCACGTCGGTCGGCTCCTTCGGCGCCCGACGCGACCCGTGGAAGGCGTGCTGCTCACCGTGGCGCACGATGCTCAGGCCGCAGTCCATGATGCCGAGGTTCGGGTACAGCGCAGAACCGATCCCGAAATAGAACTCGCCGTCGTCCTGATAGCCGTTGAACCAGTAGCGGTCATACGCGTTGCGGTCACCGGTCCCCGGTACCGCGATCGGGGCCGGGATCTGATGGATCGGGTAGTCGTCGAATTTCGAGAGCATCGCCGAACCCTAGTGCCGTGCGCCGGCCCGGGTTGTCAGCGGCGGAGGCGGGCGTCGAGGTCGGACTCGACGTCGGCGGCGCACCGTTCCAACACCCGGGCCACCTCATCGTCGGTGAGGGTGCGGTCGGCCGCTTGGAGGCGCAGCGTGTACGCCAGGCTCCGTCGCCCCTCGGCGACGGGGGCGCCGCGGTACACGTCGAAGAGGCGCAGGCCGGCCAACAACTCGCCGGCACCGGCGCGCAAGCGGTGAGCGACGGCCGCGGCCGGCACGGCGTCGGCGACGTCGAAGGCCAGGTCGACGTCGCTCGACGGGAACCGCGATACGGGCGCGTACGGGCGGAGCCCGTGGGGTACCGCGAGCAGGGCGTCGATGTCGATCTCCAGGTATCCGACCCGCTCGGGCACCGAGTAGGCGTCGAGCACGGCGGGGTCGATCTCACCCACGAACCCCACGGCGAGATCGCCGACGAGCACCGTCGCCGATCTCGTGGGATGCAGGCCCGGCGCAGCGTCGAGGGCCTCGATGGTCCATCCCCGCACCGCCAACGAGTCGGCCAGCGCCGCCCACACCCTCACGGCCCGGGTGGCGTCGCGGCCCCCGAGGGCGACGCCGAGCATCTCGCGCTCGTCGGGAAGCCGCTGGGGCACGGCCTGGTGGGCGTACACGTGGCCGATCTCGAACATGCCGAGCCCGGTCATCCGATGCGAGGCGTTGTACGCGAGCGTCTTGAGCAGCCCGGGTCGCAGCGACGTGCGCATCACCGACTCCTCGGCGACGAGAGGGTTGGCAACGCGGACGCCGAGCTCGTCGGACAGCCCCGCCCGGGACAGGTCGCCGGGGGCGAGGAACGGAACCGGCAAGACCTCGTCGAGCCCGAGCCCGACCAGCGCCTGGCGTACCGTCCGGCGGTCGAGCTGGTAATCCGACAACGCGCCGACCTGATCGGGCCGCGGCACGGTGCGGTCGATGTTCGAATAGCCGTGGACCCGCGCCACCTCCTCGATCAGGTCGATCTCGGTCTCGGAGTCGCGCCGAAACGGCGGGATCGTCACGTCGAGGTCGGCCCCAGCCGGCTCGACGTGGCAACCGATCCGGTCGAGGTAGCCGCCGATCGCGGCGACATCGAGCGCGGTGCCGAGGACCGCGTTGACCCGGGCGGTACGAAGGCGCACACGCGGGCGAGCCGGTCGATGGCCGGTCTCGTCGATCACGCCGGGCGCCAGCGTCGAGCCGGCGGCACCGAGCAACTCGGCGAAACGCCAGGCCGCCAGCGCGCCCACCTCGGGGTCGACACCGCGTTCGAATCGGGCCGAGGCCTCGCTGCGCAACCCGAGCCGGCGCGACGACGCGGCGATCGTCACCGGGTCCCACCACGCCAGCTCTAGGAGCACCGCCGTGGTGGTGTCGGAGATCTCGGTCGACGCGCCGCCCATCACGCCCGCGATGCCGATCGCCACATCGTCACCGTCGGCGATCACGCCATCGGCGGCCGTCAGGGTTCGCACCACGCCGTCGAGGGTCTCGATCGTCTCGCCCTCGCGCGCCATCCGTATCCGCAGTTTCCGGTCGGCGACGCGATCGAGGTCGTAGGTGTGATTCGGTTGGCCGAGCTCGAGCATGACGTAGTTCGACGCGTCGACGACCGAGTTGATCGGCCGCATGCCGAGCGCCCGGAGGCGATTCTGCATCCACACCGGCGACTCGCCGACGGTCACCCCGTCGAGTACCCGGGCGACGAACCGGCCGCACAGGTGGGTGTCGAGGATCTCGACCCGCGCCCGGTCCAACGCCGAGCCACCGGTTTCGGGCACCGCCGGCACCGCGATGGTGAATGGCACCCGCTGGCGGGCGGCGAGATCGCGCGCCACGCCCGCCACCGACATGGCGTCGGGCCGGTTCGGGTTGACCTCGAGGTCGTATAGGACGTCGGGCTCGAGGCCGAGAGCGTCGCGGATCGGCGTACCCACCGCGAGCGCCGGGTCGAGGATGAGTATCCCCGACCCGTCGACGCCGAGCTCGAGCTCGGTCGCCGAACACAGCATGCCGTTGGACCATTCTCCCCGGAGCTTGCGGCGGGCGATCTCGAGACCGCTCGGCATGACGGTCCCGAGCGTGGCGAGCGGGACCTTGTCTCCGACCGCCATGTTGAACGCGCCACAACAAATCAGGAGAGCCTCGCCGTCGCCGAGGTCGACATCGACGAGCTGGATGCGGTCGGCCTGCGGGTGGGGACGGGTGGCGAGCACCTGGGCCACCACGATGCCGTCGAGCCCTTGACCGATGAGTCTCATGTCCTCGACCGCGAGCCCGAGGTCAGACAGGGTCTCGCCGATCGACTCGGCCGATCCCTCGATCGGCGCGAACTCACGCAGCCAGCTCAGGAGAACCTTCATCAGAACTGCTCCAGGAAGCGGCGGTCGTTGATGAACAGCTGGCGCAGGTCGTCGACGCCGTAGAACGTGTTGGCCATTCGGTCGATGCCGAACCCGAACGCGAAACCCGACCATTCCTCGGGGTCGATGCCGCCGGCGCTCAACACGTTCGGGTGCACCATTCCGCACCCCCCGAGCTCGAGCCAGGACCCGTCGGGGCGCTTGATGTCGAATTCGGCCGATGGCTCGGTGAAGGGGAAGTACGACGGCCGCAAACGCGACGTGAAGTCGCGACCGAAGTACGCCTTGGTGAACGTCTCGAGCGTGCCGGCAAGATCGCCGAAGGTGATGCCTCGGTCGACGACCAGACCCTCGATCTGGTGGAACACCGGCATGTGCGTCGCGTCGGCGGTGTCGCGTCGGAACACGCGTCCGGGCATGATCGCATAGATGGGCGGCGGCTGGGTCTCCATCACCCGGATCTGCACCGGCGACGTGTGGGTACGCAGCAGCGTGCTCCGGGGCTCACCGAAGTCGACGTAGAGCGTGTCGTACATGTCGCGCGCCGGATGGCCGGGAGGAAAGTTCAGCGCGCCGAAGTTGTGCCACTCGTCTTCGATCTCGGGGCCTTCAGCGACGTTGTAGCCCATGCCGACAAAGACGTCTTCGAGCCGCTGCCAGGTGCGGGTCACGAGGTGCAGGTGTCCGAGCCGGGCGTCGGCGGTCTCGACCTCGGTCAGGTCGAGACGTTCGGAATCGAGCTGATCTCGCCGCGCCACCCACGCCAGCTCGCGTAGCCGGGCGTCGAGCGCGGCAGCGATCTCGGATGTGACCTCGTTCAACCGCAGCCCCACGGTCCGCCGGGTGTCGGGGTCGAGGCGGCCGAGCGTCTGTTTCAGCGACGCGAGCGGCGACCGTTTCCCGGCGAGCTGCGGCGTGAGGGCTCGCAACGTGTCGACATCCCCTGCGGCCGCGATCAGGTCGTGAGCGTCGACCCGGATCCGGTCAAGGTCGACCAATGCGGGGGCGGGGGGGTTCGCGTCGCTGGACATCGAGGGCTGAGGTTACCTGGCGCCCAGCCACGGCCCGCGGTGAAATCTCGGTCACCCACGGGCCAGGAGCGGCACCTCGCCGGGCATCGGGCGATGGTCGACTAGATCCTTCCGGCCAAAGTCGTAGCCGACGATGTCGTCGAGGTCGGGCGAACCGGTGAGCGCGAACGACGCCAGCTTCCCCGACATCATCGCCCCCTCGAAGCTGGAGATGTTGAAACCGGTGAAGATCCAGTCACCAGCCAACGCCAGGTTCGAGTACCCCGAGTGCCAGGCCAGGCGCCGGTACCGGAGCTGCCCGACCGCCGCCAGCACGTAGCGCTCGTTGGGTTCCACATTGGCCCGTATGTACTGGTGGCGCCAGCGGTCACCGCTCGCCGGGTCGGGCCACAGCTGGTCGGCCACCGATGGCGACGCGCGGGGCATCAGGCCGCCCAGCCCGGCGACCAGTCGCTCGACCTCGGATCGGGCCTTGGACCGCTCGGCGGCGGGGAAGCCGCGATCACCGATGTCGATTGGGCGGTCGAGCATCGGCCCGCAGAAGTAGAGCAAGCCGCGAGGCCCGCCAGCGGGCCAGTTCTCCTCGACGATGACGTCGGAGTAGTCGACCCAGCCGTTGAGCGGGTCGGTCCAGCTCGACCCGGCGAAGCGCTCGTCGGGCGGCTTCGATTCCGCCCACAGTCCCATCTCGTCGATCGACGGGGCCAGCCACAGCTGGCAAGCCTGGGTCGGCGTGCTCTTCAGCCCGTCGACCATCTCGGCCCAGGTCTTGCCGGTCCGGGCGTCGGTGCCGCGGTCCGCGACCAGCGACGGGCAGCAGTAAGGGTGAGCCGGGCTGGGCAAGGCGAGCACGGCGTGATCGAAGTCGACATCGACGACGAGCCGGTCCACCCGCACTGGCAGGGGCCGGCCGAACGATGACTCGAGGTCGATGCCCTCCCGCCGAAGGTCGTCACCATCGACAAGGGCGTCATAGGGCGTGGTCGCGGGCCATGTGCGCGCCCCCAAGCGAGGCGTGCCCGGTATCCACGGCCCGGCGCCGGTGATCGGGATCGTCGACTCGTAGGGCATCGCTCTGGGTGTGGCCTGGCGTTCGATGACGACCGACACGACCCGGTCACCGCGGGGCACCACGTCGACGACCCGGCTGAACAGCTCGATCTTCACGCCGCGCCGTTCGAGAACGTCGTAGAGCGGCAGCAGCACGGTCTCGGCGGTGCCGAGCTTGAAGAAATAGGCGAACCCGCCCGGAGCCAGCAGGTTGCGGAACACGAACGTCAAGAACGCGGCAGCCGACATGGCGGGTCTGGTGGTGTCTCCGCCGTAGTACTGGAAACAGATGTTGGCCGGGCCCAGCACGACTGGCGAGGCCAGCGTGTCGTCGTCCATGCCGTGGCGACGGAGCCAATCGAGGTACAGCTCGTCGTCGATGGCGTCGAGTCCCCGGTCATGGAGATCGTCGGCCCACGCCCCCTTGATGCAGGTCCACATCAGCTCCAGCGAGTCGTGCATCACGTCGCGGGCCGCGTCGTCGGAGCGGGAACGCAACCAACGCCGCAAGCCGTCGAAGATGCCTTCGGACCGCTCGCCGCGGGCGATGCGGTCGTGGGCGTCAGCGACCGCGTCGTTCGGTGACGGGTCATCGTCGGGAATCGACCCGCACTGACGGAACAGATCGGCCAACATGTCGATCGCCTTGCCCATCAGGGTGGTGAGGGTGTCGCCGTCGAACAACACGGCCTCGTCGATCACCCCCGTCCAGGGGTGTTCGGGGGTGTTGGGCATGAGCCCGACCACCCGGCTCCACGAGCCGTCGTCTCGACGGGTCGTGACGACTTGGGAGCTGCACGGCAGGAACTGCTCGGCCATGCGCGCCTGCCAGTCCGCGGGCCACAGCTCGCGGTAGCACTCCACCAGCATGTTCCAGGTGTTCGGGTAGAAACCGCCGAACAGATGGATGCCGTGCTCCTCGATGCGACCGTAGTGGTCGGCGTTGCGGCTGCTCGCACCCTTGCCCCCGACGCGCCAACCCAGTTGGTACACCGTGATGTCGAGCTGACGTTCCGCGATCGGCATCAGCGATCCGTCCGCGCGCAGGTTCTGGCGGCTCAAATGGAAGGCGCTAGACAACCCCGCCGGCCCTCCACCGAGCACGGCGACCTTTGTTGGACCTCGCATCGACAGCTCCCCGGTCGGTTACCCACGCCCGGAGGGGTCGCTCCGGCCGCCGCCGACGCCGACCACCCGGGGGGACAGTGTGGGCGCCGCCCCCGCCGAGCGGCACCCGGTGACCCGCCACCGAATGACGCTGAGCATGACGAGTGGCTCCAAAACGGCTCCAAAAGGGCTCCCGTTCCAGACGATCACCGGGCGACGACTAGCGTCTCTGACTTCGCGATTGAGCTCGACATCTCGTCGACGGGTCGTGACGGTTTCCGATGCTCGTACACGTGCTGGGTCGAATCGCCTGCGTCGACCGCGCCGGCGCGGTCGTGGACCTGTCTGGGCACGAGGCGATGGTGCTCAGCCAGCTCGTGGCGGCCGAGGGCCACCAGGTCGGCGCCGAACGGTTGATCGAGGCCCTCTGGGGGGCCAGCCCGCCGAAGACCGCGAGATCGGCGTTCCACGTCTACGTCGCCAAGCTCCGCTCGCGGCTGCCCGAGGGTTCCATCACGACCATCGGCTCGTCGTATCGACTCGACCTCGATCCCGCGCTCATCGACTGCTGCGCGTTCGAGAAGCTCACCCGAGCGGGAGACGACGCCCTCGACGTCGGCGACTACAGCCGGGTCGTCGCCACCACCCGGCTGGCCCTCGACCTGTGGGTCGATCCACCGTTCGGGGCCCTCGCCGACTCACCGCACCTGACGCCAGCAGCCGAGCAGCTGAGCGAGCTGCGCCGCCGAGCCGAGGAGACCTTGAGCGCGGCCCAACTGCGCCTGGGCTCGGCCCCCGACATCGAACGGCTACGGGACCTGGTCGACAGCGAGCCCCTGCGCGAACGCCGATGGGGCCATCTGATGCTGGCCCTGTACCGGCAGGGACGCCAGGTCGAGGCGCTGCGCACCTACCAGGAGCTGCGCACCACGCTGGCCGACGAGCTCGGCATCGAACCCGGCCCGGCATTGCGCCAGCTCGACGTTCAAATAGTGCGCCAGGACCCGGTGCTGCTCGGCGGGCCCGGCCCCCAGCCCGACGTCGCCCGCGCCGACCGCATGGCTAGCGCCGCGATTTCAGCCGACCTGACGCCGCTCGTCGGTCGTCACGCCGAGATAGACCAGCTCTGCTCGGTGGTCGCGGCCGAGCGCCTGGTGTCGATCACCGGACAAGGCGGGGTCGGCAAGTCCCGCTTGGCCGTCACCGTGGCTCGGCGTTTCCAGGAGGCGTTCACCGGACCGATCGCCGTCGTGGCGTTGAGCACGGTCGAGCGCGGCAGCGACATCGACGACGTCGTGGCCAGCGCTCTTGGCGTGGGCGCCCGCCCGGGCGTCTCGGCTCGCGAGTCCATCGTCGACCTCCTGGCGAACGGTCCCGCGTTGCTCGTCCTCGACAACTGCGAGCACGTGGTCGCGTCGACGGCCGACCTCGTGCGCGAGTTGCTGTCCGCCAACGCGCTGCTGAAGGTCCTGGCCACCACGCAGCATCCGCTCGACGTGGCCGGCGAGGTCGTGTGGCGGCTCCACCCGCTTGCGCTGCCCGATTCCGATACCGATCCCGCCGCCGCCGAGTCGGTTCAACTGTTCCTCGACGCCGCGCGCCGCGCCGCGCCCAACCGACCGTTCGGCCCGAATGAGCTCGCTCACGTGGCCGACGTCTGCCGCATCCTCGACGGTCTACCCCTCGCCATCGAACTGGCGGCCGGCCGCACGGCCACGCTCGATCCGACCGAGTTGCGCGCCGTTCTCCGCGACCCCATGGGCGCCCTTCGCTCCGAACGGCGCCTGACACCGAGCCACCACCGGACCCTCGAGTCGCTCGTCGCCTGGAGCTACGAACTGCTGGACGACGACGAGCGGCGGGCCCTCGTTGCAGTGGCGATGTTCCCCGCCGGCGTCACCCTCGACACCTTCACCCACGTGCTCGGGAGCGACGGCGGCCGGGCCGGAGACCTGTTGGACCAGCTCTCGCGAAAGTCCCTGGTGAGCAGCGCTCCCACGGCGTCTCCCGGCCGTCATGTGCTGCTGCCCGCGGTGGCGTCCTACGTTGCCTCGCACCCGCACGCGTCCGACGACGACGCGGCTGCGCTGCGGCGGCGCCAGGTCGAATGGGCGTTGCGGACCGGTCGGTACTGGGGTCCCCTCGTATACACCGCGACCGAGAAGGCCCTGCCTGCTCTCGAGTCGGAGCTCCCGAACCTGCGGGCCGCCGTCCGGTGGGCCCTCGACCACGAGATGGTCGACGAAGCCCTGCGCATCGGGCATTCGTTGCTCTGGTTCTGGACGTTCCGCGGTCATCTAGCCGACGGTCGAGAGACCTTCAGCGCGGTGTTGTCCGACGTCGGTCGCCTGCCGTCGCGAGTCCGCGCGCGGGCGCTGCACGGTGCCGGGGTGATCGCGGCATTTGACACCGAGTACGAGCGGGCCTTCGCCCTGCTCGGCGAGTCGGCAGGACTGTTCGCGTCGATGGCAGACCCATCGAACCTGGCGTGGACGCGGTTCTGGTTGGGGCGCACGATCACCGCTCAAACCTTCGCGGGGCTGGCGCCGCCGAGCCGCCTCGTCGATGCCGACATCGCCTACGCCGAGGCGGCCGAGATCTTCCTCGACCGTGAAGACGTGGTCGGCACCGCGTTCAACGGGATGTTCCACGGATGGAACACGCTCATGCTCGGCGACCCATCGGCCGCCCGGGACATGCTCGATGACGCCCTCGAGTTGGCGCTGCTCGGCGGGGCCCGCCAGCCCGAAGCCATGCTCAACGGCATGATCGCGCTCAGCGAGGTACGCGACGGCGACGTCGTCACCGCGCGGGCCCGAGCCGACTACGCGGTCTCGGTCCTCGACGAACTCGGCGACCGGATGAACGGGCAGATCTGCCGAGCGGTCGCGGCCCTGGCCGCGCTCGCCGCGGGTGACATCGACGGAGCCCGGGTTCGCGTTCTCGATGCCGTCACCATCCAGCAACGATTCGGCAGCCGCGAGTGGGACAGCTTCACCCTGTCAGTCGCCCTTGCCATCCTCGACCGGCTCGATGCCCCATCGGAGTCGAGGGTCATCGCGGCGTCCCTCGACCGGCACCGGCCGTATTGGCGGGGCACCCACCGCGTCCTGTTCCATCACGTCGGCGGCAACGTGACCGAACGTCCGGCCGGCAGCTTCAGCCTGCCGATCGCCGAGGCGTTGGCCCGAAGCCGCCGAGCCCTCGAGTCACTGACCTGAGCTGACGGCTGCGCTCGAACATCACGACTGAAGCGGCGACCGCGGCGTTGAGCGACTCGACGGCGCCGACCATCGGGACCGCGACAGCGAGATCCGCGGACCGGAGAAAGGTGTCGGGCACGCCGTGCGATTCGGAGCCGACCACCAGGGCCAACGGGCCCGTCAGCTCGGCGTCATCGAGTGACACGCTCCCCTTCTGGTCGAGGACGCACACGCGCAGGCCGGCCGAACGACACGCCTCGACGACCTCGGCCTCGTCGCCCGACGCGACCGGCACCCGAAACGACGAGCCAGCCGCCGAGCGGACGACCTTGGGATTCCACACATCGACCGCTCTCCCGGCGACGACAGCGCCCCGGAAACCGGTCGCCTCGGCCGACCGAAGAATCGTCCCGACGTTGCCCGGATCGGTCAACCCGGCGAGCACGATGATCGCTCCGCCCGCACATACCTGGGCGAGCGATCGAACCGGGATACGGGCCACGGCTAGCGCCGGCTGGGGCGACACGGCGTCGCCGAGCTTGGCGAAGACGTCGGTATCGACGCTGACGGTGGTGGCGGCGGCCAACGCCCGCGCCGCTTCGTGGCCCGCGACATCGTCGGGCACGACGAGTAGCTCGATATCGATCCCCGCCGCGAGGGCATCGCTCACCAGTCGAGGACCCTCGATGACGAATCGACCAGCCTCGACGCGAGCGCTGCGGCGCCCGATGAGGCGCCGCAGCTCACGAATCGACGGGTGCGACCCGGCGCGCCGTACCGGAAGGTTGGGGCCTTCGCTCAGGCGGCGGCCTCGGCCCGAGCCCGGTCGGCGGTCGCGACCAGGGCGGCGAAGGCCGCCGAGTCGGTCACGGCCAGATCGGCGAGAATCTTGCGATCGACCATCACGCCGGCCTTGTTCAGCCCGTCGATGAACTTGCTGTAGCTGGTGCCGTTCAGCTGGCAGGCCGCGTTGATGCGTTGGATCCAGAGTTGGCGGAACTGACCCTTGCGGGCCCGGCGGTCACGGAAGGCGTATTGGCCAGCGTGCATGACCGCCTCGTTGGCGGAACGGAACGAACGGCTGCGATTGCCGTAATAGCCCTTGGCCTTGGTGAGAACTGTGCGGTGGCGCCGCTTGGCGGTGACGCCTCGCTTGACACGAGCCATGACTGGCCTCCTTCTTGGAGCGAGATGTTTGAGGGAGCGAGATGTTGACGGAGCGAGATGTTGACGGAGCGAGCCCGCGGCTACTTGGAGCCGATCCGGTGGCGAACTCCGGCCTGGTCGGCCTTGGCCACCTCGAAGGTGCCTTCCAGGCTGCGCTTGCGCTTGGACGACTTCTTCCCGAGCATGTGATTGAGGTTGGCCTTGCCGCGCATCAGCTTGCCGGTGCCGGTGAGCTTGAAACGCTTGGCGGCGCCTCGGTGTGTTTTCATCTTGGGCATTGCATGTGACTCCTGGGTTGTTGCCGTCCGGCGGATCCGAGAGGCGGATCAGCTGGCGGCTGGTTCGGGCTCGGTCGTTGCCGGTTCACTCGTTGCGGGCTCACTCGACACGGGCTCACTCGACATGGGCTCGCTTGGCGAGTCGGTAACGGCGTCGAGGTCTGCGACCGCGACATCAGCGTCGGAGCCATCAGAGCCGGCGTCGCTAGCAGCGGCGCCGTCGTCGTCGACAACACGGCTGACCTTGATCGGCTTGCGCTTGACGGGGGCGAGCACCATCACCATGTTCCGACCGTCCTGGCGAGGGTAGATCTCGACCAGGCCAACCTCGTTCACGGCCACGGCAACCTCGTCGAGGATCTTGCGGCCGAGTTCGGGATGTTGCATCTCCCGGCCCCGGAACATGATCGTGACCTTGACCTTGTGGCCTTCACCGAGGAACTTCTCGACGTGCTTGGTCTTGGTCGTGAAGTCGCCGGGGCCGATCTTGGGCCGGTACTTCATCTCTTTGACCACCACGTGAGTCGCCTTGCGGCGAGACTCCTTGGCCTTCTGGGATGCCTCGTACTTGAACTTGCCGTAGTCCATGATCCGGCACACCGGCGGGTTGGCCTTATCGGCCACCTCGACGAGGTCCAGTTCGAGGGCTCGGGCCATCGACAGCGCGTCGGGTAGCGGCTTGATCCCGATCTGGGAACCGTCGGGGCCGACCAGACGCACTTCGCGCGCACGGATGCGGTCGTTGATGCGGGGCTCGTTGTTTGTCGGCGTGCTTATCGCCGATCACTCCTCATGCGTCGCGTTCCTCCTAGTTGAACACGTGTACTCGGGTAGTACCGGGCCCCGGCGGCAAGCCGACGCCGAACCACCCGACACGAGCCGACGACGGCGCGGACGGAGGGTGTGCATCGACCCAAACGCGCCCTCGGGCGGCTGGGTGGAGGCCGGCAGGCCCCGCTTCCTTCGGTTTCCGAGTCGTAGAGTACCAGCACATGAGCCTGTGGACACCCGATGGCGAGCGACCGATCCGGCGCACCGACGACGACACACCCGATCTTCGCGATCCGTACGGCTACGGCGAGCTCTCCGACGACGAGCACGCCCAGGCCGAGGAGATCGCACGCGAGATGGCGGCGATCCGAGACCGGCTGGCCGACACCCCGGCCGCGGTGGTGGTGGCCAACCACGCGATGGGGCTCTACGAGCTGGCAGCGATCCACCTGGGCCAGCAGCACCCGGCCTTCGCCGAGGCGTCCGTGGCGATCGACGCCATGTCCGGCATGGTCGAAGCCCTCCCGGGGCGCCTCGGCGAGAGCGAAGCGGTGCTTCGCGACGCCCTAGCCCAGCTTCGGCTGGCGTTCGTCAACCTCCGCGACCAGCACCCGAGTTGACCGAGACCAGTTCGGCGGCTTCGTAGCGGCCGCCTCGCCCGGGCACGACGCTGAACACGACAGCGGTACCTCGGTCGATCACCCTGGATCCATCGGCGATCGCCGTGCAGTGGAACCACCACCGTTCACCCGCCTCGTCGAGGACCTCGCCCATCCCCCGGGCGTCGTCGTAGTCGGCGACCACGCCGCGGCGCGGCAAGAGCGAAGCGGACGCGTCAGTGGACAATCTTCGCCAACGCCAACTCGAGGATGTCCGACGCGCCCGCATCTTTCAGAGCCGGGATCAACACGTTGATCTCGGTCTTGGGTACGACGGTCTCGATGGCGAAGCCCTCGCCACCGAACAACTCGTTCACCGTCGGGGCCTTCATCGAAGGGATCAGCGCGATCACGGCGTCGAGCTGACCGGCCGGCACGTTCATCTTCACCAGCACCTTGCTCCGGGCTTCGAGAACACCTTGGAGAAGGGTGAACACCTGCTCCATGGCGTGGCGCTTGTCGGGATCGCCAAAACTGTCGGGGTTTGCGATCAGCTCGGTGTAGGACACGAGGATGGTGTCGATGATCTTCAGGCCAGCAGCGCGAAGCGCCCGGCCGGTTTCGGTGATGTCGACGACGACGTCGACGATGTCGGGGACCTTGGCCTCGGTCGCGCCGTAGCTGAGAGATATCTCGGCCTCGATCCCGGCCTTCTCGAAGAACCGGCGGGTGATGCCGGGATACTCGGTCGATACCCGCACGCCAGCGGGCAGGTCGGCCACCGACGACCACGGCGAGTCCCCGGGGACGGCGAGCACGATCTGCACCGGCTTGCTGGTGGCTTTCGAGTAGCGGAGCTCGCCAAGGGAAACGACGTCGCTCTCGGTCTCCTCGACCCAATCCCGCCCCGTGATGCCTAGATCGAACAGACCGCGCGCCACGTACCGGGGAATCTCCTGAGGCCGCAATATCCGCACGTCGGCTATCCGGGGATCGCCGACGGTCGCCTTGTAGTCGACGGTCGACGATCGGCTGACCGCCAGGTCGGCGGCTTCGAAGAGATCGAGGGTGGCCTTTTCGAGCGACCCCTTCGGCAGAACGACCTTGAGCATGGCCGGTACCCTACCGGCGACGTCTTCGGTGGCCGAGCACGGCGGCGGTGCCCCACACCGTGCAGAAGGCCAGGATCGGTCCCCAGAACAACCAGTCCCAGCGATCCTGGAACTCGGCGCCGAGACCGCGACCGAAGGCCACGGCGAGGATCGCGGTGAGCACGACCTGGCGGCGCGGCGAGTGGCGCACGACGCCCAGCTGCTCGAGCACGAACTCGGTGGTTCCGGGCACGCACCCCAGCCACACGATCCACCAGTCGAGGCGAGCCGGCCAGAGGGTGGCCCCGGCCGCGACGCCGATCGCCGTGATCAGACCGACCGAGTACAGCACCACGCACCGACGGCAAGCGTGACGGCCGCCCATGCGCATGCACCGGTCGTACTCGTCGGGCCAGTGGTGCGTGAGCCACATGGGGGACTGTTGCTCTCGCTCGCGGCGGGCTTCGATCTCGGACAGCTTGGCCGCGAACCGGTCACCGACCGGCTCGATCAGATCGGTCATCGTGGCGATCAGCTGACCGTGACCCTCGACCACGGCGACGTCTCTCACGGGTACCAATTCGGCGGAACCCCTGCCGGCTTGAGAACCTGGGGACCAACGTCGCCAAGACGCATTTCAGATGGAGGGTGCATGAGCCGGATCGACAGCCTGCTGGATGAGGTCGCGAGCGAGGCGGGCCTCGACGACTTCGGTCATCGGTCGTTCCGCGATGGCCTCGAGGTCCTCGACGCGAACATCGGCTTCGCCCGGCTCACTCCGATCGGCGACGCGGTCTACGAGGGCATGGTGCGCCAGTCTCTCGCCAACCGACTCCGGGTCACCGACTGGCTGCGCCAAAATCCCGACGCCGCCGGCGTCGACCCCGACGTGTCGGTGATCATCGTGGGCCTTGCCCGCAGCGGTACGACGGCGCTCAGCCACCTGCTCGGGGCCGATCCGGCCAACCGTTCGCTGCTCGGCTGGGAGGCCAACGAGTCGATACCCCCACCGACCGCGGCCGGTTACTCGGACGATCCGCGCTTCGTCGCCGCTCGTGCCAGCGAGAGCTTCGTAGACCAGATCAACCCGCGCTTCAAGGCCCTTCACAATGACGAGGCCCATGAGCCCGTCGAGTGCGCGGTGCCCCTAGCCCAGCACTTCGCCAGCCTGAGCATAACCACCATGCTCAACGTGGAGCCCTACGACGAGTGGCTCTTCAGCGCCGACTTGACCCACGCCTACGACTGGCATCGCCAAGTGCTACAGGTGCTGCAATCCGATTGCCCGGGCGTGTGGCAGCTGAAGTCGCCGATCCACGCCTATGCCATCGAGACCGTCGCCGCCCGGTACCCGAACGCGGTGTTCGTCCAGACCCATCGTGACCCGACCCGTTGCATCGCCTCGACGCTCAGCCTGGTCGAGTCGCTGACGGGGACGTTCACCGAACACGACTTCCGGTCCTACATCGCGAGCCACTGGGTCGAGACGCTCACCATGATGCTCGAGCGGATCATGAACTACCGGTCCAGCGGGGGTGACTCCCGCTTCTTCGACGTTTCCTACCAGGACCTGGTGTCGGATCCGGTCGCCGTGGTGGCCGGCATCTACGAGCGCGCCGGCCGGCCCTTCTCGACTGACTCCGAGCGTGCGGTGCGGGCCCACGCCGAGCGGGAGGTGCAACACAAGTTCGGTCGCCACGAATACTCGCTCGCCGACTTCGGCCTGGAGCGGGGCCCGATCGACGAACGAGTGGGCGCCTACCGGGACCACTTCGCGATCCCCAACGAATCGGCCTGATCTCCGAGCTTGAGCGACGGCCCTCGCCTGCCGATGGAGTTCCGAAGAACCCGCGCCGGTAGGTGAACGATCGACGTCCGATCGGCCTCCCTCGCCTGCTGGCGCAGTCGACAAATGCCACTATCACATTGGAGGGCTCGCCTATTGGCTCGCCCTCTAAGCAGGACCGGGCGTGTCGGCCAACAGGGCAAGCCCTCAATGCGACAGAGGGCGAGCCCTCCAATGCGGCAGAGAACGATCGGTCGCGAGACCGTCGCCTATCCGCGCACCTTCTAATCGGAGACAACACCATGAGGGTGACCAGCAGATGGCACCAAGCGCTCGGAGTGATCGGCATCGCTGCCGCGGTCCAGCTGGCGCCGATTCCCGGCGGTCACGCCCAGACCACCGCCGACCGGGAGGGCGCCGAGCCCGCCGCTGCGCACGCGCAGGTTACCTTCGCGCAGGCGACCGAGGGCGAGGCCCGGACCGCGGTGCGCGACTCGACGGGGTACCTGACCTTCGCCGGCGCCGAGCCGGGGGCTCCGCTACAGCCCGGCTCCGGCGAATCCGCGGCGCGGGCCGCCCGCCGGTTCGTGGCCCGATACGCGCCGGCGTTCGGCGGTTCGGACTCGGCGTCTGACCTCCGCGCCCAGCCGATGGTCGAAGCGCCCCACGGGCGAGCCGTCCGCTTCCAGCAGTACCACGGCGATGTGCCGGTGCTGGCCGGGCAGATCGCGGTGCAGCTCGACAACGACGGCGCCGTGGTCTCGGCATCGGGCGAGCTGTCCCCCGAACCCCCGCCGGAGCTGTCACCGACCGTCGCCGCCGCCGCCGCCCAGGCGACCGCCGTCGCCGTGACTGCTCGCGCCCAGTCGGCGGCGCCGGCCGAGCTCGATGCCGGGCCGGGCCGGCTGTGGATCTACGACCCCACGCTGCTCGGCGCCGACGAC
>CAYMJU010000216.1:0-22659 GCA_964390555.1 uncultured Acidimicrobiales bacterium | reverse complement strand
GCACTCCTCTGGCGACAGAAGCTCCATCGGGAGGCCGAACGTCTTGGCCCACCCGAACTGGCGACGCAGCTCCTCGCGCCGCTCAGGCGTGGCGGCGATGCGCAGCGACCCGACCTCGTGCCAGCCCGGCGTGTAGCCGAGATCGTCGGACTCGGCGTGGAGGCGCCGGTACACATCGACGCTGTGCATCATCATCCGGGTGAGCGGCAAGCTCGACCGGAGCTGGCCGACCAGGCCGGCCGAGTGGAACGTCGAGCCGCTCGTGAGCTCGGCCCGGTCGAGGATCACCACGTCGGTCTCGCCCGCCTCGGCTAGGTGATAGGCGATCGACGTGCCCCCGACACCTCCACCGATGATCACGACACGGGCCCGGCCCGGGATCGCGCTCACGGTCTGGTCACCGGCGATGACGCGGCGCGCAGCAAGTCACCGAAGCCGGCGGCCGCGGCGTTGGCGAGCAGGCGGTCGGCGTGGGTAGCCGCGTAGGTCACGTAGTCGAAGTCGAGCGTCGAGATGCCCTGCTGGACGACGGCCCACATGGCCTCGCGGAAGTCGGACATCACCTTCATCAGCCGTAGCCGCGCGAGATGGCGCGGGGTGACCGCTCCGAAGTAGGCGGCGACCAGCGCCTCCTCGGCGCCGGCGTCGAACTCGTTGTTCACGGCGAGGTTCCCCAGGTCGAAGTAGCGGTCGTTGTTGCCGGCGTACTCCCAGTCGAGCAGCCACAGGTGGCCAGCGGCGTCGACGAGGAAGTTGGCCGTGAGCATGTCGTTGTGACACGGCACCTGGGGCTCGGGGTCGGCGCCGAACGCCGCCTCGATCCGGTCGGCGACCGCGGCGGCGCGGCAGAACCACGGCGGCTCGGGCACCCCGCGGCTCGCGGCGGCGGCGAGGTGGAGGTGAGGAACCCGGAAGGCGTCGAAATCGCCGGCCAGGGGACTCGTGTCGTGGAAGCGGCGCAGCAGGTCGGCGACCTGGGTGAGCAGGTCGGGCTCGATGAGCCGGGCCGCCGTGACCGAAGCGGCGGTTAAGAACCGCGTGACGAGGTAGCACTCGGGCTCAAGGAACGCGACGACCTCGGGGCCACCACCGAGCTCGGCGGCTCGTCGCGCCGCCTCGAGCTCGTCGTGGCGGCGGATCTCGAGCAGCTCGGTGTCCGTGCCGGCGAGGCGGAGGACGAAGCGTTCGTCCCCCACCTCGATCAGCAGGTTGCGATTCGTGATACCGCCGTCGAGCGATCCCGCCACCCGAGCCCGCCCCGCCCAACCGGGAACCCGGTCGAGCAGGTGCGAGACATCGCGTGTGGCGGACTCGAACGGCAGGTCAGCCGAACTCACCGAGCTCGTGCTCGATGGCGGCCAGTTCCTCGGGCGTGCCTTGCACCTTCGGTCCAACGAACCACTTCTTCCCCGAGAAGGCCCAGTAGGCCCAGAACAACAGCGCGGCACCGATGATCAGGGGACCGGTGAAGTTGAAGTTGTTCTGCTTGAAGTACTCACTGCCATCGTCGAGCACGAGGAAGAGGTTGCTATCGCCCCATGGGCGCCAGAACGGCCAGAACAGCGGGGCGAAGAACAAGATGGTGATGAAGGCGATCCACGCGATCGCGGTCCAGCCCACGATCTTGTGCCGCCCCTTCAGGTTCCACGGGCCGACCTGGAAATCGGGATTGGTGAGGCGCAGGTAGATCGGGATGGCGTAGGAGATGTACAGCCCGATGACGCAGATGCCGGTCATGGCGAAGAACGCCGTCGAGTAGCGGCCCGCCCCGTCACCGCGAACGTACAACGAGCTGGCACCCACGATCGCCGACAGCGCCACGCCGAGCCAGATCGAGTTGGTTGGCGTGCGGGTCTTGGGGTTGATCTTGTGCCAGAACTTGCTGCCGGGCAGCGCTCCGTCGCGGCTGAACGCGTAGATCATCCGGCTGTTGGCCGTGACCGACGCCATGCCGCAGAAGAACTGAGCGATGATCGAGATCAGGATCAGGAACTTGGCCGTAGCATCGCCGACCGCGGTGTCGATCAGCCGGGGTGCGGCGTTGATCAGGAACGGATCGTTGGAGTCGCCGAACGCGATGAAGCCGTACGCAGCGGGGTCCTTCGGGATGGCCTGGGTCATGGCCAGGTTCAGGAAGAACGCCGCGATGGCCGACACGTAGATGGCCCGCACGATGGCCTTGGGCGCCTCGGTTCGGGCGCCGATGGTCTCCTCGCTCACGTGCGCCGAGGCGTCGAACCCGGTGATCGTGTACTGGGCGAGCAGCAGGCCCAGACCGAACAGGTAGATCGAGACGAACGCGCCCCCGGTCCACCCAGTCAACCCGGGCGGCGCCTGGTCGAAGACCGAGCCGAGGCCCTGGTTGTCATCGGGAGCGATCATCAGCACGAAGAAGATGATGACCACGCCGATCACGTGCCACCACACGCTCACGTCACCGAGGATCCTCACTACCTGCACCCCGAACGTGTTGAGCAGGCCGTGCGCGATCAGCACGAGGATGAAGATCACGAAGACGCTGCCCACCGTGAGGTTGAAGCTGTCGTCGAACATCCTGATGAAGTACCCGATGAACACCGCCAGCGCGTAGTCGACGCTGGCGATGACCCCGATCTGGCCGAGCAGGTTGAACCAGCCGGTGAACCAGGAATAGCGCGCGCCGTTGCGTTTCTCCCCGGCCAACTTCGCGGACCAGTAGTACAGCCCACCCGCTGTCGGGTACGCCGAGCAGATCTCGCCCATCGCCATGCCGACGAGCAAGGCGAAGAACCCGACGATGATCCAGCCGATCGTGATTACCCGCGGTCCCCCGGTGACCATGCCGAGCCAGTAGGCGGTCATGCCGCCGGCGAGGATCGAGATGATCGAGAACGAGATGGCGAAGTTCGAGAACCACCCCATGCCGCGTTTGAGCTCCTGGGCGTAACCCATCTCGTGGAGCTGCTGTATGTCGGCGTGGACGGTCGCTGTTGTGTCCTCAGCCATGTATCCCCCTTGGTGGTTGGATTGTTGAGCTGCGAACGGGCCCCCCGTCCGCAGCGTGCCTAGTGGCCGGTCACTCGGGTGTCACGTAGGTGGAGGTGATGCCTCCATCGACGATCAGCGAGGAGCCGGTCATGTAGGACGAGTCGTCCGAGGCGAGGAACAGCGCAGCTTTGACCATCTCGTCGGCTTCCCCGAATCGACCCATGGGGATGTGGACGAGACGCCGGTTGCGCTTGACGTCGTCGGACAAGAACTTGGCGAGCAACGGCGTCATCACCGGGCCCGGGCACAGAGCGTTGCAGCGGATGCCCCGGCGGGCGTAGATGGCGGCGGTCTCGCGGGTCATGGCGAGCACCCCGCCCTTCGATGCCGTGTAGGCGATCTGTGCTGTCGCGGCGCCCATGTGGGCCACGAAGCTGGCGACGTTGACTATCGACCCGCCACCGGAATCGAGCATCGCGGGCACGGCGTGCTTGGTACAGAGGAACACTCCCTTGAGGTTGATGTCGAGGGTGCGGTGCCAGGTGTCCTCGTCGGTGACGACCGGGTCGTCGTCGCCGGCCAGCATCACGCCGGCGTTGTTGTAGAGCACGTCCAAGCCACCGAAATTGTCGACCGCCGCGGCGACCATGGCGGCGACTTGGGCGCTGTCGGACACATCGACGGCGGTCGAGACAGCTTGGCCACCCGAGTCACGAATGCCGGCGGCGACCGCTTCGGCATCGGCCGGGTTGACGTCGGCCACGACGACGCGGGCGCCCTCGGTCGCGAACAGTTCGGAGCCGAGCCGGCCCATGCCGGCGCCGCCACCGGTGACGATCGCGACCTTGCCATCGAGACGACCCACTGCACCTCCCTCGTGGTGGAGGACAGACACTAGTTCCACCCGGCGGTCCGCGGTCAATGCCCACCGACGGCTTCGCTCGTAGGCTGTCGGCCCCGCGAGGAAAGCGAGTGCTCGATGCCGTTCGCAGTGCTGGATCCGTCGACCGAACAGACGATCGCCGAGATCGACCTGGCCGACGCTACGGCGGTCGACGTGGCGGTGGCCCGGGCCCGCGAGGCCTTCCCCGCCTGGGCGGCGATCGCCCCAGCCGACCGGGCCCGGTTGCTCCGCCGGTTCGCCGACACCGTGGCCGACCACGCCGAGGAGCTCGCCCAGATCGAGAGCCGCAACGTCGGTAAGCCCCTCGACGGTGCCCGCTGGGAGGCCGGGGCGGTGAGCGACGTGCTCCACTACTACGCCGGTGCCGTCGACAAACACCTCGGTCACACCTACCCGGTGGCCGGTGGTGTCGCCATGACCTTCCCGGAGCCGCTGGGCGTGTGCGGGCTGATCGTGCCCTGGAACTACCCGATGATGATCGCCACCTGGAAGCTCGGCCCGGCGCTGGCGTGCGGCAACACCGTCGTGCTCAAGCCGTCCGAGCTCACGCCGCTCACCGCCATGCGACTCGGCGAGCTGGCGCTCGAGGCCGGCGTCCCCGAGGGGGTGGTGAACGTCGTCGTCGGCACCGGGGCCGAGGCCGGCCAGCGGCTCGTCGAGCACCCCGACGTGGGCAAGATCGGGTTCACCGGGTCGACCGCGGTCGGCAAGCACATCATGGCGACCGCGAGCCACACGCTGAAGCGGGTCACCCTCGAGTTGGGCGGCAAGAGCGCCTGCGTCGTGTTCGCCGACGCCGATCTCGAAGCGGCCGCCGCGGGCATCGTCGGCGGAGCGTTCGACAACGCGGGCCAGGACTGTTGCGCCCGCGGGAGGTTCCTCGTCGAGCGTTCGGTCTATGACCGCTTCACCGAGCTCGTGGTCGAGGCGTCGCGCACGGTGCGCACCGGTCCGCCGAGCGATCCGACCGCGACCATGGGCCCGTTGATCTCGGCCCCTCATCTCGCCAAGGTCCGGTCGTTCGTCGATGGGTCGTGCGACGTCGCCTTCCAGGGCGAGGTGCCCGCCGGTGCCGGCTTCTGGTTCCCCCCCACGGTCCTGGTGGGCGTCGACTCGGATTCACGGGTCGCCCAGGACGAGGTGTTCGGCCCCGTCGTCGGGCTCATCGCGTTCGACGACGAGGCCGATGCCGTGCGCATCGCCAACGCCACCGCGTTCGGGCTGTCGGGTTCGGTCTGGACCCGTGACGGCGGCAAGGCCATGCGGGTCGCCCGCGCCGTCCAGAGCGGCACGCTGTCGATCAACTCGAACTCGTCGGTCCGCTACTCCACACCGTTCGGCGGGTTCAAGCAGAGCGGCCTCGGCCGCGATCTGTCGATGCAGGCCATGGGCCACTACTCCGAGACCAAGACGGTGTTCTTGAACACCGCGACCTGAACGGGCGGGGTCAGGCGGCCAGCGCCAGGCGGGCTCGGTTGACGACATCGACGCCGTCGAGCCCGGGCAGGGCCTGGAGCCGTCGTTCGATTCGGTCGGTCGTCTCGGCGCCGTCGGGGCCGCCGAACAGGTAGCCGATCAGGTGCTCGACCTCGGGCTTGGGCATCACGCCCGACCCGACGGGCCGCCAGAACCGTTCGAGCATGAAGCGGGTGAGGCGCTGAGCCCGCGGCGATGCCGCCAACCGGTCCCGGGCTTGGCTGGCGTAGAAGTCGATGTGGCGACCCTCCTGCTTCATGATCCGCCGGAGCAGGTTGGCGAGCTCGGGGTGCTCGGTCCGCTGGATCAGGCGGCTGTAGCCGGCCTGGGTGGTCCACTCGTTCAGCGCGCCCCACGTCATGTGGACGGCCGCGCCGTGCTTGGTGAGGCTCGACGACACCATGGCGGCGACCGGTCCGATCCGCTCACGTAGTCCGCGACGGGTGCCGGCGGCCGCGATGCGGGCGGTGCCGCCGAGCTCGCCGTGGGCGACGAGCACCTTGCCGATCGCCTCGCTGTGCCACAGCTCCTCGTAAGCCCAGATCGACAGGAACGTGGTGATCTCGGGATCGGCGTGGGCCGGCGTGGCGAGCAGGTCGCGCAGGTAGCAGATCGTGTGGCTCTCGACGTCGTGCATGTAGCGCAGGCACCGCAGTGCGTCGGGATCGATGGGTTGGTCGCGGAAGGCGTCGTAGTCGACGTCGCTGTCGTCGAGCGCCCCGCTGAGTTCCTTGTACCGGTTGATGTCGAATCGCATGCCGATCATTCGTCACCGAAACACCGCCGGATTGCCGGCGCCGACTAGCTTCGCCGCCATGACGGCGACGGTTCCCCCGCTGCGCAAGGCGCTGAAGCGGAAGTCGCCGGGGCTGTCCTACGAGCGCGAGCTGTGGGATGCCGGGCACGACGTGGTCGTCGGGCTCGACGAGGTCGGCAAGGGCGCGTGGGCGGGACCGCTCACGATCGTCGCCGCGGTCGTGCCGAGCGACCGGCGCGTCTACAAGGTCCGCGACTCGAAGCTGCTCACCGAGGCCGAGCGTGAGGCCTTGCACGACCGGCTGGCCGAGTGGTGCCGGGCGTGGGCGGTGGGTCACGCCTCGCCCGAGGAATGCGACGTGCTCGGTATGAGCGAGGCCCAGCGGGTCGCGGCCCGGCGGGCCATCGATGGTCTCGGCCTGGTGCCCGATCGGGTGCTCGTCGATGGCAACTGGGACTTCGTGGGCGGCGGGATCACCCGGACGATCGTCAAGGGCGACCGCTCGTGCCTGTCGATCGCCACTGCGTCGGTGCTGGCCAAGGTGACCCGCGACCGGATCATGCGGGCGGCGGCCGCCGACCATCCCGGCTACGCCTTCGAGTCCAGCAAGGGGTATCCGTGCCCGACCCATCGGGCCCGGTTGAGCGAGGCCGGCCCCACTGCCATCCACCGCCACACGTGGGCGTGCATGGACGACCTGGCGTTCAACGGGATCGAGCGCCGGCGCCGGCCCGACCCGCAGGGAAACCTGTTCGAGTGAGGCGGCCTCGTTACATGACCGGGCAGAGGGCGCTCGTCGCCGGGTTCGTGGTGTGGACCCTGTTCGTGTGGACCACCCGAATCGGGAACATCCTCGGCGACGACGACCTGTCGTCGGGCGACCGGTCGGTCCGCCTCGCGACAGCGATCGTGTTCACCGCGCTGGCCCTGGCGGTGGCCTGGTTCTGGATCCGTCGGGGACCGCCGCTGGCGCTCGCCGTGGGAGTGCTCGGCGCGTTCACCGTCGTGGTGTGGTTGGTGCGGGGCACCACCATCGTGTTCGGCGACCGAGGCGCGGGCTTCAAGGTCGTGCACTCGGTGCTGGCACTGGTCTCGATCGGGCTCGCCGCGCTCACGTGGCCGCGCCGCCCGGCGAGTGGGTAGCCTGCGCCTCGATATGGGACAGCCGGTCAGCGTCATCGAGAAGCAGTCGTCGAAGCCGGGCGTGGTCCGCTTCTCCACCAACCGGGTCATCAGCGGCACCGGCCACGACCGATTCACGTCGGTCGACCAGGCCGTCGGCCCGACCCCGGCCGCCGAGGTCGCCCGCCGGATCTTCGCTCGCGGCGACATCGGTGCCGTGCACATCAACGGCAGCGTCATCACCGTGACCCTCGCCCGCGGCGACTCGGCCGGCATCGCCGAGATCATCGGCGACATGTACACGTACTACACACCCGGCGTCGAGCCGCCGAAAGACGAAGACCTCATCGCCCAGGTGGAATAGAGCTCCCCGGCGGCCCGATGGCGTGTTGGCGGATCCATGTGTGCATGGCGATGGCGGCCGCGGCGGCGGCGTTGATCGAGCGGGTCGAACCGAACTGGGCGATCGAACACACCAGGTTCGCGGTCGCCCGCATCGGCTCGGAGAGGCCGGGGCCCTCCTGACCGAACACCAGGACACAGCGTTCGGGTAGATCGGTGGATTCGAGCGGCACCGAGCCGGGCAGGTTGTCGATGCCGATGACCGGTAGACCCTGGTCGTCCGCCCAGGCGGCGAAATCGTCAGGCGTGGCGTGGTGGTGGACGTGCAGGTAGCGGTCGGTGACCATGGCGCCGCGGCGGTTCCAGCGGCGCCGGCCCACGATGTGCACCCCGGCCGCGTTGAAGGCGTTGGCCGTGCGCACGACCGACCCGATGTTGAGATCGTGGGCCCAGTTCTCGATGGCTACGTGGAAGGGGTGCCGGCGGGCGTCGAGGTCGGCCACGATCGCCTCGACGCTCCAGTAGCGGTAGCGGTCCGCGACGTTGCGGCGATCGCCGTCGCGGAGGAGCTCGGGGTCGAGCCGCGCATCATCGGGCCACGGAAGGGGGTGAGGGGCCACGCCCACCTCGTCGGGATCGCTCACCCACCCGACGATAGGGGTTGCAGAATGGCGAACGAATGTTCGATACTGGGGGGATGAAGGGCGACGCCGCATTGGCGCGGGATCTGGGTGATCGGGCTCGACCGGTCGTGCTGGCCGGTGAGCAACTCGTTCCGGTCATATCACCGCTGGCCGGGTTGTTCACCGGTGGGGGCATGCGCCGCGGGTCGACGATGACCACGGCCGGACCGGCGGCCCGATCGCTGGCGTTCGCGCTGGCTGTTGCCCCTTCGGCGTCGGGCTCGTGGGTGGCGATCGTGGGGCTCGCCGATCTGGGGTTGGCCGCCGCCGACGAGATGGGTGTCGACCTGCGCCGCATTGTCGTCGCCGATCCCTCGCCGGGGCAGTGGGTGGCCGCGGTTGCCGCGCTCGTCGGGTCAGTGGACGTGGTGGTGATCTGTCCCCCTCGCCATGTCAAGGAGTCTGACGTCGGCCGTCTCCAGGCCCGCGCACGCGAGCGGGGCACGGTGCTGATCTCGGTTGGTCCTCTCAACGGGGTCGACGTGAACCTCACCGTCACTGCCTCCCGGTGGCACGGGGTGGGGGCCGGTCACGGGGTGTTGCAGTACCGGCAGGTGACCGTCGAGGCCACCGGCCGGCGCGAGGCGACTCGCCCCCGCCGGGTCGAGGTGCTGTTGCCCGGACCGTCAGGCCGGGTCGAGGTCCCATCCGACACCGGTTCCTGGGCCGGCTCCGATATCACCCACCTGATCGATGCCGAGCGTCCGGCCCTATTCCGCGATGTCGGCTAGAGCCGCCGGCAAGCAGGGCGCCACCCGCACGTTGGTGGTGTGGTGTCTCGACTGGCCGGTGGCGGCCCTCGGGGTCGACCCGGATCGACCAGCGGCGGTGTTCCACGCCAACCGGGTGGTCGCCTGCACCCCGACCGCCCGTGCCGCCGACGTGGCGCGAGGCATGCGCCGGCGCGAGGCCCAGCGGCGCTGCCCGACCCTCGAGATCCACGAGCGCGACCTGGCCCGCGAGGCCCGGGCGTTCGAACCGGTGCTGGTGGCCGTCGATGGCTTCGCCCCCCGGGTCGAGGTCACCCGGCCCGGATCGTGCGCGCTCGCCACCCGGGGGCCATCGCGCTACTTCGGCGGCGACGAGACCCTGGCCAGGCTTCTTCACGTGAAGGTCACCGAGACCCTCGCCGGCCGGACCACCTGCCGGATCGGGGTGGCCGACGGGGTGTTCGCCGCTGCGCTCGCTGCCCGTTCCCAGATGGCGGCCGAGGTCGGGGCGCTGGTGGTGCCGCCAGGCGAGAGCGCCGAGTTCTTGGCTTCCCGTCCGGTCACCACGCTCGAACGGACCGAGCTGGTCGACGTGCTGGTCCGGCTCGGGCTGGTGACCCTCGGCCAGATCGCCGCTCTCGACATCGCCGATCTGGTCGGGCGTTTCGGCGCCGAGGGCCAGATCGTCCACCGGCTGGCGAGCGGTCTCGACCAGCGGCCCCTCGTCACCGAGCCACCGCCGCCCGAGCTTGCCGTGACCGCCGAGCTCGACCCGCCGGTCGAGCGGGTCGACCAGGCCGCCTTCGTGGCGCGGGCCCTGGCGATCGAGCTCCACGACCGGTTGGCCAAGCGGGGTCAGGCCTGCACCCGGGTGGCGATCGAGGCCGAGACCGAGCACGGCGAGCACCTGGTCCGGTTGTGGCGCCACGAGGGGGCCCTGTCAGCGGGGGCCATCGCCGACCGGGTGCGATGGCAGCTCGACGGCTGGCTCGACGGGCCTGTCCGGGCTCGGCCCACGGGTGGTCTCGTGCGGTTGGCGCTCGTTCCCGACGAGGTCGTTGCCGCGACCGGTCGCCAGCTCGGCTTCTGGGGCGGCGAGACGGCGGCTGACGAGCGGGCCAAGCGGGCCGTCGCCCGCCTCGAGGCGATGCTCGGCCCCGAGGCGGTGACCGTTCCCGTCCGCTCTGGTGGTCGCGGTGCCGGCGAGCAGCTCCGCCTGGTCCCCACCCAGGGCCAGGATCTGCTGGAACGCTCCTCTGCTGCCATCGAGGGAGACGGCCGGGGCGAGCGGTCACCGTGGCCGGGCTCGCTTCCTGTCCCGTCGCCCGCGGTGCTGGGTCCTGCGGTCGAGGCCCGCTTGGTCGATGACCGGGGTGAGCCGATCCGGGTCGGCGGCCGAGGCCTGGTGTCGGCGCCGCCGGTGCGGTGCTCCGTCGATGGGGGCCCCTGGCTCGACATCGAGGTATGGGCGGGGCCGTGGCTCGTCGACGAGCGCTGGTGGGACCCCGAACGCCGCCGCCGCTGGGCCCGCTTCCAGATCGTCACCGCTGACGGGTTGGCGCTCCTCATCTCGGTATCCGGTGGCCGGGCGACCGTCGAGGCGACCTACGACTGATGGCCACGATCAGCCGAACATGGGCCCGCGGATCACGCGCCTGCAACCCGTCGGGGGCTTCGCGGCCGAGACCGGCGCCGCCATCACCCTCTTCTACACCTCCCAGGTCGGCGCCCTGTTCTACCTGCTCCAATGGTTGTCGATGCGGCGTCAGGGCGTGCCGAATCCGCCGTCGTCCGACTGACGCTCGGCTCGCGCCCAGGGGCCGCAGCTTGACTACACCCGGCCCATCAAGCTGAACGTCTGACCGGTCGGACCTCGGTCGGGGAGAGTCGCGAGGAACAGCGCCATCGGCGCCACGTCGGCCGGGTCCTTCACCCACTCGCCGCCGAACACGCCATCTTGGCGCTGCTCGGGGTCACGGGGGATGAAGCCGGCCATCTCGGTGATGACCGGCCCTGGGATCAGTTCATTGACCGCGATCGAGTCGGCCCGCAACTCGCCGGCGAGGGCCCGCACGAGCATCGCTACCGCGGCCTTCGACACCGAGTACGCCGAGGCGCGCGGCATGGGCTGGCGACCGGCGCCCGAACCGACCACCACGATCTTGCCCCCACCGCGTGCCCGCAGGTGCGGTACCGCGGCCCGAGCGGTTCGGGCGACGCCGTGCAGGTTCACCTCGAACACCCCGGCCCAGTCCTCGGGGTCGGCGTCGGCGAACGGCGAGAAGCGGTCGATGGTCCCGGCGTTCGCGACGACGAGGTCGAGGCCGCCGAACCGGTCCACGGCCAGCTCGACCAGAGCGTGGACATCGTCGTCGGACCTGACGTCGCAGCGCGCCCAGGCGGCTCGCCCGCCGCTCGCTTCGATGCCCGACGCCGCATCGGCCAGCTCGTGGATGCGCCGGGCGCCGAGCACAACCGCGGCACCCGCCGCGGCGTAGGCCTCCGCGATGGCGCGACCGATTCCCCTGCCGGCGCCGGTGATCACCGCTACCTGGCCAGCCAGCGGCTGGGGTCGATCTTCGCTCACGCGGCCGAGCTTGCCACGAAGCGCGCCGCTGATGGCGGAGCCGCTCGCGCCCGGGGGCGCGAGACGCCAAGCCACTACCGTGGCGATCGTGACGGACCTGCCCACGAGCCGCTCGTTTCTCGACCACCCATTGCCGGCCGATCCATTCGATCTGTCCGGTCAGGTGGCGATCGTCACCGGAGGCGGGTCCGGCATCGGCGCGGCGACGGCCCGGCTGCTCGCGTCGCGCGGCGCGTCGCTGGTGGTGGCTGGTCGGACCGGCGCCCGCCTCGATGAGGTGGCCGAAGGCATCGGGGCGAGGGGCGGGCGATGCATCGCCGTCGCCGCCGACGTTCGTCAGGAGTCCGACCTCGAGCGCCTGGTTGGAGCAACGCTCGACGCGTTCGGACGCATCGACATCGTGGTCAACAACGCCGGCGGGTCGTACATGTTCCCGCTCGAGGACATCCCGACGGATCGCTGGGACAACTCCTTCGCCCTGAACGTGCGCGGTCCCTACGTGCTGACGCGCCTCGCCGGTCGGCACATGATCGACCAGGGTGGAGGCGTGTTCGTGAACGTGTCGTCAGCGGCGGCCAGTCAGGGCGTCGTGGGCGGATCGGCCTACGCGCCGGCCAAGGCTGCCCTCGAGGTGTTCACCCGGCAGACCGCGCTCGAATGGGGCCGCCACGGCATCCGTGCCAATGCGGTCGCCGTCGGCGCGATCGCGTCCGAAGGCGCCCTGCGGTCGTGGGAGCGCGCGGGAATCCTCGAGCGGCTGCACGACATCGCCGGCACGCCCGAGGACATCGCGTGGACGATCCTGTTCCTCGCCTCGCCCGCCTCGCGCTTCATCAACGGTGAGACGGTTCTGGCCTCGGGCACCCCCATGAGTCCCGGCTAAGCGGCATTGGCCGGCGTGGCCGGCGTGGCCGGTGCCGATGTTATGGTCGGTCGCACCCGGTCCGAGCAGGCAAACAGGAGGTCTTGGGTGTACGAAGAGCGCGAGGTGCTGACGTGGGCGACGTATGGACTCGCCGCCCGAGAGCTCTCGACCCAGGTCGCCGACAGTGGCTACCGGCCCGATCTGATCCTCGCCATCGCACGCGGTGGGCTCTTCGTGGCCGGGTCGCTCGGCTACGCGCTGTCGGTGAAGAACCTGTACGTGATGAACGTCGAGTACTACACCGGGGTCGACGAGCGTCTCGACGTGCCGATCGTTCTGCCGCCCTACGTCGACTTCGTCGATCTCGAGGGATCCAACATCCTCATCGCCGACGACGTCGCCGACACCGGCCACACGATCGAGCTGGTCCGCGACTTCTGCCGGGGCAAGGTGGCCGACGTTCGTAGCGCGGTCATGTACCAGAAGCCCCAGTCCGTCGTCGACTGCGAGTACGTCTGGAAGCACACCGAGCGGTGGATCAACTTCCCGTGGTCGACCGAGGCGCCTGTCGTCGAACGCGGCGTCGGCACGACTGTCGCCCTCGACGCCTGACCCGGCCCCTCCCAATCTCGTTCTTGGCGCGATTCTGGTTGCTGTGCAACCAGAATCGCGCCAAGAACGAAGGGACGTAGGGTGTTGCGGTGACCGACGAACTCGCCCGCCTCGACGCTGTTGCCCTGTCCGACCTCATCGGGCGCCGCGAGCTGTCACCTCGCGAGCTGGTGGAGTCGACGATAGAGCGCATCGAGAGGCTCGACCCTCACGTCAACGCAGTGATCCACCGCAGCTTCGACGCCGCGCTGGCGGCCGCCGATTCGCCCGATCTCCCCGACGGGCCGTTCCGGGGCGTGCCGATGTTGCTGAAGGACCTCTGGCCGTCGTCGGCCGGTGAACCCATGCACCTGGGCGTCCAGGGCATGAAGGCGGCCGGGTACCGGCACCCGTCCGACGCCAACATCACGGTGCGTTACCGCCAGGCCGGGTTCATCATCACCGGCCGGACCAACACCCCCGAGCTGGGCCAGGTCGCCACCACCGAGCCCTGGGCCTACGGAGCGACACGGAACCCGTGGAATCTCGACCACGGCGCCGGCGGCTCGAGCGGCGGAGCCGCGGCCGCGGTCGCGGCAGGGATGGTGCCGATGGCCAACGCCTCCGACGGCGGCGGTTCGATCCGCATCCCCGCGGCGCTCTGCGGCTTGGTGGGGCTCAAGCCATCGCGGGGGCGCATCTCGATGGGCCCGATGCAAGACGAGTGGGGCGTCTCGGTACAACACATCGTCAGCCACACCGTGCGCGATACGGCGGCCGTGCTCGACGTGTCCGCGGGCCCGTTCCCCGGCGACGGTGTCATCGCCCCCGCTCCCCGCCGTCGCTACGCCGACGAGGTGGGGGCCGACCCGGGACGGTTGCGCATCGGCGTGCTGCTCGACAGCGGCCGGGTGCCGGTCGACGCAGAGTGTGCGGCCGCCGCCCGCGCCACAGCCGCCACCCTCGAAGGGCTCGGCCACCACGTCGAGGAGGCGTGGCCCGATGCCCTCGACGACACAGCGGACCTCGGCCGATCGTTCGGCGTGGCGTGGGGCGCGAGTTGCGCGGCGAGCGTGGCCCGGCTCGGTCAGCTGATCGGGCGTCCGCTCGGCGAGGACGACGTCGAGCCCGGCACGTGGATCACCGTCCAGCGAGCGAACGACGTGACGGCCGCCGAGCTCACGATCGCGCTCGGAGTTCAACATGCGTTCCGGCGGCGGATGGCCGGGTGGTGGGCGTCGGGGTTCGACTTGTTGTTGACGCCGACGACGGCTCGGCCGGCGCCGCGCCTTGGCGAGCTGGCGGCCACGGCCGACGAGCCGTTCAAGGGACAGCTCAACTCGATGCCCTACGCGGTGTTCACGTCGGTCTTCAACGTGACCGGACAACCGGCGATCACCGTTCCGGCCGGGTTCACGGCGGGCGGTCTCCCCGTCGGTGTCCAATTGGCCGGGGCCTACGGAGCCGAGGACGTGCTCATCCGGGTCGCCGCCCAGCTCGAGCAGGCGGCTCCCTGGGCCGATCGCCGCGCACCGATTCATCCCTAGGCGCGACTTTTCGCATCCTCGTGCGTTCCATAATCAGTTCGACCCGGAGGTCGGAGTGAAAAGCAACAACGCGACCATGCTCCTCGCCGTCGGCGTGTGCGCCATCGTGGTGCTGTTCGCCCTCGGCGCGGTCAACGTCAAGTGGCCATGGGAGTGGGGCGCCCTCGACGTGACCAGCGCCGATACCGACATCGCCTACGCCGCGCCGGCCCGGGTGGTGAGCGTCGAGCCGATCTCGCTCGACTGCCGGGCCCGCATCCACGCCGAGGTGCCGGTCGAGGGGCGCAAGGAGCACCGGCTGCTCGGCCAGGTGTACCGGACCGACACCATCGAGATGACCGCGATCGGCGACGTCGACACGTGTGTGCAGAGCGGCGAGGTGCAGATCGACCAGCGCGACGGCGGAACCTTCGTCGTCACGATCCCCGGCTCGGCCATCGAGTTCGTGCGGCCCCGAGTCGATGCCGTAGCGACGATGGACAGCATCGACTACGACCAGGGGTTCGTCGGCGAGCTGACCGACATCTTGCCGGGCGTCAGCGACTCCGAGGGCCTGACCGCTGGAGCGTTCGCGTTCGCCCAGTCGGTGATCGGCGGTAGCGACTGCATGGAGCAGGCGTTCGGGGTGACCGAGCAGGTCCTGCTCGACGCCTACAGGCAACAGTTGATCGAGCAAGGGGCCAACCCCGCCGACATCGAGCTCCAGATCCTCGGCGACCCCGACTTCGGGCAGAACGAGATCCCGCCCGAGCTCGACGCCGACGATTTCGACTTCACCGTCGACGACGGCGAGGTGGCGTGCGAGGTGGCCCCCGACGCTCTCGGGACCGGTGGCGACCCCACCGAATCCAACGCCCCCTGATCCCCGACCTCCCGCATCCCTCTCGTTACGCGCTGGCAGAAGGACCTGGCGCGATTGTGGTCGCGCGACGACCAATTTCGCGCCAAGAATGGGGGGATGGGGTTTGCCATCGATACGCAGCTGACCGCTCCGCTCGACCGGGTGGGCGACGCGGCCCTCCGGGCGCACGAGATCGGCCTCGACGGGCTGTTCACCTTCGAGGGGCAACACGACGTGTTCTTGCCTCTCGCCGTGGCCGCGGCCGCGGCCGTACCCATCGACCTCTATCCGAACGTGGCCATCGCCTTCCCTCGGAGCCCGATGCACGTGGCGTACACGGCGTGGGATCTGCAGACGCTCTCCAGTGGGCGGTTCCTGCTCGGGCTCGGCAGCCAGATCCGCCCGGCCATCGAGAAACGCTACGGCGCGGCGTGGCACCCACCGGCCGCCCGCATGCGCGAGTACGTCCTCGCCCTCAAGGCGATCTTCGCGTGCTGGCAGCACGGCGAGCCGCTGGCCTTTCGTGGCAGCTACACGACCCACACGATCATGGCGCCCAACTTCAACCCGGGACCGAATCCCTCGGGGATCCCGCCGGTGCTGGTGGCCGGTCTCGGGCCGAAGATGACGGCCGTCGCCGGGTCGGTGGCCGATGGGCTGATGGTCATGCCGTTCACCAGTGCCGGGTTCGTGCGAGAGAACACGATGCCGTGGGTGCTGTCGGCGCTCGCCGGTTCGGGTCGGGGGCGGGCCGAGTTCACGGTCGTCGGCGAGGTCATCGTGTGCTGCGGCCGTGACGAGGCCGAGCAGGCGACCGCCGACGCCGGCACCCGGGGCCTGCTGTCGTTCTACGGCTCGACCCCTGCGTACAAGCCGGTGCTCGACCACGAGGGCTGGGGCGACCTGCAACCCGAGCTGAACCGGCTGAGCAAGACGGGTGGGTGGGCCCAGATGCCGGCGCTGATCGACGAGGCGATGCTGTCGACGATCTCGGTGCGCGGCACACCGGCGCAGTGCGCGGCGGCGATCGCCGATCGGTACGAGGGGGTGGCCGACCGTGTGGCCTTTTACCTCCCGTACCGTCACGACGATTCGCTGGTCGCCGAGCTGGTGGCGGCGATCCGGGCTCAGAGGTCGCGCCGATAGGCGCGGCCGTGGCCCGAGCGGCCCGGTCGCCGAAGGCGACAAAGAGCGGGAGACTGCGTCGTTCGGACAGCCAAACGTGCGCATGTTGCTGGACGCTCTATGTCGGCCGAGCCGTCAGCCGGCTTGAACGCGGCGGGCGGCCTCGGTTCGCAGATAACCCTTGGCGACCTTGCCGCCCGAGCTGCGCGGCAAGGAATCGACCACCCACAGGTACTCGGGCCACCACTCCTTGGTCACGCCTCGTTCGCCGAGGTGAGCCTTGAGACCCGCCAGGTCGAGCGAAGCGCCGGGCCGTAGCTCGACAAACGCGGCAACCTTCTCGCCGAGCCTCGGGTCGGGCGCGGGGACCACGCCGACGAGCGCGACCGCCGGGTGGGTTGCGACCTCCTCCTCGACCGCTGGCGCCGAGATGTTCTTGCCGCCCCGGATCACGAAGTCCGATGTGCGCCCGACCACCGATAACCAGCCGTCGTCGTCGATGGTGACCACGTCACCCATGAACATCCAGCCGTCGTCGGTGAACAACTCGGCGTTGGCGGCGGGGTCGTCGTAGTAGCCCGGTGTCGTGGCCGGGCCCTTGCACGCCGGACGGCCCCGCCCGCGGTCGTCGGGGATCCTGTTGCCGTCGAGGTCGTAGAGGCGCACGTTCATCTCGGGCACGCACCGCCCGCCGGTGGTGAGTCGCAGGTCGGCGGGGTCGTCGATGGTGGTACCGCTCAGCATGCCGGTCTCGTTCGAGCCGTAGAAGTTGAGGATGGTGCACCCGGTGCGGGCCTCGAACTCCTCGGCTCGGTAGCGCGAGATCGGCTCGCCGCCCGTGAACATCACGCGCAGCGACGACAGGTCGCGGTCACCCATCGCGTCGAGGATCATGACGAACTGCGACGACACCGCGCACAGCACGGTGACCCGATGTCGCTCGATCGCTTCGGCGGCCGCGGCGGCGTCGAACCGGGGCTGCACGATGCACGGTACGCCGAGCAGGGTCGGCGTGACGTGGGCGGTCCAGAGCCCGAAGCCGAACGGGGCGGGTACGACCGACATCCACACCTCGTCGGTGGTGAGGCGACCGAACTCGACCGCCTTGTCGTGGAAGTACCCCCAGCGGGCCTGGGTCTGCATCACGCATTTTGGGAGGCCGGTGGTTCCCGACGTGGAGTTGAGCATCCACAGCTCGTCGGTACCGATCGGCGGTCCCGCCAGACGCTCCGTCGGTCCGATGTCGAGGTCGTCGATGTGTATGACCCGCCCGATGCCCAGGCGGCGCTCGACCTCGGTGTCGGTGGAGGTGATCGCGGCGGTCGCGCCGGTGCGCTGCACGAGATGGTCGAGCTCGCGCTCGCCGGCCCGCCACCCGACGCCGACGGCGACCGCTCCGGCCCGTTCGCACGCCAGGAAGCCGGCGTGCACCTCGCCACCGTCGGGGAGCAGTACGAGCACCCGGTCTCCCGTCGTCACGCCCTCGCCGGCGATCCGGGCCGCGATCCGGTCGGCGAGGCGGTCGTAGCCCGCCCAGGTGAGCGACTCGGCGCCCCACCGGTACGCGACGTCGCCAGGTCGTGCGGCGGCCAATTCCCTCACCCGCTGTGAAAGCGCCTCCATGCCCGCCCATCATGCCCCGCCACCCCACATCCCACGAGCGGGGTGCCAAGATGCGGGTATGAGCAACGATGGCGAGGAGCGTGTCGGGGGGTTGGCGGCGTGGACGCCCCGCGTGGTGCCCGGCATGGGGCGCGAGCTGAGCGCCGAGCAGGAGCTGGCGTGCGCGTTACGGCATCTCGACGACGTCGGGTTCAGCGAGAACATGTCGGGCCACATCACCTGGCAACAGCCCGGTCGCGACACCATCCTCGTCAACCCGTGGGGCTACTGGTGGTCCGAGGTCCGGGCCCGCCACATAGTCGAGATCGACAACGATGGCGCCGTGGTTCGCGGTGAGCTCGACGTCACGCCGGCGATCCCGATCCACACCGAGCTGCATCGCCGCCGGCCCGATGCCCGAGTGGTCGTGCACACCCACCCGATCTACACGTCGGTCTTCGCCGCGATCGGCGAGCTCCCGCCGATCGTGCATCAGAACGGTTCCCTGCTGGCCGACGAGATGGTGCTGGTGCGCGACTATGACGGCGAAGTCGACTCGCCGGTCCTCGGCGCCGCACTGGCCGAGGCGATCGGCGACGCGAGTGTCGCCGTGCTGGTCAGTCACGGTGTGATCGTCACCGCGCCCACGATGGCCGAGGCGATCTACAAGTCGATCATGTTCGAGCGGGCATGCGAGCTGGCGTGGCGGGTTCGAGCGACGGGTGAAGTCGCGGTGCCGATCGCTCCCGTGCTCCAGAAGCAGCTCAAGGCGTCGCTCGTCGAACGGGCGGCCGAGGTGTACTGGAACGGAGCCGTGAGACAGTTGCTCCAGCGCGAACCGGAGGTTTTGGACTGATGGCCATCTCGATCGAGGACCTGCAGGCCAAGGCCGGATTCACGACCGCCCAGAAGGGGAAAGTCACGTGGCTGCCCGAGCCCGAGCGGTCCGAACGGTACGTCACGCTCATCTCGGTCGACGATCACGTGGTCGAACCCAAGCACACCTTCGAGGGTCGGCTCCCGGCCGGATTGAGCGAACGGGCGCCGAAGGTGGTCGAGCAACCCGACGGCTCCGAAGCCTGGGTGTACGAGGGCAATGTCATGCCCAATGTCGGGTTCAACGCCGTCGTCGGCCGGCCGGTGACCGAGTACAGCTTCGAGCCCACCCGCTTTGACCAGATGCGCCGAGGGGCCTGGGACATCGGAGCCCGGATCGCCGACATGGACCTCAACGGGGTCTACGCATCGCTGTGCTTCCCGAGCTTCCTCCCCGGGTTTGCCGGGCAGCGGCTCCAGCAGCTCACCGTCGATCCCGACCTGGCGCTCGCCTGCGTACGGGCGTGGAACGACTGGATGCTCGAGGAGTGGTGCGGCCACGAGCCCGGTCGGATGATCGCTATGCAGCTGCCGTACCTCCTCGATCCCGAGGTGGGCGCGGCCGAAGTCCGCCGCAACGCCGAGCGGGGTTTCCGGGCCATGACGTTCTCGGAGGCGCCTCACCTGCTCGGCCTGCCGTCGCTGCACTCGGGGCATTGGGACCCGATCATGGCGGCGTGCGAGGAGACCGGCACCGTGGTGTGTTTGCACGTCGGGTCGTCGGGTACGTCGCCGGCCACCGCCCCCGATGCGCCGAGCGACACCATCGGTGTGCTGTTCTTCGGTTACGCCATGTTCGCGGCGGTCGACTGGCTGTACTCGAAGATCCCCGTGCGGTTCCCCGGCATCCGCATCTGCTTGTCCGAGGGCGGTATCGGCTGGGTCGGCGGGCTGCTCGACCGCCTCGAACACGTGCGCAAGTACGACACCATGTACGGCACGTGGAACGACGTGGCGCTGAGCCCGGCCGACACGTTCCGGCGCAGCTTCTGGGTGTGCGCTATCGACGACCCGTCGGCGTTCTTGCAGCGCGACGTGATCGGGATCGACAACATCCTCCTCGAGAGCGATTATCCGCATGCCGATTCGACGTGGCCGCACACGCAGGAGAAGGTGCGGGCCCAGGTCGCCGGGCTGAGCCCCGCAGAGATCGAGCGGGTGGCGTGGCGCAACGCCTCGGAGCTGTTCAACCACCCCGTTCCCGAAGCGATCCAACGTGACCCCAACGCCTTCTGACCCTCATCGACTCACCATCCGGTATGGCCGCGCTGGGCGGTTCGGGGTGCCGGTGCTGGAGGCGCCGGGGGAGACGTCGGTGCGCCCGCGCCCAGGGCCGTTCCCGCCCCAGGTCGCCGAAGACCCTCGCGTGGTGCCGGGAATGGTGATCGGGGCGACCGACGAGGACTGCCTGTTCCTAGAGGTGTGGACGCCTGACCCGGGCGGCTGTCGGCCCGTCCTGGTGTGGATCCCCGGCGGGGCCTATCTCGGCGGCGGCGCCGCCATCCCGACCTACGACGGCACGCGGCTGGCCGCCGACGGCGGTGTGGTGGTGGTCGGCGTCACCTACCGGGTCGGGGCGCTCGGCTTCCTGGCCGCGCCCGGAGTACCGAGCAATCTCGGGCTCCGCGACGTTCGAACGGCGCTCGAATGGCTCCGCGCTCACGCGGCAGTGATCGGTGGCGACCCGGCGCGGATCGTCGCCATGGGCGAGTCCGCGGGCGCGGGCGTGCTCGCCCACCTGCTGACCGACCCGGCGCTGCCCGTCGACGGTGCGATCGTCCAGAGCGGATCCCCGGGATCTGCGCTCGCGCCCGAGGTGGCGGCGACCGTGACCGCGACCCTGCTGGCCGAAGCGGGAGCAGCGTCGGTCGACGATCTGCGTTCGTTCCCGATCGACGAGTTGCTCGCCGCCCAGACCCGGGCGGTGGCCGCGCTCGAGCCGACGGTCGGGAAGATGCCGTTCCACCCGATCGTCGATGGCGAGGTCGTGCTCTCCAACCCGCTCGATGCGGCGCGGGCGGGCACGTTGGCGCCGGTCCCGCTGGTCGTCGGCACCACGGCTCACGAGCTCGAGCTGTACCGGGCCGAGCTGGATGCCATCCCCAGCGAGTACGCCGGGTTCGTGCTGGCCCGGGCCCAAGGCGCGCTCGGGCTCGACGAGGCGGCGCTCGCTAGCGGCCTCGAAGCGGTCGGCGGCGACGTCGGTCGAGCAATCGCCGACGTGCAGATGCACCTGCCGGCGTTTCTCATGGCCGAGTCCCAGGCTCGTAGGGGCATCGACGCCTGGCGTTACAGGTTCACATGGGAGGCACCCGGGCGCCGGGCTTGCCACGCCCTCGACCTGCCGTTCACGTTTGGGACCCTCGACGTCGACGACTGGAGGGAGTGGGCCGGCGCGGGCGGGGCCGATGCCATCGATGCCGACGGGCTGTCGGCGCGCATGCGCTGGGCGTGGATCACCTTCGCCCGCAACTTGGCGCCGGCCTGCGGTCCGATAGGCGCGTGGCCGGAGCACACGACGACCGAGCGGCCGGTGGTCGAGTTGGGTCGCGAAGTGGCGGTGCTCGACGACCCCGATCGCATCTCGCGTGACGCATGGCTGGGAGAACACTGATGGGAAGCCTCGACGGCAAGGTCGCCATCGTCACCGGCGCGAGCCGGGGTATCGGCAAGGGCTGCGCGCTCGAACTGGCTGAGGCCGGCGCGACCGTGTACCTCACCGGCCGGTCACAGACCGAAGCCGATCACCCGCTACCGGGGACGGTCGGCGCGACCGTGGCCGAGATCGAGGCCTCCGGCGGCCGGGCCATCGGGGTCGCGCTCGACCATCGCGACGATGCCGCGGTCGGAGCGATCTTCGACCGGGTGGCCGCCGAACAGGGCCGGCTTGACGTGCTCGTCAACAACGCGTTCATCGTGGTCGACGAGCTCACGTCGGGTCGCCCGTTCTGGGAGCTGCCGATCTCGAACTGGGACGACATGATCGACGTCGGGACCCGGTCGGCGTACGTCGCCAGCGTGTTCGCCGCCCGCCAGATGGTGAGCCAGGGTGCGGGGCTCATCGCCAACATCTCGTCGTCGGGAGCAGTCGAGTACGCCTGGCACGTGGCCTACGGCGTCGGCAAGTGCGCCCTCGACCGGGTCACCGCCGACACCGCCCACGAGCTTCGGCCCCATGGCGTGGCCGTCGTGTCGCTCTGGCCCGGGTTCGTCAAGACTGAGCGCATCGACCTGGCCGAAGCGGCCGGCTTGTTGCCGCCGACTCTCGATGTGTCGATGGCCGAGTCGAAGCGGTTCACCGGCCGGGCCGTCGTCGCCCTCGCGAGCGACCCCGACGTGATGCGCTGGTCCGGCCGGGCCGTGGCGAGCCGTGACCTGGCCGACGAGTACGGCTTCACCGACGTCGGCGGCCACCTCCCCGCCGGCCCGATGCACGACCGCAAGGCCTGAGCGGGACCGCCCGCAGGATTGTCGAAGTACTGTCGTCGGGCGTGGCACCGCCGTCGGGGATAGTGACGTTTCTGTTCACCGATATCGAGGGTTCGACGCGCCGGTGGGAAGCCGACGCGGAGGCGATGCGGGCTGCGCTCGCTGTTCACGATGAGGTGTTGCGTCGGGCGATCGACGCCCACGGCGGGTGGATGTTCAAGCACACCGGCGACGG
>CAYMJU010000215.1:0-5269 GCA_964390555.1 uncultured Acidimicrobiales bacterium | reverse complement strand
TGAAACGCTGGCCGGACACTTCTCGCCGAGAGTCGTCGAACTCGTGGCCGCTCTGACTGAACGCAAACGAGACACCGACGGCCGGAAGCGAAGTTGGACCGAGCGCAAAACCGAGCACATCGGACACATCGCCGCCGCGCCTTTCGAGGCCCGCGCGATCGCCCTGGCTGACAAACTGCACAACCTCGGCTCGATGCTCTTCGATCTCGAAAACGGAGAAGAACTCTGGACCCGCTTCGGCGCGACGCCACTCCAAATCATCTGGTATCACCGCTCGATGGTCGCGGCCGCGACTCAGAACGACCCGCGTTTGATCACCTTGGCGGAGCAATGCCGATTGCTGATCGACCGCTTGGAAGCGGCCGCTCCGTCAACCATCTGACACCCACACTAACCCTAAGCGCAAGTTTTGAACTTGCGCTGTTTTTGATTCTGCCCCATCCGGCCCCATCCGGCCCCATCCGGCTTGTCCGGATGGGGAAGACGATGGAGAGCTAGCGATGAACGTCACGCTCACGATCCGTGATGAAGAGATTCCACGGGAAGGTTTGCACGTCTGGCGGATTCCCGCGCTTGCCCGTGCTTCCGATGGCCGCTACTTGCGATGTCCAGCGAATTCCGTGCAGGAAGACCAATAATGGTTGCTCGAAAGTCGCTGGACCAGCGCGTCGGGGTTACTTTTCGCGCCGGCTCAGGGCGAGCTCCTAAGCCAACGTGTCGTCGAATTCCAAGATGTCGTCCAGTTGCGTGGTAAAAGCGAGGTCTATTGCGCGAGTTCGCGGCTGGCTCAGCCTGGTCGCGAACGGTTGCGAACTCACGAGGCTGTTGTCGATCAGCACGTCGGGCAAGACGGAGAGTGCGTCAAACTGGTGAGCACGGCCCGGGGCTGGCTGGCCAGCGAGAATCCTGCGGTTCGTGGCTCCGCCCATGCCGGCAAACACGGCATCGATGAGCGAGCTATCCGGGCCTCTCTTAGTGGCCGGCAGCGCGGGCGAGGTGACCAGTTCGCTCGTGACGCTTTGGTTCGCAGCAACGGGAACATGCCGAATGCCGAGCCCCAGCGTTTCGGCCATGACGTCGTCGCCGTCGTCATGATCGAAGCCCAGAGCATGCCCGATCTCGTGCGCGACCACGGAGAGCAGGTCGACCTTGCTCATGGCCGATGGGTCGACCGCGGCGCCAGCCAGGAACTCGACACTGTCGAGCGGCGTGGCGTCGATGAACCAGCCGTAGCCGGCGGCGTCGGCATCGATCGTGATTACTCCCGCGTTCTGCCAGCCCAGTTCCGTGTCAGGCAGGCTGTCAATCTGGACGGCGACGTGGTCGAGGGCTCGCACCTGCTCGACAGGCAAGCCCGTCGCGAGCCAGGCGGCCTTGGCCGCCTCGACAATCGGCTGCAACTGCCCGGGCGTCAACTCAGCCACGTTTACGCTGGCCTGGGCCGAGCCATCAAGCATGAGGGCCGGGCGGATCTGAAGGTTGCCGCCGTTGAGGAGTTTCTCAATCGAATTCGTGCCGTTCCAACTGCTGGAGAACAGCAGACCGCCGCCGGAGTCGGACAGAGTGATGGCAATCGTGTCGCTGGATCCCGGTTCACCATTATCGGTCATCACGACCTGCATCAACTTGTTGCCACCGAGAGAGATGGTGCTGAGCGGGTTGGTGATGTCCGTCACGTTGGCCTTGCTGGTGAACGTGGCCTTGGTTACGCCGGCGCTCGGCGAGGTGATGTTCAAAGAATCGATCGCATTGCTCTTGAACTGGTAGATATGGCCATCGCTCGCCCGCGCGATGATGTTGACATTCCCCTGCAGGTTCGTGCCCTGCTTATTGAACTTGACGTTCAGGCCAAAGTTCGTCTTGGCGCCGATGGCACCGGCATAGGTTCCGTTCGAGGCGTTCGTGGTCGGGTTGACGAGGAATCCGCCGCCACCGATTGAACCTGCCGTGGGCTTCTTGACGGTCACGACGGTGTTGTCGGCCGAATAATTCCGCGTGTAGTAGCTATTGACTATGACGCCTACAGTGTAGGTAGCGCTGTCGGCGTTACCGATGTTCACACTCCAGCTATAGCTCGCCGTCCCGGTTTTAGTATCGCTCGAGTTGACCAGACCGACTGGCACGTTCGCGGCGATCACCGTATTGGTATCGCGGTTGATGAAAGTAACCGTTGCCTTGCGGATGTCGCCGAACGCCGTGTCACCCGCCGCGTCGGCCGTTGCCGTGATGTCCCGGATCGTCGCCGAGAGGACCACCGTCGCCGTGGAACTGCTGGCTGATGAGGTCGATACGTACAACAGGCCGGTGTAGGTAGCGCGGGCGTCCTCATGGGTCACCGTCAGGGTGAACGACTCGGGCGTGGAATAGAGGCTCCCGTCCGAAACCTTCGCCGAGATAACGTATACACCGGGCGCAACGTTTGCAGTCCCGCCGATCGTCCAAGTGCGCTGGCCGGGAAGGCCAGGGTCAGTGGATGCAATGGAGGCGCTGAGGCCGGTCGGTAGACCGGCGTTGACGCTACCGCCGTTGAACGTGTAGCTGAACTGGGATGACAGGTTCGCGCCCGCATTGTCAACATCCGATGCGTTCAAGGTCACAGGCGCGATTGCGTCACTGTATTGAACGGCCGGTGGCGGGGAAATTGGGCCGAGCACCGGGGCATCGTTGACGGGTGTCACATTAATGGTGATCGTGTTCGGTGTCGGGTCAAGGTCCACTCCTCCAAATGCGATTCCGCCGTTGTCCTGGACCTGGAAGGTGAACGTAGCGTAGGGCGAACCATTCTCATTTAGGTCGGGGTAGAACTTCAGATATCCGGTGTTGATATTCGTCGCGAGGATGAACTGCCCCACGGTGACGGCCACACCGCTGAGCTTGAGCACACCGTCCGTCGAGAGAGTCGTGATCTTCACCGCGGCGAGGGCATTCGCCGGGATATCATCCGGATCGCTAAATCCGAAATCTGCCACCGTGAACGTGTAGACCGTGTCCTCGTTCGTGGCTACTGTCTTGTTGGTCCCGGAGGGCGCGTCGTTGACCTCGTTGACCGCGATGCTGATGGTCTCGAAGTCGGTCAGGTTCGACGCGTTCGTGCCGTTGTCGGTGACCGTGATCGTGGCCAAGTAGCTCGCTCCGCCCTGGGCCTCCGTGGGCGTCCAGCTAAACGCACCCGTGGTCGGGTTGATGCTCATGCCGGCTGCGATCGCTGCCGCGTCCAGGCTGTAGGTCAGCGTCTGCGCCGGCAGATCCTGATCGGTCGCCGTGGCCGTGAAGCTCAGCGTCGCCTGCTCGTTCACCGACTGGCCGCCGATGGCGGCCAGCACCGGCGCCACGTTGACTTCCGCCACCGCGATGCTGATCGTTTCGCTGTCCGTCAGGTTGGCCGCGTTCGCCCCGTTGTCGGTGACGGTGATCGTCGCCGAGTAACTCGCTCCGCCCTGGCTCTCCGTTGGCGTCCAGCTGAACGCTCCGCCGCTGGTGATGCTCATTCCCAACGCCATCGCTGCCGCGTCCAGACTGAACGTCAGCGTCTGCGCCGGCAGATCCTGGTCCGTCGCCGCGGCCGTGAAGCTCAGCAGCGCCTGCTCGTTCACCGACTGGCCGCCGATCGCGTCCAGCACCGGCGCGTCGTTCACCGCGGTCCCGGTTATCACTTTGCTGCCCGTTAGGGCGGCGGCAACCCCATCACTGATGCTTGTGGCGATATTAAAGGAGCTATCAAAGTTCAACGATGGCGTGAAAGTCAGGGCGGCCAACAAAGCGTTGACATTGGCGACGGCCCCACTAGCGGTCCAGACGCCGGTACCCGCAGTGTAGGTCGATGTGACCGCCCCAGAAGTTCCGGTATTCAAACTTCCTGCGGCGGCATTCGACAAGGTCAAGGTCGCTGTTACGTTGCTGTCCGGATCGGTAACCACAATGTCGGTCAGGTTCAGCGCCGAATCTTCCGTGTAGGTTTCAGCGGCGCTCAGGTTGGTCGCTGTCGGCGCTACGTTGACTTGTGATAGCGAGCCGAAGTTGGTCGAGTCGTTGGTGATCCCCGAGATCATTGCCGTTCCTGGGTTCGCGGCTGTTCGCAGAATGCTCCCGCTTGCCGCGGCGCCCGTTGCTGCTTGTACCTGGATCCCGCTGATCGTTAGTGTGTCTCTCTTGTTGCCAATGCTATCGGTGCTAAATGTGACAGTAATCGTCGTGCTGGTAACAGAGATTGACGCGCTGGTGATGTCATTCGAGGCTTCAAACGTCACAGCTCCAGTTCCTGCATTGAAAGTCCAGTTGGTCGGCGCAGTCAAGATAAGGGTCACACCGGACTGCGACTGCGCTATGTCGTTATTGCCAACGCCATTCTGCTCTACGATCACAATGTTCCCAAGCGTCGTAAACGCAGGACTGGGTCCATTAGCAGCGTTGGCAACTGATATACCCGTGCCGCCACTTGCTGGAGTTACCGTTACGGAATCCGTAAACGTATTTTCCGCCGTCAGCAGCGACAACTCTCCCTTCGCGCTCACATGCAGGGTGGTATTGAGCGCATCCTCGGGAACCAGCCAGCCGGTCTGGATGTGACCGTCCGTCGCGCCGTCCAAGTCGTCCACGCTCCCATCGACGACGGACCAGGGCGGCGTGTAGACGTAGTCGTTGGTCAGGTTGGAAACCTGGAACTGGACCGATTCGCCGCTCTGGAAGCCGCCGGCGAAGAGGTTGGCGGTCTCGCCTGGGGTGTAATCGGTCGGCTGCGCGTACACCCAGGTGGTCAGCCCTGTGAACGAGGCCTGGGCGGACGAGATCGCGAATAGTCCGTTCGCCGTGGCCACGAAGGAGTTGCCCGGCGCATCGTCGGGGACGATCCAGTTGGTTTTGAAGTTGCCGTCGGCCACACCGTCGAGGTCGCCATCGCCGCCATCGGTGACCGACTAACCCGGGTAAGCCGTGGCGTCGCCGCGAACCACACCGAGGTCGATCGTTTCGCCTACCTGGAAATCGCTGCCGGTCAGGATCGCCGGGTCGGTGGGCGCGTAAGCCAGCTTGTCGGTGGTGATCACGGCCGTGAGCAGCAGCCGGTCTTCGAGCTGTTCGCCCCAACGGAAGCTGCGGTGCGCCATCCGTCGCTTTGTGCAGCGGGGGGCGCGGGCACCGGGCTTCAGCAGATTCGACAGGCGACGAGACGTTTTCGATTCGGCGAACCACGTTTTTGGAAAAAACATGAGGGGAGTCCTTCTTGGGGAAAACTCTGGTGAACAGACTGGGAATCAACCGCCGGCCAGCGAAC
>CAYMJU010000214.1:0-24401 GCA_964390555.1 uncultured Acidimicrobiales bacterium | reverse complement strand
GGACGCGTCGATGTCGGCGAATCGCGCGGTCGCCCCCGCTTCCAGGATCGCGTTGAGCGACGCAGCGAACGTGAACGGGCTCGTGACGACCTCCTCGCCGGACTCGAGACCGAGCACCTCGATGGCCAGGACCAAAGCGGTTGTGCCGGATGTGACGGCGATCGCGTGTGCGGTACCCGTCAGATCGGCGAAGCACGCTTCCAACTCGGCCACCCGTGGCCCCTGTGCGAGCATGCCCGAGCGGAGTACATCGAGGACCAACGCCTCCTCCTCCGCGCCGATTGTCACCTTGGAGATCGGAATCATTGCTCTGCCTTGCGGCACTCGGCACACCGCAGATCGGCGGGCCGTTCCGATTGACGTGTGGCAACCCTCCCGCACCGGCACATCCAACCAGCCGGCCGAGCCGGGACGCCCATCACGAGTTGATGGTCGACGACGTCGTGCGTGACAGTGCTCCCAGCGGCCACCGTCGCGAAACGACCGATCTCGCAGCCGCACACCACGGTCGCGTTGGCTCCTATCGACGCACCCTCACGCACCACCGTCTCGACGATCGACCAGCTTTCGCTGCCCGCCCGCGGGAACAGATCGTTTGTGAAGACGGCGCTCGGGCCGACAAAGACCCGGTCCTCGAGCGTGACCCCGGCGTACACCGAAACGTTGTTCTGGATCCGGACCCCGTCGCCGATCGAGACACCAGCATCGACGAACACGTTCTTGCCGAAGCTGCAGCTCCGCCCCACGACGGCCCCGGCTCGCACGTGAGCGTGGTGCCACACCTTCGTGTCCTCGCCGATGGCAGCGCCCTGCTCGACAATCGCCGTGGGATGAAAGTAGGGGTCGCTCATGTCTCTCCCCGGTCCGAGCCAGCTGCAGCATCCGAAGCGCACCGTTCCACATGAACCACCTCGGGCCCGGTGCTGTCCGACGAACGTAACCCGGGAGTCGTGCGCCCTGGGCTGAATTCACCGAGCCGCCGTCCGACGAGCAGGCTCACGAGCGAAACCAAGAGCCACGACAGCATCAGCGGGCCCATCATGTAACGCGCATCCTGGGAGGGGTTGATCGCGATGACAGAAGCCTGCTGCGCGACAAGCGGAACACCTATCGTAAGCAGAATTGGACGTCGATATCGAGCAGCGATTGCGACAAGGCAGGCGTATACACCGTAGATCCATGCGGGGGCTCGCCACAGATACCACTCGCGTCGATGATCGGTAGCCCAGTTGATGAGCTTGACCCCTTTATCGTGGAGTGTGTCGGACACGGGTACTGTCCGCAGTCCGAGGTCGTTCTCATCGATTCCTGCGCTTACCTTGTACTGCACTGAAACAATCCGATCGACTGCCATTGGGCGCCATGCTACGCTTCCAGCGCACAGTCGATGTCCGACAATCGTGCGAGATGCCTCAAGAATTGTCTCCCTCCACTCGACGACGATGTCGTCCCTGACACTGCTCATACGCGAGTAGTCGAGGCCAGACCGATAATAGAGCCTATCCAACGAGTAGCACACGTACCCCGACCTCCATGTCTCAAACGGGGCAAGACTTTCGAGCACCTCTCGGTCGTCGGCGTCGAAGACCTCGGGGTGATGATAGGCGACAGCCGCCAGATCATGAAGTAGTGAAGCGACCTCGAGTTCTGGGGGTGATGACTGAACTCCGACGAGCGGATAGACGACCGCTTTGGTGAGGAACACCGTGACCAGAAGGACGCCCCATCCGATCGCAACAACCCTCCTCACGCCACTGTAGACGAGAAAGAGCAAGATGGCGATGCCCGTCATCGTAAGTATACCGTTTTGGCGCCAGTGGACGAGTCCAATGCTCGCTCCGCCCAGCCATATCAGTGGCAATCGAAGACGATCGATCGATCGACTCTCTGTAAGGCGTAGCCTCACTATCTCGATCACTGCGCCGCCGGCGTGCAGGTACGCAGCGGTGTAGGGCACATCCTTCCAGAGGCTTGTCGAAAAGGCGCCGACCATTGGAGTCATGGACACGGCGGCGGCGATAGCCCATGTGAGCGAGCGAGACGTCCCAAGTCTTATGAGCGAGAAACTAACGCCCGCGATTCCCGATGCAAGGAAGACTTGCTGTCCAACGGTAAGGCCAGAAGGGCTGTCAAACACGAGGTTGGAAAGCCACATGACGGCGACGTACAAGGGTGGATGAATGTCGTGCCATTCCCCGGTGACAACCTGTTGCCAGACGCCGAGGCTGTCGGCGCTCATGATTCCCGGTCTGAACGCCAACCACCACAGGAAGAGTGGTAGCGACAGAAGCGTGGTGGCACCGACGTAGCGCGCGAAGGGCGACTGACCTGCGATCCGGAATCTCGGTGCCGCGAATCCCATCCATGATTCCTGCGAATCAGATTGGCCGGCAATCTCGTCGCGCGAGATGGAGTCGGATGTGTTCAGCAGGCGATCGGATCGATCGTCGAAGTCGTCGGCCATCGGGCGATGAATCTAGCGGTCAGGACTGCTGCGGCGGCGAGGGTCGCCTGATCGTCGAAGCCGCGCGACCATGAGCCGGCGTAGCGAGCGGCGCAGTGCTCGAGGTCGAGCCCAGACACAACGGCCGACGTCCACCGACAAGCGAACAGCCGCCCGAGCTCCGGTCACGACCAGTCTGCAAGTCGATGCGTGTTTCCGCACGAGGCTCCGGCGGTTGCGCCATTGGTGGTGGATGCCTAGGGGGGAGGCGACGCCGATGGTCGCGGATTGGTGGTGCCAGGCCAGGGCCTCGGGGACGTAGCGGTAGCGCCAGCCGCGCTTCTCGCCCCGCCAGGACATGTCGGTGTCCTCGTAGTACAGGAAGAACGACTCGTCGAACAACCCGACGTCGGCGAGGTACGCCGATCGCAGCAGGACCGAGGCACCGCACCAGCCCGGAACGTCGCCGGCCTCGTCCCAGCGTTGCCCGTTCCGTTCGAGCCAGCCGATGTCCCCCGCATTGCCGTTGCGCAGGCGAAATGATCCGGCGTGCTGAAGGACAGCCACCCGCTCGTCCGAGACATGAACTGCTCGCCAGGTCGGCGTCGAGTCGACCTCCACCGGCTCACCGCCGACGGAGGCACGTACTCGCCGGGCGGCGCAAAGTTCCAGCTCGACCTCGTCGCATTCGGCTGGCGCTGCGACTCGGATCGTCGAGCCGCCGGGCGCGAGCCACAACGTCGACTCCTCGCCCGGCAGCGGTGCGCCGCCCGCGACGTGAAATGTGGCTGGTGAACCCGTGACCCGCGCCCCGGTGACCACCAAGCGATGAGGGGCGTCCACCACGAGCTCGGCGAAGCCGCCGTCGAGCAAGATCCTCGGGCACGCCGCGCCGAGCCCGGCGTCGCCCGCGAGTGCCTCGACGAGGTGAGCGAGCCAATCGGGCGCCACCCGGCTGTCCGGGTTCACGAGGGCCACGTAGTCGACGCCGTCGAGATCCGCCATGGCAAGATTGTTGGCACTGAACCCGGTGTTGCCGCGCTGGTTGCGCGTCAGCCGAACAGCGGGCATCGACAGCGCGATCTCGTCGCTGCCGTCGGACGAGCCGTTGTCGACCACCACGATCTCGCGGCGATCAGTGGGCCAGTCGAGCTCGACCAACGACCGCAGGCACGGGCCGAGAAGCTCGCCGGCGTTGAAGTTCAGAACGACGATTCGGACGAGCGGTGCCATGGTCTCGGGCCACGCTAACCGGGCGTGTCGTCGTACAGTGTCGGCGTGCATGTCGGGCTCGTCGGCGTCGGGCGCTGGGGTGCGCTGATCCTTCGGGACCTTCGCGATCTCGGTTGCGAGGTCGCGGTGGTTGCACGCACCGAGGACAGCGTCGAGAGAGCCCGCGATGGCGGGGCCGCGCAGGTCGTGGCCACACTCGAACAGCTACCAGAGCTAGACGGGTTCGTGGTCGCCACGCCGACGTCCACCCACGCCGATGTACTCGACGCCGTACTCGATCGGGGTGTGCCCACGTTCGTCGAGAAGCCGATGTGCGACGACCCGGTCCGAGCAGCAGCCCTTGCCGCCCGAGCGCCGGATCGGCTGTTCGTCATGGACAAGTGGCGCTATCACCCGGGGGTGATGAAGCTGGCCGAGATCGCCCGGGGCGGCGACGTGGGCCAACTGGTGGGGCTCCGGATTCGGCGCGTGGGTTGGGGGGTCAGCCACGACGATGTCGACCCGGTGTGGGTGCTCGCCCCCCACGATCTCAGCATCGCCATCGAGATCCTGGGCATGCTCCCCGAGCCACGCGCCGCGGTGGCCGAACGCTCGGCGTCGGGAATCGCCGGCATCCACGGGCTTCTCGGTGAGCAACCCTGGCTCAGCATCGAGGTCTCGGCTCGGGCCCCGGCCCACCGGCGGCTCGTCGAGTTGCACGGCACACTCGGTTCGGCCCGGCTCGAGGACGGTTGGGACGAGCACGTGACGGTGTCGGTCGACACGGGCGGACAGCTCGTCACCGAGACGGTGCCGACACCGGGCGAGCTTCCCTTGCTCGCCGAGCTCCGGGCGTTCGTCGAGCACCTGCGCGGCGGGCCGCCGCCTCGGTCGTCGGCCGCCGAGGGTGCGCGGGTGGTCGAGGTGCTCGCGCAGCTCCGGGCCCTGGCTGGGTTTGCGTGAGCCGGATCACGTTCGTCGTCCCGACCCACGATCACGGGGAGCTGCTCGGGTACTCGGTCCGGAGTGTGCTCGCCCAGACGATCGACGATCTCGACGTAGTCGTGCTCGGAGACGGTGTCGACGACCTCACCCGATCGGTGGCTCGCGGCCTGGCCGACGCTGACGGGCGAGTCCGCTTCCTCGATCTGCCCAAGGCGCCGCGCCTCGGCGAGACCCACCGCCACGAACTGCTCACGTCGACTGGCGTGGCGCCGGTGATCTGCTACGTCTCCGATGACGATCTGCTCCTGCCGTTTCACGCCGAGCTCGTGCTCGGCGCCCTGTCCGAGGCCGACTTCGTGAGCCCGATGGCGACGTGGATCCGTACCGACGGCCGCGTGGCCTACGAGCCGACCGACCTCCGCCGCGACGACTCGCGCCGCTGGATCGTCACCGGTCCGCGCACGACCTTTGGCCTCACCGGCACCGCCCACACGCACAGCTCGTACCGCCGGCTGCCGCACGGCTGGCGCACAACCCCGCTCGGCCAAGGCACCGATCACCACATGTGGGTGCAATTCCTTGAACAACCGTGGCTGCGTGCCACCACGCTCGACGTGCCGAGCATTCTCCAGTTTCCCAGCCCGCCGCGCCGCTCGTGGTCACCGGGGGAACGCATCGCCGAGCTGGAGAGATGGGTCAGCGCTGCCAACGATGACGGGTTCGTCGATGCTCATCGGGCGGACGTGCGGGCCGGCATGGTCGAAGCCGCAGTCAACCACATGATCCGCGAGCGCTGGTGGGAGCTGAGCGCCGAGCACCAATCAGCGCTCAAGTCCGATGCCGAGACGTGGACGGTCGAGTTGCGGTCGGTGCTCGATGCAACGGTCGCCGAGCTCGTGGCGGCCGAGCGGCGCCTCGACCACGAGCTGCGTCTGCGGACCGAGCTCGAGAACCGCCGCGACGCCGACGCTGTCACCATCGGTGAGCTGCAGTCGGCGCTCGACCGGTCGACCGGTGAGCTGCGATCGACGCTCGAAACCGTCGAGGCTTTGCGGGGTCACCTCGAACGGGTCAAGGCCGCCGAGCTGCGGCTCGACGAAGAACTGAGGGCGATCGTCTCGACCCGGAGCTGGCGGCTCCGCTCGCGACTGGTCAGCGTGCTGCCGACCAGTCGCGCCGGAGGTCGCTGAGCGACCCGGCTCCCTGGTCTCGTTCGGACAGAGCGGGGCCGGAGGTCCGCCACGGGATGTCGAGCGCGGGGTCGGCCCAATGGCAGCCGAGCTCGTCAGATGGCGTCCAGCGCTCGTCGAGCGCATAGACGAACACGGTGGCGTCGACCGTGTGGAAACCGTGAGCGACCCCAGCGGGTATGAACACGATCTGAGCGGGGTCGGGTCGAAGTCTGACAAGAGCGCTGGTGCCGTCGCGCAGGTCGTGGAGGCCGAGGTGCATCTCGCCGGAGACGACGTGCAGCAGATCGGCGTGACGCTGGTGAGCGTGCACGCCCCGCAAGGTGTTGGCGTTCGAACGAACGGCGTTCCATTGAGCGGGACTGAACGCGACGCCGAGGTCCTCGCTCCACAATTCCGTGAGCGTGCCGCGCTCGTCGGAGTGGCTGGTCAGGTGGTGCACGGCGCACCCGTCGGGAAGCCGGCCCCAGAGAAGATCGGGCCCGTAATCGACTCGCATAGTCGGCGACGATATCGCGCCGCCTGTTTCGGTAGGCGCTGGCGGCAGGGGGTACCCGGCTTCGCCGACTGCCGAGGCTACTGTCGCCCGACGTGGAGGTGCTGGCCGGACCGTTCTTCATCGTGGCCCTCGTAGTCGCCATCGGCGGCGCCGCAAAGGTCGTCGCGCCCCATCCCACCGTCCGGGCGCTGCGCGCGGTCGGGCTACCCGGGCGAGTACCGCTCGTCTACGCCATGGGCGCGAGCGAGATGGCCCTCGGCTCGATCGCCGTCGCCTACGGCGGGTCGGTGAGCGCCGCGCTGGTCGCCGTGGCCTATCTGGCGTTTGCCGCGTTCGTGTTCGCCGCCCTGCGCACCGGCGGCGTCGCGTCGTGCGGCTGCTTCGGTCAGGCCGAAACGCCGCCATCGGTCGTTCACGTCGTGGTCAACCTGGCGAGCGCCGCCGTAGCCGGCGCGGCGGCCGGCACCGGTGACGTCCGCGGGTTCACAGAGACCGCGGGTGACCTGCCTCTTGCCGGCGTGCCGTTCGTCGTTCTGGTCGCGGTCGGCGTGTACCTCGTCCACGCACTGCTCACGGTCGTGCCGTCGGTGCTCGCTGCCGCCGGACCGTCGCCGTCGGCAGCGAGCGAGTTCCGGCTGCTCGCTCCGGTACCGGTTGCGCCGCCCCGCCGGAGGGTGGATCCGTGACCCTCGTCGACGCGTTGTCCACGGCCCTGGCGCGCCACACGAGCCGGCGCGGGTTCCTCACCAAGACCGCGCTTGTCGGGTCGGCGCTCAGCGTCGCCCCCGTCGCGTACTCGCTCCGGCCCGGCACCGCGTACGCCGCCATCTGCAACTGCAGCGGGTCGGGCTGCGATTGCGGCGCCCCGTGCTGTGACGGCTACACCGCGTTCTGCTGCGAGCTCACCGGCCAGAACGCCTGCCCGCCCGGGACGCTCATGGCCGGCTGGTGGAAGGTCGACAGCTCCGGATTCTGCTCGGTCGACGGCGTGCCGCAGCCGCGTTACTACATGGACTGCAACCTCACCTGCCCCGAAGGCTGCGGCTGCGGATCTGGCGGGATCTGCCCGAACGGGTGCTCCGGCGCCAACTGCGGCTGCCACCTCGGTTGTGGCAGCCGGAAGATCGACTGCGTGCGGTTCCGTTACGGCAACTGCAACCAGAACGTCGCCTGCGTGGGCCCGATCAAGTGCCGGGTGGTCACGTGCACGCCGCCGTGGCTGCTCGATCCGACGTGCACCACGACGGCAAGGGTCGACGAGGGCACCCGCTTCCATCACGCCCCCTGCCTCGAGGCCGACTCGGGCAACCCCGACGGACGCCTGGTCTCGGTCAGCCTCTCGCCGGGTGGCATCCGGGTGGTCGGCTACGCCCGGGACCCCGATGTGCGGGTGCGGATCAGCGCCGGCTCGGTGGTGCTCGGCGAGGTCGAACCCGATCTTCAGCACTTCGACGTCGGACAGCCGGCCACGCTCGACACCCACTGGTTCAAGGCCGAGTACCTCGTGGTGGCCGGAGCACACGGCGTGTGCGCGACCGTCGTGGATGGACTCCGGACTTCGGTGATCGGATGCCAGACCATCGCCGTGCCCAACGGTGACATCATCGGGTCCTTCGACGTCGTCGTCGGCGGGCCCGAAACCATCCGGGTCGTCGGATGGGCGATCGACCCCGATACCACCGAACCGGTCGACGTCCACGTATGGGCCGACGGTGTCTTCCTCGGAGCGGGCGTGGCTGACCGACCTCGGCTGGACACCATGATCGCGTACCCGGCGTTCGGCGCCGCGCACGGTTTCGACGTCGAGGTCGCGGCGCCGCCCGGCACCAGATCGGTCTGCGTGTACGCGATCGACCGAGCCGGCCTGGGCCCCAACCCGGCGCTCGGGTGCCGCGACGTGCTCGTGCCGACCGATGGGCCGCTCGGCGGGCTCGATCTCGTCGGGCCGCAGCCCCACGCCGTCCGGGTCACCGGATGGGCCGTCGATCCCGACACGGCCGAACCGTTGGTCGTGCATGTCTATGTGGACAACGTGGTCGCCGGAAGTGGCCTGGCCGATCTCGACCGGCCCGACATCGCCGCCATCTGGCCGGCGTATGGCTCTCGTCACGGCTACGACATCGTGGTGCCCGCCGAGCCCGGTCTTTCGCGCCGCGTCTGCGTCTACGCCATCGACCGCAAAGGCGGCCACCTGAACCGCCTCATCGCCTGCTCGACGGTGATCGTCCCCACCGGCAACCCGCGCGGCGCCCTCGATGTCGTAGCCGTGGGGCCGGGAGTGGTGCGGCTTGCCGGCTGGGCCGTCGATCCCGACGAGCCGGGGTCCGCCGTCACGATCCTGGTCCGGATCGATGGGCACGATGTGATCCGCGCCGCGGCCGATCTCGACCGGGCCGATCTCCGCAACCTGTTCACGAACGCCGGCACCCGGCACGGCTACGACATCTCCGTCCCGACTACGAGCGGCTCGCGGGTCGTCGAGGCGTTGGCCCTGTCCCTCGGGCCCCGCGGCGACGACCTGGTCCTGCGTTCGATGCAACTGGTGGTGCCGTGATGGTGCGCCCATGACCGGGCTCGTCGCGGTGTTGACGGTTGTCGTGGTGTTGCTCGCCGTCCTGGTCGTCAGCCTGCTCCGGAGCCACGCCGAGATCCTGCGTCGCCTTCACGAGCTGGGCGCTGGCGTGTACGCCGACGACGAAGCCGGCGCACCCGCGGCGCCGCCGATTCGGACCCGCGACGGGGTGCCCGAGCCGCGGGTGGGCGGGACCGATCGCGTGCACGACATCGCCGGCCGCAGCCCGGCGGGTAACGCCATCCGGGTCGGCGTCGTCGGGACCGAGGGCCTCACCCTTTTGGCGTTCCTCACGTCGGGCTGTGCGGTCTGTGGCAACTTCTGGTCGGCCTTCGCCGATCCTGAGGCCGTGCGTCAGGCCGAATTCGCGGGCCGGGTGGTGGTCATCACCAAGGGGCCCGAAGCCGAGTCGGCTGCGGCGGTCGCGGCCCTTGCCCCGCCAGGGCTCACCACCGTCATGTCGACCGAGGCCTGGTCCGATCACGACGTGCCCGTCGCCCCTTACTTCTTGCTCATCGATGGCGTCGCGGAGAGAGTCGTCGGTGAGGGCGCGGCCAGCTCGTGGCCGCAGGTGGCGTCGCTGCTGTCGCGAGCGCTGGCCGACACCGGTCACGGGACCGACGGTGCGCAGGGACGTGCCGCGCGGCGCCGGGGGCGGGCGCGCGCCGAGCAGGCCGACGACGTGTTGCGCCGAGCGGGCATCGAGCCCGGCGACGCCAGCCTGCACCCTCCGAAGGCGGGCGAGCCGTGAGCTCCGATGCCTTGCTGTTCGCCCTGGCGGCGATCGCGGCGGTCCTGGCTGCCGTGCGGTCGACGTGGTCCCCCTGAGGCGAGTCGATGCTTTCGAGCATCAACCCGTTCGTGGAGCGGGCCCGGACCAACCGATGGTGGCTGACGGTGGCCGCCCACGTGGTGGGTGCCACGCTCGGCGGCGCCCTTGCCGGGGCGTTGCTGGGAGGGTTCGGCTCGGTCGCGGCCGCCAAGTTGTCGGATCGCGTCGCCTTGACCCTCGGTGGCGTCGTGTGCGTTGTCGCCGCCGTCGCGCAACCGCTGACCCGCTGGCGCCCCGGATGGCGCCGGCAGGTCGACGAGGACTGGATGACCCGCTACCGGGGCTGGGTCTACGGCCTGGGTTTCGGGGTCCAGCTCGGCGCCGGCGTCGCCACCCACGTCACCTCGACCGCGGTCTATGCCGCGTTAGGACTCGCGGTGCTCCAGCGCTCGATACTCGGCGGCATGATCGTCGGCGCCGTGTTCGGCTGGGCCCGGGGCTCGGTGCTCATCGCCGGCGCGCCCATCCACGATCCTGACCGGCTCCGGCGGTTCTTCATCGCCTTGGCCCGGCGCCGACCCCTGGTGGACCGCACCGTGTTCGCAAGCCTGTTCGTCGTCGGGATCGCGGCGGTGGTGCTCGCATGAGCCGGCGAGGGGTTCTCGCCGATCATGGGCTGGCCGTGACATTGCCGCGTGGGTGGGACGGCGAGATATACCTGCGCACCGACGACGCGCCGGGCCCTCACGGCGCGGCGACGTTCCGACCCATCCTGCACGCCGCCAATTTCGCCCTGCCGGCCGTGCGGGGCGACTACGGAGGAGGCGCCGTAGAGGCCATGCGGGCTGCCGGGGCGATCATCTGCCTGCTCGAGTTCTCGCCTGACGAGTCGGCTTCCTCCCTGTTCGACGCCCGCGGGGTGCCCCGGGCGCTGCACCCCGACGACCTCGTCGTCGGCAACGTGCAGCGCAGCCGGCCCGGTCAGGCCGGGTACCAGCGGTTCTGCCAAGAGGCCGGCCGGGCCTTTTGCCTGTATATCGTGATCGGCAGCCGGGCCCGGCGGCGCGTGCTTGTGCCGGCGATCAACCAGGTTCTCGGCTCGCTCGACATCGCCGGTTGACCACCAGGACCGTCGACCGCTCGGGCCACTCGAACCGCTACCGTCGAGTCATGACGTACTTGCGAAAGCTGTTCCTGGTCCTGCTCGCGGCGGTCTCGTTGGTGGCCTTCGGCTGCGGTGACGACGATGACACGACGCTCGGCGGCGCTTCCTCCGATGACGAGTCCGACGAGTCCGACGACGAGCAGTCCGACGAGCAGTCCGACGAGTCCGACGAGCAGTCCGACGAGTCCGACGACGAATCCGACGAATCCGACGAGTCCGATGACGAATCCGACGACGAGCAGTCCGACGACGACGATGGCGGCGGTTCTGGCGACGGGGTGTGCTCAGCGGGGGACGAGATCGATCGATTCATCGCCCAGGACGACAACGACGAGGACATACCGAGCGACGAAACCCTCGACGAGATCGACGACATCGTCGACGGCTTTGCCGACGCTGACAACGGTGACTTGGCTGACCAGATCGACACCTTGTCGGGCTCCCTCGACGACATCGCCGACTTCGCGGACGAGGCCGACGGAGACGTCGAGGCGTTCGACGAGTTGCTCGTCCAATGGGAAGGCCTGGAGGACTTCGGCACGGCCTACTTGGACATCCAGGAGTACCTCGTATCCGAGTGTGGCCTCGAGATCGAGGGTGTGACAGGTGACGACGGCACGAGTCTCGACGGCGGCGACACCGGTGGCGGGTCCGAAGAGGCAGGCGACCCGGCGCCACCGCCGGACACCGACAACCCCGAGTTCGCGGCGCTCGCCGAGGAGTGCTTCGACGGCAGCGGTAGTGCGTGCGACGAGCTGTACTCGATCACCCCGGTCGATTCGCCCGAGGAGGCCTACGGCGACACGTGCGGCGGACGGTTCGAGACCTCGCAGCCGTCTTGCACTAATGCCATAGGCGGTTGACCGACCAACCGGACGTCGCCATGGCCGTCCACCAGTTCGTGATCATCGGGGGTGGCCCGGCGGGTAACACCGCGGCCACCTACGCGGCCCGCTTCGGCGCCGAGGTGACCCTCGTCGAGCGCGACGTCGTCGGCGGTGCCGCTCATCTGTGGGACTGCATCCCGAGCAAGGCCATGATCGCCACCGGAGCGGCGCTGTCGTTCGTCGGGCGCAGCGAGGGTATGGGCCTCGACGCGGGGGTGGCTACCGTCGACCTCGAGTCGCTCGGCGCCCGTCTCCGCTCGATCGAGGCCCGCCTCGAACGGACCGTCACGGGCATGTTCGAGAGCCAGCACGTCCGCCTCATTCGCGGCACGGCCACACTCGTTGGTCCGAACCGGGTGGTCGTCGAGACCACCGATGGGACCGAGGAGCTCCGCGCCGACACGATCGTGCTGGCAACGGGTAGCCGCCCGCGCGTACCCGAGTGGGCGGTGGTCGACGGCGACCGCATCCTCACCACGCGCGACGCCTACCCACCCAAGGAGATGCCCACGCACCTGGCCGTCATCGGGTCGGGGGTGACGGGCGTCGAGTTCGTCCACATGTTCAAGTCGTTCGGCTGCGAGGTCACGCTCGTCGTGAGCCGCCAACAGGTGCTGCCGACCAAGGACCCCGAAGTCGCCGCGGCGCTCGAGGCCGACTTCTTGCGGCGGGGGGTGCGCCTGTTGAAGGGCGCCCGGGCGACGGCCATCGAGCGGGTCGGCGACGGTGTGCGGGTGAACTGCGACGACGGGCGCGTCGTCGAGGCCAGCCACGCGGTGCTCGCCATCGGCTCGGTTCCCAACACCGAGGGGCTGGGGCTCGAGGCCGCCGGCGTCACGGTCGTCGACGGATACGTCCAGGTCGACCACAACTGCCGGTCGTCGGTGCCGCACATCTATGCCGCCGGCGACGTGTCGGGGAAGCTCCCGCTGTCGTCGGTGGCGTCGATGCAGGGCCGCAAGATCGCCGAGCACGCCATGGGCATGCACTCGCGCGCCCACCGGCACATCGACTACGACAAGGCGGCGTCGGCGATCTTCACCGACCCCGAGATCGCCGATGTCGGGCTCGCCGAGGCCGACGCCTTCGCCGAGGGGCGCAAGATCCGGGTCACCAAGGTGCCGTTCTCGGTCTCGGCCAAGGCGCTCATCAACGACGACCCGCGGGGGTTCGTGAAGATCATCTCCGACCCCGCCACCGGAGTGGTGCTCGGCGGGTCGATCGTCGGCGGTCAGGCCGCCGAGCTGATCTCGGTGCTGGCCGTCGCGGTGTCGAACGGGCTGACCGTGCAGGACATCCACGAGAGCCTGCTCGTACATCCCACCCTCGCCGAAGCGCTCTCCGAAGCCGCCGAGTAAGCCTCGGGCAAACGCTGGTCAGCTGATGACGGCGACGATGTCGCCACTGCCGACCGACTGGCCGACCTCGACGCGGATCTCGGTCACCGTGCCGGCCTTCTCGGCGATGATGTTGTTCTCCATCTTCATGGCCTCGAGCACCACGATCACGTCGCCGACCTCGACGGTCTGGCCGACCTCGGCGGGGATCTTGACGATCGTGCCCTGCATCGGAACCGTGACCTGGCCGCTGCCGCCGCCCGCGCCGCCTCCACCACCACCGGCCCGTTTGGGCTTGGCGCCACCGGGCGCGGGGAGGCTGGCCACGCCCGCGCTCTCGGGGACCCACATGGTGACCGAGAAGCGCTTCCCGTTGACCTCGACGTCGACCTCTCGCTTGACCTTGGTCTCGGCGCCCTCGGCGGCTGGGGCGGGCGCCGCGGCACCTACACCGGACAGGTCGAGGGTGCTCTCGACCCACTTGGTCGAGTGCTCGATCGCGGCAAAGTCGGGGTGTTCGAGGATGGCCAGGTCGGCGGGGATGGTGGTGGCCACGCCCTCGACGACCATCTCTCGAAGGGCGCGGATGGCTCGGAGTCGCGCTCGTTCGCGCGTCGGACCCCACACGATCAACTTCCCGACCAGGTTGTCGTAGTACTGGCTGATCTCGTCGCCGGCCTCGTACCCGGCGTCCCAGCGCGTGCCGTAGCCGTCCGAGGCGACCAGCTTGGTGATCGTTCCGGGCGAGGGCCGGAACGCGCCGCCGGCGGGATCCTCGGCGTTGACCCGGATCTCGATGGCGTGCCCGGTGATGGAGACGTCGGCCTGGGTGAACGGGAGTGGCTCGCCCGCGGCGATCCTGATCTGGGCTTCGACCAGGTCGACGCCGGTGACCAGCTCGGTGGCCGGGTGCTCGACCTGGAGCCGGGTGTTCATCTCGAGATAGTGGAACTCGCCGTCCTCGTACAGGAACTCGACAGTGCCGGCGTTGACGTAGCCGCAACCCTTGGCCACCTTGACGGCGGCCTCGCCCATCGCGGCCAGGATGGCCGGGTCGATGCCGGCCGCCGGTGCTTCCTCGATCAGCTTCTGGTGGCGTCGCTGGGCCGAGCAGTCGCGGGTCCCGAGGTACACGCAATTGCCGTGGGCGTCGGCGAGCACCTGCACCTCGACGTGTCGAGGTTTGGTGAGATAGCGCTCCATGTAGATCTCGTCGCGGCCGAAGTACGCCTTGGCCTCGCGCTGAGCCGACTCGATGGCATCGGCGATCGACGCCTCGTCGGGCACGACCTTCATGCCGCGACCACCCCCACCGAAGGCGGCCTTGATGGCCACGGGGTAGCCGTGCTCGGTGGCGAAGGCCCGTACCTGGGCGGCGTCGGTGATGAACTCGGTGGTGCCCGGGACTCCGAGCACGCCCTCCTTCTCGGCGGCGTGGCGGGCCGAGATCTTGTCGCCCATCACCTCGATCGCCGACGGAGGCGGACCGATGAACACCACGCCCAGGTCGGTGATGGCCCGGGCGAAGTCGGCGTTCTCGGAGAAGAATCCGTAGCCGGGGTGCACTGCGTCGGCACCGCTGCGAGTGATGGCGTCGAGGATCGCCTCGGTCTTGAGGTAGCTATCGGCCGCGGTCTGGCCGCCGAGGGCATAGGCCTCGTCGGCCAGGCGTACATGGAGGGCGTTGCGGTCGAGCTCGGAGTACACGGCGACACTGGCGATCCCCATGTCGCGGCAGGCTCGGATGACCCGGACGGCGATCTCGCCCCGGTTGGCGATCAGGATCTTCGAAAGCACGCCCCATCGTGTCAGACTCGGCCCCGCGAACGTGAATGCGGGGGTCCGATGGGTTCGTTTGACATCGAGGCGGCGAGGGCCCGGTTGCTCGGCCGCCGCTTCTCGACGGTCGCTCATGTCGTGTCCACCGGTTCGACGAACGCCGATCTGCTCGCCGCCGCCCGAGCCGGGGCGCCCGAGCAGGTGCTGCTCGCCGACCACCAGACCGCGGGGCGGGGCCGGCTCGATCACCTGTGGCTCGACGAAGCCGGCGCCTCGCTGCTCGTGTCGGTTCTCGTGCGACCGTCAGTCGACCTCGCCGATGCTCCTCACCGGATCTCGACTGCGTTCGGGCTCGCTGCTCACGACGCCGTGCTGGCAGCCGGGGTTCGAGGGGTCGGGCTGAAATGGCCGAACGACCTCGTATCGGCGACCGGTTCCAAGGTGGGCGGCGTGCTGCTCGAGTCGCTCGGTGATGGCGGCGGTCTGAACGCAGTGGTCGCCGGTCTCGGGTGCAACGTGGCGTGGCGAAGCGAGCTCCCCGCGGGTGCGACCGACCTGTCGACGATCGGAGGCTCTCGCATCGGGCGCGCCGACCTGCTGGTGGATCTGCTGGTGGCGTTCGAGGATCGGCTCGGCCAACGCTGGGACGCGGCCCGGAGCGACTACCGGTCGGTGTGCTCCACGCTGGGGAAGGCGGTGCGGATGACCCACTTGGGCCGTGAGCTGTCCGGCCGGGCGGTCGACATCGGCCCTTCCGGCGAGCTGGTCGTGGCTGACTCGGCCGGCGCTCGGCACACCGTGCTGGCCGCCGATGTCCAACACGTACGCCCACCCACGTTCTGGCCCTGACACCGTTGCAAATCCGACGGTACCTGGGGCCAGTTCGGCGTGTGTGTGGTCGGCGTGGTGCTCCTCAGACGTCGAAGGTCTCGCCGACGAGGTGTTCGGACAGGGTCCACAGCCGGCGGGCCGAGTCGGGATCGCGAGCCCACGGTGCGTGCTGATCGGTCACCGCGCAGTCCGAGAGGTACGTGCCTCCGTGGTCGACGAGCTCGGGCGCCGTCGCTGCGTAGACGGTCGTGGCGGCGCCGGCCGGGATCGACTTGTACGCCGGGAGGCCGCCGCTCGGCGAGCGCTTGGCCCGCTCCTTCAGCTCCTCGTAGTCGTCGGGCCGCAGGTGGCGGCCGAGGTCGGTGGCGATCATCCCCGGGTGCAGCGAGAACGCACGCACGCCGCGGTCCGCCAGCCGGCGGTCGAGCTCGACGGCGAACAACACGTTCGCCGTCTTGGCCTGACCGTAGGACTCCCATTTCACGTAGGGCCGCCGCTCGTAATTCACGTCGTCCCAAACGATGTCGCTCGCCATGTGGCCGCCCGAGCTCACGTTCACGATCCGGGCTGGTGCGCCGCGGATCAGGGCCGGGATGAGGCGGCCGGTCAGCACAAAATGGCCCAGATGGTTGGTGCCGAATTGCAGCTCGAACCCGTCGTGGGTGCGCCCGAGAGGGGTGGCCATGACCGCGGCGTTGTTGACCAGCAGATCGATCCGATCGAAGCGGCCGAGGAGGTCGTCGGCGCACGCCCGCACCGACGCCAGGTCGGTGAGATCGAGGTGGGCCGCCTCGACGGCTACGCCGGGGTGCTGTTCGTTGATCGACGCCAGCGCGGCAGCGGTCTTGGCCGCGTCGCGGTTCGCGAGGACAACTCGGGCCCCGTGTTCGGCCAGCGCCCGAGCGGTCTCTAGTCCGATCCCGCCCGATGCTCCGGTCACCACGGCGGTGGTGCCGGCGAGGTCGAGGCCATCGAGTACCTCGTCGGTCGTGGTGTCGGCGGAGTAGGGGCGGTGATCCATCCACGCATCGTCGCACACGCGGCCGCTCGCGGGTGGCGGTCTGGCTGGAGGCCCTAGAATGTCGCTCCGTGCGCCGGGCAGGGATGCGAAGAAGCTGGCCCCAGCGGCTCGTGTTGGTGCTCGGCGTCGTGCTCGCCGGCGGATGTTTCGTGGCGGCGGCGGCCATCGGCGAGGTCGACGAGCGTCGCCGGAGCATCCCCCACGCCCAGTTCGACGTGGGCGTCGAGCACGGCTTGGAACCGGTCGCGGACCCCGGTCAGCCGATCAACATCTTGCTTATCGGAGTCGACGAGGCCGTCGGCATCGAGGACGGGAACCCCATCCTCATAGGCCGCGAGGGCAGCCAGAACACCGACGCCATCATCGTGGTGCGCCTCGACCCGCGAACCCGTCGGGCCTACATGCTGTCGATTCCTCGCGACCTCTACGTCGACTACGCGACGAGCAGCTCGGGCCGCATCAACGCGGCGTATGCGATCGGCGGGCCACAGGAGCTACAGCAGACCATCACGTCGGCGCTCGGCATCCGCATCCACCGTGTCATCACCGTCAACCTGGCCGGGTTCGCGGCGGTCGTCGACGAGATCGGCGGGATCGAGGTGTACTTCGAGAACGAGACGCGCAGCATCGCCACGCATTTCAGGGTCGACGCCGGTTGCCACAAACTCGACGGCTTCGAGGCGCTGGCCTACGTGAGGGTTCGCAGCGATTATCAGGAGGTCATCGACGGCCAGTTCCGCACGACGGGTCGCAGCGACTTCGACCGGATGGCCCGCCAGCAGCAGTTCTTGACCCTGGCGCTGCGCCAGGTGTTCGACCGGGTCGGGCGCGACTCGCGGGACCTGTTCAACCTGATCGACGTGATCGTCGACTCCGACGCCTTGACGCTCGACAACACCACGTCGCCCCAGGACCTGAGGAACATGGCCGGGCCGTTCTCGGACTTCAGCCCCGAAAGCCTCCAACACTTCACGCTCGCCCCTCCTCTCGTGAGGTCAGCCAACATCCCCGGCTTGTCCGCTCTCGAGATCGACGAGGACCAGGCCGCCCCGATCCTGCGGATATTCCAGGGTTACGACGAAGGGTCAATCATCCCACTCGTCGTCTCGTCCGATACGCCCGAGCTGATCGAACAGATCTCGCTCAAGGAGACATTCGACGTCACCGAGGTCCCGCCGACCGGTTCGAGGCCCACGACGATCCGCGCCAGCCTCGACCAGCTCGACCAGGCCATGCAGGTTGCCAGTTGGCTCGCCGATCTACCCGCCCTCGAGATCGTCGGGGGCCAGGGCGTGCTCGAGCTCCACTTCGGCAACGACGACCCCAAAGTTCGCCTGTTCGACGCCAACGGCGGCGACGACTGGGAGGGCTCGTTCAACAATCTGGTCCAGAACGCCTCGGAGGCGGCCGGCGACGTCGACGAGGCGCTCCCCACCACCTCCTCTCCCGACGGCGTGACCACGACGACCACCACCACCACAGCCAGCACGACAACGCCGGTGGCCGGCGGCGACGCGGTGCCCACGACCGTCGCCCTCCTCCCCGGCGAGTGCCCGCCGAGCTAAGCACGGCCGCCCACCCGAGCCCCAAACACAGCCCAACCACGGCGCGGTGCCGCTAGGTTCAGACCCCGTCACGTCCGAGGAGCAGTTCGGCATATGTCGGCAAAGATCGCCATCATCGGAACCGGGTACGTGGGCCTCACGACCGGTGCCTGTTTCGCTTACCTCGGTCACGACGTCGTATGCGCGGACATCGACAAGTCCAAGATCGATCGGCTGAACGGGGGGCACATCCCCATCCACGAGGATGGCCTCGAGCTGCTCGTCCGCGAGGGGCTGGCCTCGGGCCGGCTGCGTTTCATGCACGGTTCGGCCGAAGCCGTCGATGACCGCGAGTTCGTGTATCTGTGCGTCCCGACGCCCCAGGGCGACGACGGCTCGGCCGACCTCTCCTACATCCGGGCTGCGGCCCGCGACGTCGCGCCGCGCCTGCAACCGGGGGCGGTGGTCGTGAACAAGTCGACCGTTCCCGTCGGCTCGACAGTCGTGGTGGCCGACGAGCTCGGGCGCGACGACGTCTACGTCGTGTCCAACCCCGAGTTCCTACGCGAGGGCTCGGCCGTGCACGACTTCCTCAATCCTGATCGGGTGGTGATCGGGTCCGACGACCTCGGTGCCGCGCAGCGCGTCGCCCTGTTGTTCCTTGGGGTGCGGGCCCCGGTGATCCTCACCGACCCGGCGTCGGCGGAGACGACCAAGTACGCCAGCAACGCGTTCTTGGCGACCAAGCTGTCGTTCGTCAACGCCGTAGCGGCCGTATGCGAAGCGGTGGGAGCCAACGTCACCGACGTGCTGCTCGGGCTCGGCTACGACCGCCGCATCGGTCACGCCTTCCTCAACCCCGGTCCCGGTTGGGGCGGTTCGTGCTTCCCCAAGGACACGCGGGCGCTGCTGCACATCGCCGAGGAGCGGGGTTACGACTTCAGCCTCCTCCGTGGCGTGATCGACGTGAACGACGAGCAGTTCGATCGGGTGGTCGACAAGATCGCGCAGGCGGTCGGTGGTTCGTTGGCCGGCAAGCAGGTCGGCGCGCTCGGTTTGGCGTTCAAGGCCGGTACCGACGACGTGCGCGACTCGCCGGCCCTCGAGGTGATCGGGCGTCTGCTCGATCGCGGCGCGAGGGTCCGGGCCTACGACCCCGCCGTGGCCGCGACCACCGATCCCCGGATAGAGCTGGCCGCCGACGCCTACGCGGCGTGTGAGGGCGCCGACGTGGTCGCGGTGTTGACCGAATGGACCGAGTTCCGCAGCCTGGACCTCGACAAGCTGGCCTCGGTCGTGAGCACGCCGGCGATCGTCGATGGCCGCAACCTGATCGACCGCGACGCCGCCCGCCGCCGCGGCTTCACCTACGTCGGCATCGGTCGCAGCTGATGGGGCGAGTCGTCGTCACCGGCGGCGCCGGCTTCCTCGGTTCCCACCTGTGCGACGCGCTGCTCGACCGGGGCGACGAGGTCGTGTGCATCGACAACCTGATCACCGGGAACCTTGCGAACCTCGAGCACCGCTTCGAGGACCGGGCGTTCCGGTTCGTCAAGCGCAACGTGAGCGAGTACCTGTGGGTCCCGGGCGACGTCGATGCCGTCATGCACCTCGCCAGCCCCGCTTCGCCGCGCGACTACCTGGAAAACCCCATCCTCACGCTGAAGGTGGGCAGCCTGGGCACGCTCAACGGGCTCGGCTTGGCGAAGGCCAAAGGTGCCAAGTTCTTCCTGGCGTCGACGAGCGAGATCTACGGTGACCCGCAGGTCCACCCCCAGCCCGAGACCTACTGGGGACATGTGAACACGGTGGGCCCCCGGGGCGTCTACGACGAAGCCAAGCGATTTGCCGAGGCGATGACGATGGCGTATCACCGCGAGCACGCCATCGACACCCGAATCGTGCGCATCTTCAACACCTACGGCGTTCGGATGAGGCCACGAGACGGGCGGGTGGTGTCGAACTTCATCGTGCAGGCCCTCACCGGGCAGCCGATCACGATCTACGGCGACGGCAGCCAGACCCGCAGCTTCTGCTACGTGTCCGACGAGATCAGCGGCTTCCTCGCCCTGCTCGACTCCGGCGAGAACGACCCCGTCAACATCGGCAACCCGAACGAGTTCACCATCGCCGGGCTCGCCGAGGTCGTGCGCGACGTGTTGAACGTCGATGTCGACATCGTGTTCGAGCCGCTGCCGGTCGACGACCCGACCCAGCGGCGACCCGACATCGCCCGGGCGAAGTCGATCCTCGGATGGGAGCCGACCGTCCAGCTACGCGAAGGCGTGGGACTCACCGCCGAGCACTTCGCGCGACTCCTGCACAGCGACGGCGTCCTCTAGCCGAGCGGCGGTCAGACGGCACGTCCCTCGGCGAGGGCGCGATTGGCGAGGTACCAATCGATCGTGCGGCGCAGCCCTTCGTCGAAGGAGGTCGGGGCCTCGAACCCGAACGCCGCCCGGGCCCGGCTCGGGTCGACGCACCGGCGGGGTTGCCCGTCGGGCTTGCTCGTGTCCCAGCGGATCTCGCCGCTGAAACCGCACAACCGGGCTATCAGCTCGACCAGTTCCCGGATCGGGACCTCGCGGTTGGCGCCCAAGTTCACCGGCTCGGGATCGTCGTAACGCTCGGCGGCCGTCACGATGCCGGCGGCGGCATCGTCGACGAAGAGGAACTCGCGGCTCGCGGCCCCCGTGCCCCACACATCGATGTGGTCGGCGCCGGCATCGATGGCATCGACGCACTTCTTGATGAGCGCGGGGATCACGTGGGACACGCCGGGGTGGAACTTGTCACGGGGGCCGTACAGGTTCGTGGGCATGAGATAGATGCCCCGTTGGCCGTACTGGGCCCGGTTGGCCTGAAGGTGTACGAGCTGGGCGAGCTTGGCTATGCCGTAGGGCGCGTTGGTCTCCTCGGGATACCCCTGCCACAGGCTGTCCTCGCTGAACGGCACCGGCGTGAACTTCGGGTACGAGCAGATGGTCCCGACGATCACCGTCTTGGCGGTCCCGGCGCGGCGAGCCGCTTCGATCACCGTCGTGCCGAGCAGCAGGTTGTCGAGGTACAGGTCGGCCGGTCGCTCCATGTTGGCGCCGATGCCGCCGACCCGGGCGGCCAGATGGATGACCACATCGGGCGCCACGGTCGAAAATAGCGCGTCGGCGGCAGCGGAGTCGCGCAGGTCGTACTCGGCCGAGGTCGGCGTGGCCACCGACGTGGCGTCCCGCGCGCGCAGCACATCGACGACGGACTGGCCGAGGAAACCCCGCCCGCCGGTCACGAGCACTCGCCGCGACGGCCAGAAGTCGCGGCCCACGTCCTCGCTCATCGGATCGATCCTATTCGGTGCGCACCGGCGGGCTGCGCCGGCACCGGTCTGTCTCAATCCGCCGGGCCCGGTGCGAGACTGGCCGCCATGGAGGAATCGGTCCCCCCGCCGCATCGCGTCGCCCTGACCGTCGAGCACTGCTGGCACCGGGTGCCCGGTGGCACCGGTCGGGCGACGGCGCGGCTGGTGCGCGCGCTGGCCGAGCACCCCGAGGTCGATCCCGTCGGGGTGTCGGCCTGGCACCGGTCGGCGCCGACCCCCGAGTTCGACCCTGGCCTCCCGCGGCGGCGGGTCCCGATGCCCCGCCTGGCGGTGTACGCGAGCTGGCACCGGCTCCGCCTGCCCCGAATCGAGTGGATCAGCGGCGCCGTCTCGCTCGTGCACGCCACCGGTGGTGCCATCCCGCCGACACGCCGGCCCCTGGTCGTCACGGTGCACGACCTGGCCTGGATCCGGTATCCGTCGATGTTCACGTCGCGGGGGCTGCGCTTGTTCGAACGGGCCCACGACCTGACGGTGCGCCACGCCGACCTGGTCCTGTGCCCGTCGATCGCGACCCTCGACGATTGCGCCGCCAACGGGGTGGCGGCCGAACGCTTGCGGCTCGTGCCGTGGGGTGTGGACACGCCGGCTTTGCCCGGCGTCGCTGAGGGCGACGCGGTGCGCTCTGGCGTCGCTGAGGGCGACGCGGTGCGGGCCCGCTACGGGCTGGACCGCCCGTTCGTGCTGGCCGTGGGCACGCTCGAGCCGAGGAAGAATCTAGGAGCGCTCATCCGGGCCATGAACGAGGTCGCGAGTCCGGCCGATCTGGTGATCGTCGGCCCGTCGGGTTGGAACGACGAGCTGTCCCGATTGCAGGACGAGTCGGGCGATCGGGTGCGGTTCACCGGGTTCGTCGATGACGCCACCCTGTCGGCCCTCTACGCCGCCGCGGCCGTGTTCTGCTATCCCAGCCGGTTCGAGGGCTTCGGGTTGCCGGTCCTCGAAGCCATGGCGCACGGCGCCGCGGTCGTCACGTCGACCGGCACGGCGACCGCCGAGGTGGTGGGCGGCACCGGGGTCACGATCGACCCCGACGACGTCGCCGGTCTCGCGGCGGCGCTCGACGAGTTGCTGGCCGACCCGGCGCGGCGCGCCACCCTCGGTGCCGCCGCCCGGACTCGTGCGGCCACGTACACCTGGTCGGCGACGGCCGCGGCGACCGTCGCCGCCTACCGGGAGCTGTGGTGACCGTCGTCGGCGTGAACCTGCTGTGGCTCGTGCCCGGAGTCGTGGGCGGAAGCGAGGAGTACGCCACTCGGACCCTGCTCGCCCTGGCCGACCGTCAGCCCGCGGATCTCGAGATCGTGGTGTTCGCCCGCCGGTCGCTGCGCGGCGCCCATCCCGATGTGGTCGAGCGGTTTCGAGTGGTCGAGCGGTTTCGAGTCGTCGAGCTACCAGTCGGCGGGCACAACCGCCTGGTCCGGATCGTCGCCGAGAACACGTGGCTGCAATGGCAGGTCCGCCGTCATCGGTGCGACCTGGTACACCACGTCGGCGGGCGCCAACCGGCGCTCGCCGGTCCCACGCCGACCGCGGTCACCGTGCACGACCTCCAGCCGCTCGACCTACCGGGGAACTTCGGTCGATTGAAGCGGCGGTATCTGGCACGCGCGCTGCCCCGGAGCCTGAGGCGGGCCCGGTTGGTCATCGGCGTGAGCGAAGACGTGGTCCGGAGCGTCGCTGACCGGTTCGCGGTGTCCGAGGACCGCCTGGCCGTGGTGTCGTCGGGCGTGGCGCCCGCTCCCACCGGTTCACCGAGCGAGGCCATGCTCCCCGCGGCCGTGACCGCTCGCCTGGCGGGCGGCGAGCGATTCGTGCTCTACCCCGCGGTCACCCATCCGCACAAAGACCACAGAGCGGTCATCGAGGCGATCGTGAAGTTGCGCGCTGAAGGTCGGGCGGTGTTCCTCGTCCTGACCGGCGGGAAGGGCCGGGCCCACGGCGCCGTGATGGCGCGCATCGCGTCGACCGACGCCTCCGAAGCCGTCATCCACCTCGGCCGAGTCGACCGGTCGGTGCTCGATCGTCTGCTCGTCGCCACCGAGGCCCTGGTGTTCGCGTCGCGGTACGAAGGTTTCGGGATCCCCCTCCTCGAAGCCATGGCGGTCGGGACGCCGGTCATCGCCACCGCGGCGACGGCGATCCCCGAGGTTGCGGGAGACGCTGCGGTGCTGATCTCGCCCGGCGACATCGACGGCTGGGTCCACGCCATCGCCGAGCGGCTCGATGGCCGGCCCGAGCGTTCGATCGCCGCGGCCGCCGGTCGCCGACGGGCCGCGCACTACAGCCCGGCGCGCTCAGGTGAGCAACTCGAAGCGGCCTATCGCCGCGCCCTCGACCGAGGGATGGGTCATGGACCCGATTGACGTCAATGGGACGTTCGCACCCCGCGTGCTTGTGTCGGGTGCAAGCGGCTCAGTCCTGGGGCGGCACCGAGCGCTGACCCTCGGGTTCGGGGTCGACACAGGGTGCCCACGGCCCGTCGATGATCAACGCCTCATCGTCGCCGGGCCAGGACGGCAGGGCCGTGCACGTGAAAACGAGGGGCGCGGCGCCGGTGCAGCGGTACTGGAACACCGTGCCGAGTGGGATATCGATGCACACACCTGGGACGAGTCGGGTGACGTTCTCGTCGCCATCCGGCGCCCGGCGCCAGATCTCTCCCTCACCCGAGAGGATGTACCAGTACTCGTCGATTGTGCGGAAGTGGCAAGCGCGGCCCACCATCCCCGGCGGCACGGTCGAGTGGATCATGTTGCCGTGCGGCCCATCCATTAGGGCGCGGACATGAGCGCCCAGGGGCGAGCGGCCGCGCGCCGCGGTCTCGACGG
>CAYMJU010000213.1:0-6061 GCA_964390555.1 uncultured Acidimicrobiales bacterium | reverse complement strand
CGTGTCACCCGAACCCGTGTCACCCGAACCCGTGTCACCCGAACCCGTGTCGGTCTCGCCGCCGGTATCGCCCGAACCGGTATCGGCGCCGCTGTCGTCACCGCTGTCGTCACCGCCGTCACCACCGCTGTCGTCACCGCCGTCATCGGAGCCGTCGTCACCTGATCCGTCGTCGGAGACCGCTCCGGGCCCGTCGTCGTCATCATCGGCGCAGCCGGTCAGGGCCAAGCCCGCGAGCAGCAGGCACACCAGGACTCGTCTCATCGTCCTACCTGGGGGCTGCGCCCCCAGACCCGGTCGGCATCTCGCTCGCTGCGCTTCGCTCATAGCAACTCCTCGGTTCTGCCTCGGAGGTCGCGCCGGCATCAGCCGAGTATGAGTTCCGAGATCCTGCGCAACTGATCGGCATCTCGGGCCGACACGTTGAGCATTGTGACCGGACTTTCCCGCCAGGCCGCGAGACGGTCGCGGATGCGCTCGGGCGGGCCGACCAGGCTGATCTCGTCCGCGAACTCGTCGGGCACGGCCATGATCGCCTCGTCACGCTTGCCCTCGAAGAACAGGTCCTGGATCCGGTGGGCCTGCTCCTCGAAGCCCATTCTGGCCATCAGCTTGGTGTGGTAGTTCTGGCCCTTGGCCCCCATGCCGCCGATGTAGAAGCCAAGCGAGGCCTTGACGGGCAAGAGCCCAGCCGCGATGTCATCGGTGACGTTCACGCTCACGTTCACGGCGATCTCGAAGCCGGACTTGCGGCTGGCGATGTCGTCGGCGTACACGTCTTGGCGGAACGGCGAGTAGTACAGCGGCAGCCAGCCGTCGGCGATCTCGACGGTCTGGCGGATGTTCTTGGGCCCTTCCGCCCCGATGTAGATCGGCACGTCTGCACGGAGCGGGTGGGTCATGATCTTGAGCGGTTTCCCGAGCCCGGCAGACCCATCGCCCGTATAGGGGTGCTGGTAGAAGCGACCGTCGTAGGCCAGGTGATCATCGCGAGCGAACGCCTTGCGAAGGATGTCGACGTACTCCCGGGTGCGGGCCAGCGGGTAACTCGACGGGCGGCCGTACCAGCCCTCGACGACTTGGGGGCCCGACACCCCGAGCCCGAGGATCAGCCGGCCGTTCGACAGGTGGTCCAGGGTCACCGCGTGCATAGCCGTGGCGGTCGGGGTGCGGGCGGAAAGCTGCACGACGCCGGTGCCGAGCTTGATGCGGTCGGTATGGGCGGCCAGCCAGACGAGCGGCGAGAAGGCGTCGGAGCCCCACGACTCGGCCGACCACACGGTGTCGTAGCCGAGGCGCTCGGCCTCCTGGGTGAGCGGCACCAGGTCCGCGGGCGGCTGCGCCCCCCAATACCCCCAGATCAATCCCAGCTTCATCGACGCTCCTCCGGTTGGCGACCGAGACGGTAGCCGACCGGTATCACGGCCAAGAAAGTGTGCGGGTCGGTGAACGTGTCGCGTCCGGCCCGTCGACGTCGCGTTGCCTACCTCAGAAGGCCGCTCGGCGCGTACCCCCCCGGCTGCGAGGCGCGGGCCAGCTCGATGCCATGCTCGCGGGCTCATGGACGACGAGCCGGTGGACCGATCGCGCTACCGCGACTTCGACCGCCAGGCGTGGAGCCGGCTCCGGGCCGCGACGCCCTTGACTCTCGACGAGTCCGATCTCGAAGCCCTCCGCGGCGTCAACGAGCACTTGTCGCTCGACGAGGTCGCCGATGTGTACCTGCCGATGTCCCGGCTGCTCAACCTCTACGTCTCGGCGACCCAACAACTGCACCAGGTGACCCAGACCTTCCTCGGCGACCTCACCGCCAAGGTTCCCTACATCATCGGCTTGGCCGGCAGCGTTGCGGTCGGCAAGAGCACCACGGCTCGCGTGCTCCAGGCCTTGCTGCAACGCTGGCCGGACCACCCGACGGTCGACTTGATCACGACGGACGGGTTCTTGTACCCGAACGCGGAGCTCGAGGACCGCGACATGATGCAACGGAAGGGGTTCCCCGAGAGCTACGACCGGCGCCGCCTCATCGAGTTCTTGTCCGACGTCAAGGCGGGGACGCCTCGGGTCACCGCCCCGGTGTACTCGCACCTCACCTACGACATCGTCCCCGACCTGGTTACGACCATCCGACAGCCCGACATCGTGATCGTCGAGGGCCTCAACGTTCTCCAGACGGCGGCCGGGTCCTCGGGTCGGGCTCCATCGACGGTGACGTCGGACTTCTTCGACTTCTCGATCTACGTCGATGCCGACGAGGCCGACATCGAATGCTGGTACGTCGACCGCTTCCTCGCGCTGCGCGAGACGGCGTTTCGCCGAGACCACGCCTACTTCGCCCGCTACGCCGACCTCGACGACCACCAGGCCCGCGACACCGCTCGACGCATCTGGACCGATATCAACGGCCCGAACCTGCGCGACAATATCGCGCCCACCATCGACCGGGCCGACCTGGTGTTGCACAAAGCCGCCGACCACCGGGTCGACCGGGTCCGCCTGCGCAAGTTGTAGAGGCCTGACAGACTGACCGCGCATCGCGACCAGGGGGGCCAATGGGCTGGAACATCGCCGACGCGTTCGAGGCGATCGTCGTCGCACAACCCGAAGCGGTGTGCACGGTCCAGGGCGCGACAAGGCGCTCGTGGGCGGAGACGGATCGCCGGGCCGACGCCCTCGCCGCGGACATGCTCGAGGCCGGGTGTGGCGTACAAGCCAAGGTCGCCGCCTACCTGCAGAACTCCCCCGAGTACCTCGAGACCTACCTCGCCGCTTTCAAGGCTCGCCTGGTCCCGGTCAACACCAACTTCCGCTACGGACCCGTCGAGATCGCCTACCTGTTCGACAACGCCGACGCCGAGGCCGTCGTGTTCGGCACCGAGTACGCGGCGATCGTCGACGAGGTACGCCCGCAGCTTTCCAGGGTGCGCCGATGGTACGCGGTCGGACCCGATGTCCCGGCGTGGGCAGAGGATTACGGACAGGTCGTCGAGCGGCCGGCGCCGCAATGCCGCCCGGCCGGCGGTCGCTCGGGTGACGATCTGCTGCTGCTGTACACCGGCGGTACGACCGGAATGCCCAAGGGGGTCATGTGGCCCCAGGCCGACCTTATGCAGGTGCTGCGCACGAGCGGCAACCCTCTGCTCGGCTCGGTCCCGGTGGCCACGCTCGAGGAACTGGTCGCCACCCGCAATCCGCTCGTCACGATGCCCGCCTGCCCGCTGATGCACGGGACCGGCCAGTTCAGCTCGCTCGTGACATTGCTGCTCGGAGGCACGGTCGTGCTGCTGCCCGGAGGCCACTTCGAAGCCGCGGCCTTGTTCGACATCGCCGAGGCCGAGCGGGTGAACAACGTCATCATCGTCGGCGACGCGTTCGCCCGCCCCATGCTCGACGCGCTCGACGCGTCGCCGGACCGATGGGACTTGTCGTCGCTGCGGTTGATCACTTCGTCGGGAGTCATGTGGAGCCACGAGGTCAAGGCCGGGCTGCTCGGTCACCTTCCTCACGTCGCCCTGTTCGACTCCCTCGGCTCATCGGAGGGCGTCGGATTCGGTGCGTCGGTGACGGCGGCGGGCATGGCGGCCTCTACCGCCCAGTTCTCGCTCGGCCCGAACGTGAGAGTCGTCACCGACGATGGCCGGTTCATCGAGCCCGGCTCCGACGAGGTCGGCATGCTCGCGCTCAGCGGACCGATCCCTGTCGGCTACTACAAGGATCACGAGAAGTCGGCGGCTACGTTCCGGACGCTCGACGGCGCTCGTTGTTCGATCCCCGGCGACTACGCGATGGTCAACCCCGACGGCACCCTCCAGTTGCTCGGCCGGGGATCGGTCTGCATCAACACCGGCGGCGAGAAGGTGTTCCCGGAGGAGGTCGAGGAGGTACTGAAGCGTCACCCCGCGGTGCGCGACGCAGTGTGCCTCGGCCTGCCCGACGACCGATTCGGCGAGATCGTGGCCGCGGTCATCGAACCTGCGGTGCGCGGCGTGTGCCCTGAGCCGGCGGAGTTGGCCGAGTTCGCCAAGCGGACGCTCGCGGCATACAAGGCTCCGAGACGGATCGTCATGATCGACACGATCGGGCGAGCCCCCAATGGAAAGGTCGACTACCGGCGGCTGAGCGCCTACGCCACCGACCGGCTCAAGTGATCTCAAGTGATACCGATACGCCCGGCCCCCTGCGTTCACCCGAGCCCTGGCCATGTCGTGCTCGGGCGACTCGAGCATCACTCGTTCCTTGGTGGAGGTGATGGGAGTCGAACCCACGACCTCTTCGATGCGACCGAAGCGCTCTAGCCAGCTGAGCTACACCCCCAAGGGCTCCGACGAGTGTAACCGGGGGCCGTTTCACTCGGCACCTCACTACTATTCTCACTCTCTGTGAGCAATTCACTCAAGGAATACCACGCAGCATGCCGATCATCGTGGTATGACCCGACGGACGAGGCCCCGACTGCTGGTCTTGCCGCTGATCACTCTGCTCGCCGCCTTCACCCTCACCGCATGCACTCCGGAACAGCAGGCGACGATCGACCTGATCAACCAGTCCCGGGTCGACAACGGACTCCCGGAGCTCCAGATCCACCTGTCCCTGCTCGACAAAGCTCAGGCCTGGGCCGAGTTGCTGGCGAGCGAAGGCGGGCTGCGCCACTCGAACCTGCCCGACGGCGTGACCGGTAACTGGACCCGACTCGGCGAGAACGTCGGTCGGGGCCCGTCGATCGAAGCCGTCCACGAGGCCTACATGGCGTCGACCGGTCACCGAGCCAACATCTTGGACCCGAACTTCAACTTCGTGGGGAGCGGGCACGCCATAGGCGCCGACGGCGCCGTGTACACCGTCCACGTGTTCGCCCGGTACTGACCGCGGCGCACCCGCAACCCGCTGACGGCGCAACAACCGGCGGGGGTCAGCCAGCCCGGCGGGTCCGAAGGTCGGCCGCGGGCGCAGCGCTGGTGCCACGGTGAACCCGGACCTGGGTGATCGGCCGCACCACCTCGGCGCGCTGCACGCCTCGGTTGACACGTTCGAGGAGCAGCCAGCCGTACGCCACGACGGCCGCGGCCGCCACGACGTTCGTGATCAGCATCGACCCGCCCACGACCGCCAGAAGGCCGAATGACGTCATGGCCAGCGCCACCAGCAGGCCTCCGACGGCGATTCGGCGTCGGCGCGCCTCATTCGCCGACTTCGGCACCTCGTACCAGCGAGTCCTTTCCCGCAGCCTGCCGCTCACCGGGACCGACGAAGGGGCGGGCATGGAGTGTCGCGATTCGGCGCTGGCGTGCGGTCGAGCCGGCGCGCGGACAACCACGCCACGCAGGAACGGAGGCAACAAGACCACCGCCCACAATCCCGCGAGCAACGCCAAGACCCACATGATCAGACCCCAGGTCCCTTCCGTCGGCGACGACGGTACCCGCGGGCTCACGTGCGGGGGTGGACCTAGACGGCGACTACTCGTCCGTCGATGGGCGACGGTACGTGCCCGAACGGCCGCCCGTCTTCTCCCACAGCGCCAGGTCACCGATGACCATGGACCGGTCCATGGACTTGCACATGTCGTAGATGGTGAGGGCGGCCACCGAGCAGGCGGTGAGCGCCTCCATCTCGACACCGGTGCGGTCGACGGTCTCGACCTCGGCCTCGACCTCGACGTAGGTCTCTTCGAGGCGGAAGTTGACGAGCACCGACCCGATCAGGAGCGGGTGACACAGCGGGATCAGGTCCGACGCCCGTTTGGCCGCCTGGATGCCGGCCACCCGAGCCACCGACAACACGTCGCCCTTGCTGACCGCGCCCCGAGCGACCGCGGCGGCCGTCTCGATCTCCATGTAGACCCGGGCCCGGGCTATGGCCCGCCGGTGGGTGGGCTCCTTGGGCGTGACGTCGACCATGCGGGCCCGGCCGAGGGGATCGAGGTGAGTGAAGCTCGACATGCTCGCCGGGTCACCCGCCGATCTGGGACATGCTGCGCTTGGGTCGGATGAAGTTGACCTGGCCGATGGCGTGGCCCGCCCACTTGGCCTTCACGCCGCGCTCGATCTCGGCGCCGAGGTCG
>CAYMJU010000212.1:0-40128 GCA_964390555.1 uncultured Acidimicrobiales bacterium | reverse complement strand
CACCCCCTCGGACTCGATCGGGTTCTGGGTGGCGAGCACCAGGAACGGATCGGGGGCCGGGTACGTGGTGCCGCCGATCGACACCTGATGTTCGGCCATGATCTCGAGCAGGGCCGACTGCACCTTGGCCGGCGCCCGGTTGATCTCGTCGGCCAGCACGAAGTTGGCGAAGATCGGGCCGAGCTCGACGTCGAAGCGTTCCGACGACTGCCGGTAGATGCGGGTGCCGACCAGGTCGCTCGGCAGCAGGTCGGGGGTGAATTGAATGCGCGTGAACGAGCCGCCGGTGACCTTAGCGAGCGTCTCCGCGGCGAGCGTCTTGGCCACGCCGGGCACCCCTTCGAGCAGGCAGTGGCCGCGGCTGAGCAGGCACACGAGCATCCGTTCGATCACCCGGTCCTGGCCGACGATGACCTTCTTCACCTCGAACAGCGTCCGTTCTAGCAACTGCGGGTCGGGCTGGGCACGGTCGTTCTCGGTCACGCGCTTGTCGCTCCTGGTCGATAGGTCGGCCGCAGGAGCGGCCGGGTGCCGGGCCCAGTGAATCGCACACGAGCGAAGTCCGGCGTAAAGCGCGGGTTCATGGGGCTGACCCTGGTTTTACCTCGGCGGAGGTACCGTGCGGATCGATGCGCGTCCTGGTCGTCGATGACGAGATCGAGCTGGCCGACGCCGTGGCCCGCGGGTTGCGCCGCGAGGGTTACGCCGTCGATGTCGCCTACGGCGGCGTCGACGCGGTCGAGATGGGTCGCTTGACCGAGTACGACCTGGTCTGCCTCGACCTGACCATGCCCGACCTCGACGGGCTCGACGTCTGCCGCGAGCTGCGCGCCAACCCGGTCGGTGCCATCGCGCCGCGCATATTGATGCTCACCGCCCGCGACGCTATCGACGACCGCATCGCCGGTCTCGACGCCGGCGCTGACGACTACCTAGTGAAGCCGTTCGCCTTCGGCGAGCTGGCCGCGCGCGTGCGGTCGCTGTTGCGTCGCGACGCCGGGCGCTCGGGGTCGGTGGTTCAAAATGGCGACGTCGAGATCGACACCGCCCAGCACCGAGCCCGCCGCGGCGATCGCGTGCTCGATCTCACGGCCAAGGAGTTCGCGCTGCTCCGGTACTTCATGAGCCGACCGGGCGACGTGCTGTCGCAGGAGAACTTGCTCGAGCACGTGTGGGACGAACACGCCGACCCCTTCACCAACACCGTAAGGGTCACGGTCGGGACGCTTCGCCGCAAGCTGGCCATCGGCGACGAGCCGGGAGTGATCGAGACCGTCGTCGGCGCGGGCTACCGGTTGGTCGACCCCTCCGTCGACGAACCGGCCGGGTCGCATTGATGGGTGGCGCGTCGGTCGCCGAGCGCATGCCGTCGTTCCTCGGGTCCATCCGCGTGCGGCTGGCCTTCTTGTACTCGGTCCTCCTGTTCGGCCTGGCGGCCCTGGTCGTGGGCGGCATCTACCTCGCGGTGTCGCGCGAGCTCGACGACGAAGTCGTCACCCGTCGGCGCTCGATGCTCGAGCTGTTCGCCGATCCCGATGGGCGCCCGTTCTTCGTCGAGACCCAGGTTGAGGTTCCCGACGTACTGGCCATCATCGAGCGCGAGGTCAACCAGCGGGCGCTCGATCAGCTCCGGCAGTGGTCATTCGGCGCGCTCGGTGCCCTGTTCGTCACCAGCCTCGGCGTGGGCTGGTGGGTGTCGGGTCTGGTCCTGCGACCCGTCGGCCGCATCACGGCCGTGGCGCGCGAGATCTCGGCGACCGACCTGAAGCGCCGCATCGAGCTGAAGGGCCCCAACGACGAGCTGCGCCAGCTCGCCGACACCTTCGACGGCATGCTCGGTCGCCTCGACGAGGCCTTCGACAGCCAGCGCCGGTTCATCCAGGAGGCGTCCCACGAGTTGCGCAACCCCCTCGCGGTGATGCGAACGAACCTCGAGGTCACCCTCGCTGACCCCGACGCCAGCGCCGAGGAGCTGCGCGAGACCGCCGAGGTGGTGAGCCGCACCACCGAACGCATCGCGACGCTGGTCGACGATCTGGTGATGTATGCCCGGCACGGGGCGCTGACCGACCGCACCTCGACGTTCGACCTGGCCTCGGTCGTCGAGGAGCTGGTGGCGGAATTCCGCCTCGCGGGTGAGGCCCGGCAAATCACGGTGGTCAAGCAGACAACGCCGGGAGCGTCGTGTGTCGGCGACCACCACGCCGTTCGCCGGGCCGCCGCCAACCTCATCGACAACGCGGTGCGGCTCGCACCGGCTTCGACGACGGTCACGGTGTCGTCGGGGACGAGTGACGGGTGGGCGGTGTTGACGGTCAGCGATCAGGGCCCCGGACTTTCACCCGAGGATCGAGATCGGGTGTTCCAACGGTTCTGGCGTGGCACGGCGAGCGGTGGCTACAAGGGGAGCGGTCTGGGCTTGACGATCGTGCGCCAGATCGCCGAGGGGCACGGAGGCACGGTGACGGTGTCCTCCGAGCTCGGCGCCGGCTCGACGTTCGCCCTGTGGTTGCCCCTCGCTCGATCGAGCGCGGCGCCGGTGCTCGACGGCCAAGCTGCCGGTTTCAGCTCCTTTTAGCGAGACCCCGGTACCGTCGCCAACGATGGACGTGTATGACTGGAACGAACAGTGGGTCCCCCCTCAACAGCCCGCCACGGAGGCGCCGCCGGTAGGTCCGGTATCGGCAACTCATCCGTTCTGGGAGCCGGCCGATTTCCCGATGACCCCGGCCGGGTCGCGGCGCCGGTGGACGGTGGTGGGCGGTGTCGCCCTCGCCATGGCCGCGGTGGCCGCGGCGTTCTCGGTCGGTCGCTTGGCGGGCGACGAGTCGGTCGCCGACATGGTGTCGGTCGCCGGCGAGGACCAGGCCGCCGTGGCGACACCCCGCCCGGCCGATGACCCGGCGACGGCGGCCGACCCTCAGACGGCCGTCGCCCCGGAGCTCCCGCCGCCCCTCGTGACCGACCCGGTCGGCGCCGAGGAGCCGATCGCCGACGTGGCCGAGGCGGTGTTGCCTTCGGTCGTGCAGATCGAGATCCGCGAGGACCTCGACAATCCGCTCACGGCGATCGCCCAGGGATCGGGCATCGTGATGTCGTCGAACACGATCGTGACCAATGCCCACGTGGTCGCGGGCGCCGACGAGGTGATCGTGCGTTTCGGTTCGGGCCAGGAGGTCGTGGCCGACGTGATCGGTGCCGACACCGAACGCGACGTCGCCGTGGTGCAGGTCCTGGCCGACGTCGACATGGTGCCGGCGACGTTCGCCAGCCTCGACACCGTGCGGACCGGTCAACTCGCCGTCGCCATCGGGAGCCCGTTCTCGCTCGAGCAGTCGGTTACGGCCGGGATCGTGAGCGCCGTCGGTCGCCCGGTCTTCGGTGTCTCGAACGCGGTGGTCGAGATGATCCAGACCGATGCCGCCATCAACCCCGGCAACTCGGGTGGAGCGCTCGCCGATCGGAGCGGGCGGGTCATCGGCATGAACAGCTCGATCCGCACCGACGGGACGGTCCAAGCCAATGTCGGCGTGGGTTTTGCCATCCCGTCCGACACGTTCCTGCTCGTCGCCGAGCGCCTCATCGCGGGCGAGTCAGTCGAGACGGGCTTCCTCGGGATCCGCGGCATCACGCCGACGACCGGCGAGCCCGGCGCGCTCGTCGACTGCGTCACCGCCGACACCCCGGCCGCTCTCGCCGGGCTCGAGGCCGGCGACCTGATCGTCGAGATCGAAGGCGAGGAGATCGCCAACATGGGAGATCTGGGCGCCACGGTTCAGCTCCACCTGCCGGGCGAGGAGATCGCGATCGAGTTCGTCCGCGACGGCCGGCGGCTCGAGACCACCGCCGTCCTCGCCGACTCGACCGTCCGTACCGCCTCGGCCGACGAACCCTGCTGACCCTGCCACCGTCGCCGCCTCGGCGGGGTCGCCCGCACGCGAAACAATCCGCCGCACGCGGGGTTGGAGACGATCGATCGATGAGATAGACCCTCGGAACGTGCGCCGGTTCGGCGCTGGTTGCACGCCATGGGGGATCACATGCTCGCTCGTCTCGGACCATGGTGCTTCGACCACCGCCGCTCGGTGCTGGCGCTGTGGATCGCGGCGCTGATCATCGGCAATGGCGTGGCCGGGGGCATCGGCAACGCCTACCGGCAGGACTTCTCGCTCGATGGGTTCGAGTCGACCGAGGGCTTCACGCTGGTCGAGACCGAGTTCGCCGACGGCAGCGGCTCGCCGCAGTCGGGCCAGATCGTGTTCCAGGCCGACCAGGGGGTCGAGGACCCCGCGGTCAAGGCGGCCATGGAGGACATGTTCGCCACGGTCGCCGAGATCGACGAGGTCACGGCGGTGCTCAGCCCCTATGAACCGGCCGGAGCATTTCAGGTGTCGGCGAACGGCGACTCGGCGGGGCGCATCGCGTACGCCACGGTCTTCCTGCCCGAGGACATCGAGTTCACCCGCGCGTCGGAGATCGGCGAGGAGTTGCACGACCTGGCACCAGACATCGACGGTCTGCGCATCGAGCTGGGCGGGTTGCTGTTCGCCGAATTCGAGCAGCCCTCTGCCGAGCTGTTCGGTCTGGCGTTCGCGATCGTGATCCTGATCGTGGCCTTCGGTTCGGTGCTCGCCATGGGCCTCCCGGTCGCGGTTGCGCTGTTCGGGATCGGGCTGGGCGGAGCGTTCGTGATCCTGGCGAGCCACCTGTTCGAGGTGCCCGACTTCGCGCCGTTCGTGGGGCTGATGATCGGGCTCGGGGTCGGTCTCGACTACGCGCTGTTGATCGTCACCCGCTTCCGCGAGCAACTCCACTCCGGCCACGACGGCCGCGAGTCGATCGCCATCGCCATGGACACCGCCGGTCGGTCGGTCGTGTTCGCCGGAGCAACCGTGGTCATCTCGCTGCTCGGGATGCTGCTGATGGGCATCGGCTTCGTGGGTGGGCTGGGGATCACGGCGTCGGTGACCGTGGCGGTCACGGTGATCTCGTCGGTCACCCTCTTGCCGGCGTTGCTCGGTTTCGCCGGGGACCGGCTCGAGCGCACCAAGTGGCGAGGCCTGGTGGCGTCGGGGTTCCTGGCACTGGCACTCGTCGGGGCCGGTCTCGAAGAGCTGGGCGTGACCGTGGCCGGCCTGATGCTGGTCGTTCTCACGCTCGCGTGCGGGTTCTTCGTGGCGCCGCTTCAGCGTCAGGTCAAGCCCCGCCCACCCAAGGACCGGCGCGAGACCCTCGCTTACCGTTGGAGCCGCGTCATCCAGCACCGCCCGTGGCCCTCGGCACTGGCGGCCGCCGCGCTGCTGTTGTTCCTGGCCGTCCCGGTCCTCGGCCTGCGCCTGGGTTTCTCCGACGAGCGCAACTTCCCCGACGACACGACGACGAAGCAGGCCTTCGACCTGATCGTCGAAGGTTTCGGCGAGGGCTCGACGGGTCCCATCTATCTCGTGGCGGCGGTCGACGGCGCCGCTCAGGTCGACTCGCTCGCGGCCGTCGCCCCGGCGGTTGCGGCCGATGCATCGGTCGAATCGGTCCTCGGCCCCGAGCTCAACGACGCGGCGAGCCCCACAGCGATGCGCTGGATCGTGACGCCCACCACCGGGCCCCAGGACAGCGAGACCACCCGCCTGGTCAACCGCCTCCGCGACGACGTCTTGCCGGAGGTCGAGCAGGCGGCTGGAACCGACGTACTCGTCACCGGGTTGGTGGCCGCCAACGCCGACATGTCGGCGTACATGAGCGACCGGATGCCGGTCTTCTTCGGCGCCGTGCTCGCACTTTCGTTCGTGCTGTTGATGATCGTGTTCAGGTCGCTACTGGTGCCGCTGAAAGCGGTGATCATGAACCTGCTGTCGATCGGTGCCGCCTACGGGGTGATCGTCGCCTTGTTCCAGTGGGGGTGGCTGAGCGACCTCACCGACGTGCAACCGGGGCCGATCGAGTCGTGGATCCCCATGATGCTGTTCGCCGTCGTGTTCGGCCTGTCGATGGACTACGAGGTGTTCCTGCTCTCGCGGGTGCGCGAGGAATGGCAACGCACCGGCGACAGCCGCACGTCTGTCGCCGATGGCTTGGCCGCCACCGCCAAGGTCATCACGGCCGCGGCGGCGATCATGGTGGTCGTGTTCGGGAGCTTCATGCTCGAGTTCGAGCGCACGATGAAGATGATGGGCACCGGGCTGGCCACCGCCATCTTGCTAGACGCCACCATCGTCCGCCTGGTCCTGGTCCCGGCGACGATGGAACTGCTCGGCGAGCGGAACTGGTGGTTGCCTCGCTGGCTCGATCGGATCCTGCCCAACCTCGACATCGAGGGTCACGCGCCTGGGGATGTCGACGAACCCGAACCGGCGCGGGTGCCGGAACCGGTTACGGCCCGAGGCTGATCGCCCGCGCGTTGCGTGGCCCCCCGACCAACAGGTGACGATCGGTAGGCTGCGGGCGCCATGGAACTCGTCCTGATCCTCGTTGCCATCGCCCTGATCGTCGTTGTCGGCCTGGGTCTGTTCGTTCGCCAGCGGGGCCCGGGCGCCCCACCCGAGGTCTCCGTCGGTCCCCGGCCGGCGGTAGAGGCACCCGATGGCAGTGCCGCCACGGCGGATCACGAGGCCGCCGCCGCACCGGTTGCGCCGCTCGAGAAGGTGTCGGTGCGCGATCGCTTGGCCAAGACCCGGGCCACCGTCAGCGGCTACGTAGGGTCGGTCCTGGCACGCGGCGTCGACCAGACGACGTGGGACGACCTCGAGGAGGCGCTGGTACGAGCCGACGTCGGCGTCGGTCTGGCCGGCGACGTGCTCACCGCAGTCAGGTCTCAGGCCACCGAGGCCCGAGTATCCGACGGCGAGACCGTCCTCGGCCTGCTCAAGACCGAGCTGAAGGCTCGCCTCGGCGGTCACGACCGCACGTTGCACCTCGCCGATCAGCCGCCGTCGGTGTGGCTGTTCGTGGGGGTCAACGGTGTCGGCAAGACCACTACCATCGGCAAGCTCGCCCGGCGTGAGATCGACAACGGCCACCATGTCGTCCTCGCGGCCGGAGACACGTTCCGGGCCGCGGCCGCCGAGCAACTCGGCCTCTGGGCCGAACGGTCAGGCGCCGGTTTCGTCCGAGGCAGCGAGGGCGGTGACCCGAGCGCGGTCGTGTTCGACGCTGTCGAGCATGCCGCCGCCAAGGGGGCCGGGCTGGTGCTGGCCGACACTGCCGGGCGCCTCCACACGAAGTCCAACCTGATGGACGAGCTGCGCAAGGTCCGCCGGGTCGCCGAGAAAGGTGCGGGAACGGTCACCGAGGTCCTGCTGGTCCTCGACGCCACGACGGGCCAGAACGGTCTGGTGCAGGCGCGTGAGTTCACCGGTGCTGTCGAGCTGACCGGCGTCGTGCTCACCAAACTCGACGGCTCGGCCAAAGGGGGCATCGTGCTCGCCATCCAACAGGAGCTGGGCATCCCCGTGAAGCTCGTCGGCCTGGGCGAGGGGATAGAGGACCTGATCGAGTTCGACCCCGACGAGTTCGTCGAAGCACTGTTCAGCTGACTCGAGCGGAGCGAGGTGGTCAGCCCGGCGCGGCCGGGGGCGGATCATCGGCGTCGGACCAGGTGTCATAGCTGACGATCCCGAGCCAGATCCCGGCCACCAGCGCAGCCAAGTGGAACGCCACGAGAGCGACCCGCAGCCAGGCGGGCATCGGGCGGGTCACGACTCACCTTCGAGCAGCCGGTGCTTCGCCCGCTCGAACTCGGTCTCGGTCAGGTCGCCGGCTTTGTGCAGGGCGGCCAGCCGCTCGAGGCCTGACACCACGGCTGTGGACGCGGTCGGCGGGGCTTTGGCCGCCGCGACAACTGTGGCGGGGCGACCGACCGGGCTCAGGGTGGCGGCCGACTTCTGGGCCCGCCTCGCGGCGGCGGCGAAGCGTGTCAACTCGTCGGCCGTGAACCTGGACGACCTGGCGCCGGTGGCGGTGGCGGTCGGGCGACGCGCGGTGTACACGGCCGGGTTACCGAACAGAGCACGCAGGGCGAAGCGCGGCGACGACACCACAGCCACTACCAGCGGGCCAAATCCCATCAGGACGAACATTATTCCGCAGGTCCAAAACCCCGCCGAACCGCTGTCGGTGGCCGCCCGGAGGAATTGAACGCCGAGGCTGCCGAACAAGGCCGGCCACGCGAACACCGCCCAGTTCGGCCCACCCTTCACAGCGAAGACGATGTAGGCGCCGATCAGGAGCAACCCTCCCAGTATCCCAACCGGCATCATCCACGTGCCCTCAGGACACGGGCGGGCGATCGTGTACGGGCCGCCCGACGCGCAGGATCCCCCGATCGACATGACGGCCTCGGAGACCCGGTTGATCCACACGTAGCAGACGACCACGCCGGTCAACGCCGTCGCCGCCGCAACACCGGCCAGCAGCTCGCGGCCGATCGCGACGGGTGGTAGGTCGGAGTTCGGAGTCGCGGCGGCCATTGGGCCAACCTAACCCGTAGAGGTCTCCCGGTACGCTTTCTCCCGATGTTCGAAGCTCTCTCCGACCGATTCGACGGCATCTTCACCCGCATGCGGGGCAAGGGCCGGCTGTCCGAAGCCGACGTCGACGACGTGCTGCGCGAGATCCGCCTCGCATTGCTCGAGGCCGACGTCAACGTCGCAGTCGTGCGGTCGATGATCGGTCGGATCCGCGATCGGTCCGTCGGCGAGGAGCTGTCGAAAGCGCTCAACCCCTCCCAGCAGATCGTCAAGATCGTCCTCGACGAGCTCACCGCCAGCCTCGGCGGCGAGACCATGCGGATCACCTACGCTTCCAAACCGCCGACCGTCGTGCTCCTCGCCGGTCTCCAGGGTTCGGGCAAGACCACCAATGCCGCCAAGCTCGCCGCCTGGTTCAAACGGCAGGGTCGCAACCCGTTGCTCGTGGGTGCCGATCTGCAGCGGCCGGCGGCCGTCGAGCAGCTGCGCACGCTCGGCTCGCGCCTGGGTATACCCGTTTTCAGCGAGCCGACCGATCCGGTGACGGTCGCCGCCAACGGCCTCGCCGAGGCTCGCCGCACCGGCCGCGACGTCGTGATCTGCGACACCGCGGGCCGGTTGGCGATCGACGCCGAGTTGATGGAACAGGTTCGCCAGATCTCTCGGGTGCTGGCGCCGGACTACACGTTCCTCGTCGTCGATGCCATGACCGGCCAGGACGCGGTGATCGTGGCCGAGTCGTTCCACCAGACCCTCGAGCTCGACGGCATCATCCTCACCAAGCTCGACGGCGACGCCCGCGGCGGTGCGGCGCTTTCGGTCAAAGAAGTCGTAGGTCGGCCGATCGCGTTCGCCTCCACCGGCGAGAAGATCGAGGACTTCGAGCAGTTCCACCCCGACCGTCTGGCCAGCCGCATCCTCGGCATGGGCGACGTCGCCACCCTCATCGAGAAGGCCGAGGAGGCCTACGACACCGACGAGGCCGAGAAGGCCGCCCAAAAGCTCATCGAGGGTCGATTCACTCTCGAAGACTTCCTGGAGCAGATGCAGGCCCTCAAGAAGATGGGACCGATCGGCAACCTCCTCGGGATGATGCCCGGCATCCCCAAAGAGGTGAAGAACGTCCAGATCGAGGACAAGCAGATCTCCCGGATCGAGGCCATGATTCGCTCGATGACACCCCAGGAGCGGGTGTTCCCCGAGGTCATCGACGCGCCGCGTCGCACCCGCATCGCTACCGGCAGCGGTACCCAGGCCACCGAGGTCAAGGCCCTGCTCGACCAGTTCCGCCAGATGCAGCACATGATGAAACAGATGGGTGGCTTCGGCACCAAGCGTCTCAAGGGCAAATCGGCCAAGAAGAACAAGCAGAAGGTGGGCGGCGGGAGAGTCACGCCGAAGGGCCAGGTCAAAGTTCCCAAAGTCCCGCTGTCGCTCCCCGGTCTCGATGGGGGTTGAGGCCCGGTCCCGGCCGGATAGGCTTGAGCGTTCCGCCTGGGCGCACGCGTGCCGGGCAGCGGTTTCCCGTTCTCCGCTCGGTACGACCTCCGGGTCGCCTGGGCACGAAACGACCAGCAGAAGGAAAGCACCAACGTGGCCGTCAAGCTCCGCCTCATGCGGATGGGCAAGACCAAGCAGCCCACCTACCGCGTCGTCGCTGCCGACGCACGTTCGCCCCGCGATGGCCGGTTCATCGAGATCGTCGGCACCTACGAGCCGCGCTCCGATCCGTCGGTGATAAAGATCGACAACGACAAGGCCGTCAAGTGGATCCGCCACGGCGCCCAGCCGACCGAGCGGGTCGCCAAGCTGCTCAAGATCAGTGGCGCGCTCGACGAGGCCGGCAAGCCGGTCGGGGGTGCCGCTTCATGACCGACTCCGCCGCACCAACCGCGCAGGCGGTGCTTCACCACATCGTCACCTCGATCGTCGACCACCCCGACCAGGTTCGGGTCGACGTGACCTCGGGGTCCAGTGGTGCAGTGCTCGAAGTCCGTGTCGCCGACGGCGACATGGGCCGGGTCATCGGCAAGCGCGGTCGGGTCGCCCAGGCGATCCGTACCCTCGTGCGCGCCGCCGCCACCAAGGACCAGGTCGATGTCGACATCGAGTTCATCGACTAAGAACGCGCGCCACTAGGTGAACGTTCGACGTCAGATCGGTCTCGCTCGCCTGCTGGCGCAGTCGAGAAATGCCACTGTCACATTGGAGGGCTCGCCTATCGGCTCGCCCTCTAGGAACGCCCGGCGCGCATGAGATCGCCGTCGCGAGCTGGTGACTAGCTCCGTGCTCCTCGAGATCGGGCGAATTGACAAGCCCCATGGGCTGAATGGCCAGGTGGTGGTCTCCCTCGTCACAAACCGGGGCGAACGGCTCGATCCTGGCACCGTGTTGCAGAGCGACCGCGGTCCGCTCCTGGTGCGCACGGCGACGCCTCATCTCGGCCGATTCATCGTCACGATCGATGGGGTGACCGACCGAACCGCCGCCGACGCCCTCCGGGGAGTGGTGTTGCGAGCCGAGGCCCTCGATGACCCCGACGAGTTGTGGGTCCACCAGTTGATCGGCGCCCGCTTGGTCGACCAGCACGGTGACGATCACGGCGAGGTGGTCGCGGTCATCGACAACCCGGCGAGTGATCTGCTCGAACTGGCCGACGGGCAACTCGTGCCGCTCGTGTTCGTGCGGTCTTTCGATGCCGGCGTGAGCGTGGTTGTCGAAGTTCCCGTCGGACTCCTGGCGTCACCGCCACCGTCACCCGGCGCGGCGTGACGTGCGTATCGACGTCTTCACGATCTTCGCGGGACTCGTCGACGATTTCGCCCGAACCAGCCTGCTGGGCAAGGCCCGCGAGAGCCGGCTGCTCGACCTTCGCGTCCACGATCTCCGCGACCACGCACCCGGTGTCCATCGATCGGTCGACGACGCCCCGTTCGGCGGCGGAGCCGGCATGGTCATGGCGCCGGGACCGATCTTCGCCGCAGTGGAGGCCGTGGCGCCGCCGCGTCCGCTGTACTACCTCGGACCGGCGGGTCGGCCTTTCGACCAGGCTGCGGCGGTCGAGTTGGCCGCGCTCGATGGATTCTCGTTGTTGTCGGGCCGCTACGAAGGTGTCGACCAACGCGTCCTCGACCATCTGGTCGACGGGGAGATCTCGGTCGGCGACGTCGTGCTCGGCGGTGGCGAGGTGGCGGCGCTGCTGGTCATCGAGGCGGTGACGCGCCTCGTGCCCGGCGTGATGGGCAACGACGAGTCCGCGGGCGAGGAAAGCTTCTCTGACGGGTTGCTCGAGTACGCGCACTACACCCGGCCGGCCGAGTTCCGCGGCTGGCCGGTGCCCGACGTATTGCGTTCGGGCGATCACGCACGGGTTGGCCGCTGGCGGCGGGCCCAGGCTCTGCAACGCACGATCGCCCGCCGCCCCGACCTGATCGCGCGTCGAGGGGGCCTGACGCCATCGGAGCAGGCCTTGATCGAGGAGTTCCCGGACTCGACGTGAACGGCGCCCAGTTGCGTCGGGTGGCGATTGGAGTCGCGGCGGCTCGGCCCTAGACTGCGCGTTCGTCCCACGACGCAGAGCGGCTCGCCCGCCGCTGGTCGGTCGGGCCACCATCTCGCCCGAGTGCGTATCCGGAGTCGCCATGAAAGCCACCGATCTCATCGACCAGTCGAGCCTGCGCGACGACATCCCCCATTTCTCGCCGGGCGACACCGTCAAGGTGCACGTCCGGGTGGTCGAGGGCAACCGCGAACGCGTGCAGGTCTTCGAGGGCTACGTGATCAGGCGCCAGGGCGGGGGGGTGAGCGAGACGTTCACCGTGCGCAAGCTCAGCTTCGGCGTGGGGGTCGAGCGCACGTTCCCGGTGCATTCCCCGATAATCGCCAGGATCGAACACATCACCCGGGGCGACGTGCGCCGGGCCAAGCTCTATTACCTGCGCGACCGTATCGGCAAGCGAGCTCGCATCCGCGAGAAGCGCGACAGGTAGAGCACGCCGATAGGCGCGTGCTCGAACCCCTTGGAGCACGGCCGGCTCGGCGGTCGAGATCCACAGCGTCACGCTGCGATGACGCAGATCGAGCCCGTGATCATGAGTGTCACACGTCGTTCGTAGGGTCTCACGCATGACGACTTCGAGACGTGTGGCGTGGAATCAGCGGCTGGGAGCCGCGGGGGAGCAGCGGGTCGCCGCGGTGTACGAGGCGCTCGGGTTCTCGGTGGTCGACCGGAACTGGCGCTGCCGTGGCGGCGAGCTCGATCTGGTGCTGCGGCGAGGTTCCGAGCTGGTGTTCTGCGAGGTGAAGACCCGTTCGTCGTCGCGGTTCGGTTCCGGTCTCGAAGCGGTCGACGTGCACAAGCTCGGTCGGTTGCGGCGTCTTTGCATAGCGTGGCTCGATGCCCACGACGAGCGCGGGATTCGCGACGTGCGCATCGACGTGGCGTCGGTGGATGGCGAGCAGATCACGCTGGTCCCGGCGGCGTGATCAACGGCGCTCGCGCGGCGGTCGCCGGGTGAGCGCCGCCCAACAACCCCGGTGCCAGTGCCGGCGTAGATCGACGGCATCGACGGGGACGACCACCACATGGCCCGTGCCGGGCACGATGTCGCGGCTGCAACCCGGGCATAGGTAGGTCTTGGTCGCCTGATAGGGCTGGATCGGCCGCACGTCGAGATCGCCCAGAACCCGGGGATCGTCCATCATCAGCCTTCGGTTGGTCAGCCCAGCAATGCCCACGCGAGGAGCGCGAGGGCGACGATCACCGATGCGGCGACGAACACGTAGTCGGCCGGTCGTCGGCGGTGCTTGCGGGTGGGGTCGAAGCCCATGCCGTCGAGGATACGGGCTTGTGCGCGCGAGCCAGGGGTGGCGCGACACATGGTGCGAACTGCGCTCAACAGGCTCCGGGGGCGCGCTGTCAGTGGGCCTTGCTAGGGTGATGTTCGTGCGGCTCGGCCGCCCATTCGACGCTCGGGCGTCCTCCATCTGATCGATCAGGAGGTTCGCTCGTGCTGGCACGGGTCGCATCGGCCACCATTCTCGGGGTCCAGGGCCGCCCCGTCGTCGTCGAGGTCCACGTCTCGGACGGCTTGCCCGGGTTCACGGTGGTGGGGCTCCCCGATACGGCTTGTCGTGAGTCGCGCGATCGGGTCCGTGCCGCCGTCTTGTCGAGCGGCTACACGTGGCCCCAGAAGCGGGTGACGGTGAACCTGGCTCCGTCGGGGATTCCCAAGACGGGGGCGGTGCTCGATCTGGCGATAGCGGTGGCGTTGCTCGGCGCGTCAGAACAGGTCCCGACGGTGTCGATGGCCGCGAGCGGCTTTCTCGGTGAGCTCGGGCTCGACGGTTCGGTTCGTGCCATCGCGGGGGCGTTGCCGCTCGCCGATTCGGTCGAGGCCGATGTCGTGGTGGTTCCGGTGGCAAACCTGCCCGAGGTCCGGTTGGTGGTCGATCAGCGTGCTCTCGGCGTCTCGCATCTCCGCGAGGTGGCCTCGGCGTTGCGGGGCGAGGATCAGTGGCCGCAACAGCCGACCGCTACCGGTGTCGTCGTGGCGACGCCTCAACCCGATCTCTGCGAGCTGCGGGGCCAGTCGGTGCCGCGGCTCGCCGTCGAGGTGGCGGCGGCCGGTGGTCACCACCTGCTGATGGTCGGCCCACCGGGGGCCGGCAAGACCATGTTGGCTCGCCGCTTGCCGAGCGTGTTGCCACCGCTCAACGCGGCCGATGCGCTCGATGTCACGCGGGTCCACTCGGCGGCTGGCGTGGCGGCGTACGGGCTGGTGCGGCGGCCACCGTTCCGGGCGCCGCACCATGGGGCGTCGGCGGCGGCGCTGATCGGCGGTGGCACCGGCGCCATGCGGCCGGGTGAGATCTCCCTCGCCCACGGCGGCGTTCTCTTCCTCGACGAGCTGGGCGAGTTCGCTCCGGCGGTGCTCGACTCGTTGCGCCAGCCGCTCGAGGAGGGCGTGGTCCGAGTCGCCCGGGTGGGAGCCACTGTCGAGTACCCGGCACGGTTCTTGCTGGTGGCGGCGATGAACCCGTGCCCCTGCGGCGAGGCGGGCGGTCCGGGCCAGTGCCGGTGCACCGAGAACGCCCAAGCCCGCTATCACCGGCGTTTGAGCGGTCCGCTCGTCGATCGGTTCGATCTGCGCGTGCGGGTCGCCCGCCCGGCGGCGCACGAACTGCTCGACGGTCCGCCGGGCGAGGCGAGCGCGCCGGTGGCCGATCGGGTGCTACGGGCGCGTGAGTTGGCATCGGCGCGAGGGGTGACCACCAATGCCCAGCTCAGCCCGAGCGCGGCCGAAGACCATGCGCCGATGACCGTCGCGGCGATCGGCCATTTGCGGGAACTCGTGGAGCAGGGTCGCCTGAGTGCTCGCGGCGTCCATCGGATTCGCCTCGTGGCCCGGACCATCGCCGACCTCCGGGGGGACAACGGGACGCTCGACCGGCACCACGTGGCCCTCGCGGTACAACTGCGCGCTGACGTCGTCGGTCCCGTCGACTCGGTGCCGGTCGGCTGGATTCCGCCGCGGCGCCTGGTGGCCCCGAATGGATGAGGCCACGATCCCTGACCCGGCGGATCGTCCGTTCCTCGTCGCGTTGCTCGCCCTCGTCGGCGTCGGGCCGATCCGTCTCCGCTGGCTCCTCCGCTCAGCCGGCCCGTCGCGTGCGTGGGAGAAGCTCGTCGCTGGCGAGTACCGGCCCGAGGCAGGGGGGCCGGTAACCGCCGAGATGCTCTCCGGGTGGCGCAGCGCAGCCCGGGCCATCGATCCGGCCGAGCACATGGCGGCGATCGAAGCCGCAGGAGTTTCCGTCGCCGTTCGCGGCGAAGTCGCCTATCCCGCGGCGGTCGAGACTGGAGCCGATCCACCGCTCGTGCTCTTTTCGACCGGGCCGGCGCCGGTACTAGACCATCAGCCGACGGTCGCGGTGGTCGGCACCCGTCGCTGCACCCGTTACGGCTACGAGACGGCGCGTCTGGTGGGGCGCCAACTGGCCGATGCTGGCGTCCGGGTGGTGTCGGGCCTCGCCCTCGGAGTCGACGGCGCCGCCCATCTCGGCGCTCTCGAGGCCGCGGCCGCGCCACCCGTCGGGGTGGTGGCGAGCGGGCTCGATGTCGTGTACCCGCGCCGGCACCGGCGGTTGTGGGCCGACGTGGCGGCGGCGGGGACGCTCATGAGCGAGGCGTGTCCCGGCACCCAGCCCGAGAGGTGGAGATTCCCGGCCCGCAACCGGATCATCGTCGCTCTCTCGCAGGCCGTGGTCGTAGTGGAATCCCACGAGACCGGCGGCTCGCTGGTGACCGCCGAGTTGGCGATCGACCATGACGTGCCGGTCTATGCCGTGCCCGGGCCGGTGTTCAGCTCGTCGTCGGCCGGGACGAACCGGCTCCTCGGCGACGCCGGGCGTCCGTTCCGTTCGGTCGACGAACTGCTCGTCGATCTCGGGATCCGAACCAGTGGTCGAAGCTCGTCGGCGGGCGGGCCGGGCGCGTCGGCGGCCCTTGGCCCTCACGCGTTGCGAGTCCGCGACGCCTTCGGCTGGGCGGCGGTCACGCTCGACGAGTTGGTGAGCCGCCTCGACCTCTCGGTCGATGTCGTCGTGTCGGGACTCGAGGAGTTGGTGAACGCCGGGGTCGTGGTCGAGCGCGGTGGGTGGTTCGAGCAGCTTCCTCCGGCGTCGCGGCCATGAACGGCCGGGATGCTCGGGAGGCGGCGACGTGGCCGATACCGTGTCGTCATGGCCTGGTCGATCGACTCGTTCGTCGCGTCCCTGTTGTCGGTCGCCGACAGCACGGCGGCGGTGTATCGGCGCGATCTGGTGGCGTTCGTCGATTTCGCCGAGTCCCGCCAGCGCATGTCACCGGCCGGCGTCGATCGCCGATTCCTCCGCAGTTATCTGGGGCATCTCGACTCGACGGGCCTGGCGCGCCGCACCGTCGCGCGCAAGATCTCGGTGTTGCGCCGCTACTTCAAGTGGTGCCGGCGAACGGGCCTGGTCGACGCGGACCCGACGACGGGGATGTCCTCGCCGCGCGGCGCGGCGCGTCTGCCCAGGGTGCTGTCCGATCGCGAGCTGGTCGCCATGCTCGACAACGTGGCGGCCCGAGCGCTGAGCGACCGTCCGGAGCGTCGCCGGCGCGACGACGCGGTGCTCGAGGTGCTCTACGGGAGTGGCCTCCGCGTGAGCGAACTCTGCGCGCTCGGCCTCGACGACGTCGACCTGGCTCGGGCCCGGGCGACGGTATGGGGCAAGGGCTCCAAGCAGCGCACGGTTCCGCTGAGCGAATCGGCGGTCGCCGCGCTCGGCGGCTGGATCACCAGCGGTCGACGAGCGTTCGTCACCGACGATCCCGGTGCACCGGACTCCGACGTCGGGTCAGCGGTGTTCGTCAACCTGCGCGGCCGTCGGCTCACCCCGCGCGACGTGCGGCGCATCGTCGATCGGCGTTCTGTCTCGCCCACCAACCCCCACGCGCTCAGGCACACGTTTGCCACTCATCTTTTGGATGGTGGTGCCGATCTAAGGGCTGTGCAGGAGCTACTGGGCCACTCCGATCTCGCGACCACGCAGATCTACACACACGTGAGCAAGGAACGGCTTCAGAGCGTCCACCGGCGAACCCACCCCCGGGCCTCGTGACTATGGCCGGACGGGAGCCCGCATCGGGCGACGCCAACCAGATCTGGTCGCAGTACAACAGTCGGCGCGACCAGTCGGCTCGTGACGAGCTGATCGTTCATTACTCGCCGCTGGTCAAGTACGTGGCGAGCCGGGTGGCCGTCGGCCTTCCGCACAATGTCGAGCATGCCGATCTCGTGAGCTACGGGATCTTCGGGCTGATCGACGCCATCGAGAAGTTCGACCCGTTGCGCGGGTACAAGTTCGAGACCTATGCCATCGCTCGCATCAAAGGGGCGATCCTCGACGAGCTCCGTTCGATCGACTGGGTACCGCGGTCTGTTCGAGCCAAGGCTCGGCTCGTCGAGCGGGCCTACGCCAAGCTCGAGAACACTTTGCGTCGCGCTCCCACCGACGTCGAGCTGGCCGACGAGCTGGCGATGAGCGAGGACCAGCTCCAGACGCTGCTCGGCCAGATCTCGCTGCTCGGGTTGGTAGCGCTCGACGAGATGATGACGCCGGGACCCGAGCGCGAGGGCGCGACGCTCGGCGACACGCTAGCCGACGGGAGCGACGGCCCAATGGGGGCCTACGAGGTCGAGGAGATGCGCCAGATCCTCGCCGGACTCATCAATCGGATGGGCGAACGCGAGAAGATCGTGCTGACGCTCTACTACTACGAGGGTCTCACTCTGGCCGAGATCGGCCAGGTGCTCGGCGTCACCGAGAGTCGGGTGTGCCAGATCCACACCAAGGCCGTGCTGCAGCTACGGTCACGGCTCACCGCCTCCGAGCGCGAACCGGCCTGACCGAACGGATCTCTCGGCGCTCTGGCGCCCGTCACACCATCGACGTCGACGAGACGTCGCCCGACGGGAGGTCCGCCATGTTGCGGTCGATCACGTGCTCCTCGATCCTGCGCCGAGCTGTCGCGCTGTTCTTCGCCACAGCGTGGATCGGCACCACCGCGCCCGCGGCTGCTCAGTCGCCGCCGATCGCCGATCACCGACCACCGGTCGACGCGCCGGTTGCCGACGCGTTCCGACCGCCTGCTGACCCGTTCGGTCCGGGCAATCGAGGCCTCGAGTACGCGACCGGCGCGGGCGATCCCGTCGTGGCATCCCAGGACGGCGTCGTGATCTTCGCCGGTCGCGTCGGCGACACGTCCGCAGTGACGATTCGCCACGATCCGCGGCTGGTGACCACCTACACCCACCTCGTCGAGATCATCGTGGAGCGCGGCGAGCGGGTCGATCAGGGTCAGCGGCTCGGCGCGGCTCGAACCGGCTTCCACTTCGGCGCCCGACTCGACGGCGAGTACATCGACCCCGCCAGCCTGTTCGGCCGCCGGGTGGTCCGGGTGCGCCTCGTCTCCGAGCGCGGTTCGCTCGGCCCGCGTGTGGCCCGGCGCCTCCCGCCATAGACTGCCGGCGGTCCTGCGGGGCCCGCCCCGGCACCGTGCCGGGCGCGTACTCTGGCCGGCTCCACCCCACGGTCGTGCCCCACGGGCGCGCCGGAGCCGTCGTCGTAAACCGCTGGGAGAGGAGACTGCGCGTGGCTGTTGTCACGATGAAGCAACTGCTGGAGGCCGGTGTCCACTTCGGTCACCAGACCCGCCGGTGGAACCCCAAGATGCGACGGTTCATCCACGGCGAGCGGGCCGGCATCTACGTCATCGACTTGCACCAGACCCTGTCGGGCATCGAACGGGCCTACACGTACATCCGTGACACGGTGGCCGACGGCGGCACGGTGCTGTTCATCGGCACCAAGAAGCAGGCCCAGGACCCGGTCCAGTCCTATGCCGAGAAGTGCAACATGCCGTACGTCAACCAGCGGTGGTTGGGTGGCATGCTCACGAACTTCTCGACGATGCACCGCCGGGTCGGCAAGATGCTCGAGTACCAGCGCATGCGCGACTCGGGTGAGTTCGAGGCCATGCCCAAAAAGGAGGCGCTGCGCCTCAGCCGTGAGCTCGACAAGCTCGAGCGGTACCTGGGCGGCATCCGGTCGATGGAGAAGCTGCCGAGCGCGGTCTTCATCCTCGACACCAAGAAGGAGCACATCGCGGTGACCGAGGCCAACCGCCTCGGCGTGCCGGTGGTCGCGGTGGTCGACACGAACTGCGATCCCGACATCATCCAGTACGTCATCCCCGGCAACGACGACGCCATCCGGTCTGGCCAGTTGCTCTGCCGGGTGATCAGCGACGCCGTACTCGAGGGCCGTTTCATCGCCTCGCGCCGAGGTGGCGACGGTGCCGGGCCCAGCCGCACCGTCGAAGAAGAAGCCGAGGTCGCGGACCAGCAGGCCCGGGCCCGATCCGAAGCTGCTGCGGCGGCTTCGGCCCGTGAGGCCCGGGTGGCCGCGCAACTCACCGGTGACGCTCCCGCCGACGGTACAGATGTGGCCGAGCCAGCCGGTGCTGTCGTCGAGACCGAGCCGTCCGAAGCATCTGTGGCCGAGCCAGCCGGTGCTGTCGTCGAGATCGAGTCGTCCGAAGCATCTGTGGCCGAGCCGGCCGGTGCTGTCGACGACGCCATCGAGGACCAGGCAGGTGACGACCGGTGAGCGAGGTTTCCGCCAAGGACGTGAAGGCTCTGCGCGACGCGAGTGGCGCGGGGATGATGGACTGCAAGAAGGCCCTCCAGGAAACCGCGGGAGACTTCGAGGCCGCCACTCAGCTCCTGCGCGAGAAGGGGCTCGCCAAAGCCGACGCCCGAGGTGACCGCGAGAACAACGAGGGCGTCGTCGCCCTGGCCACGTCATCGGGCAAGGCCGCGCTGGTCGAACTCAAGTGTGAGACCGACTTCTCGGCCAAGTCCGACCGGTTCGTCGCGCTCGCCGCCGAACTCGCGCAGCTCGTCCTCGAAGGCGGCCCCGATGCCGTAGCCGGCAAGCAGGACGCCATCGACGACCTGCGCCTGTCGATCAAGGAAAACATCGCGATCGGCCGGGTCGGCATCGTCGCAGCCGGCGCCGGTTCGACGCTCGACACGTACCTCCATCAACAAGACGGCCGCGGCGTCAACGGCGTGATCGTCGAGGGGGCCGGCATCGATGCCGACACCTTGCACCAGATCTCGCTGCACATCGCCTTCGCCAAGCCGTCGTACCTGAGCCGCGACGACGTACCCGACGCCGACATCGCCAAGGAGCGCGAAGCGCTTCTGGCCATCACCAAGGCCGAAGGCAAACCCGAGGCTGCGTGGGACAAGATCGTCGACGGCCGGGTCAACGGCTGGCTGGCCGAGCGGGTCCTGCTCGAACAAGGGCTGCTGGGCGACAAGGTCACCGTGAAGGCCACGATCGGCTCCGGCACCGTAGTGCGGTTCGTGCAGGCGTTCGTCGGATCGTGACCCGATGACCGCCGACCCGTCGACCGCCGACGGCGTGGCCACCCGGCCTGGTCGGGTCGGGCGATGGCGGCGAGTCGTCCTCAAGGTGTCCGGCGAGGCGTTCGCTGGCGAGGACGGCTACGGCATCGACGGGCACGTCGTGGCCAGCATCGCCGACAACATCGTCAAGGTGCGCGAGGAGTTCGACGTCGAGATGGCGATCGTCGTCGGCGCCGGCAACATCTGGCGCGGGCTGGCGGGCAGCCACGCTGGCATGGACCGGGCCCAGGCCGACTACATGGGCATGCTCGCCACGGTCATCAACGCGCTCGCGCTGCAGGACACGCTCGAGCGCCAAGGTCAACCGACGCGTGTCCAGAGCGCCATCCACATGTCCCAGGTGGCCGAGCCGTACATCCGTCGCCGGGCCTTGCGCCACCTCGAGAAGGGCCGCGTCGTCATCTTCGCGGGCGGTACGGGCAACCCGTTCTTCACCACCGATACCGCCGCGGCGTTGCGGGCCATCGAGATCGAGGCCGAGGTGATGCTGAAAGGCACGCACTCCGGGACCGACGGGATATACACCGCCGACCCGCGACTCGACCCGACGGCGACCAAGCTCGACGAGGTCAGCTACCTCGACGTGCTTCAGCGTGGCCTCAAGGCGATGGACACCACCGCCATCTCGTTGTGCATGGACAACGACCTGCCGATCGTCATGTTCGACCTCCTCGGCGAAGGAAACGTGCGGTCCCTGCTCGCCGGGGAGTCCGTGGGTACGCTGGTGAGCCAGTCCGCGCCGGGTGACGCGCCCACACGCTGACGACCCGAAACGTTGACGAGGAGGTGAGATGAGCGACGACATGATCGACATGGTGCTCGAGGACGCCGGCGACAAGATGGACAAGGTCGTGGCTCACACCCGCCAGGACTTCGCGGGGGTGCGAACGGGTCGCGCGTCGTCGTCGTTCGTCGAGAAACTCGTCGTCAACGTCTACGGCGTCGAGATGAAGATGCAGGAGCTCGCCACCTTCTCGATCCCCGAGAGTCGCCAGCTTCTCATCACCCCCCACGACGCCCAGAACGTCGGACCGATCGAGAAGTCGATCCGCAACGCCGACCTGGGGTTGTCGCCGTCCAACGATGGGCGGTCGATTCGCCTGAATTTCCCTCCGCTGACCGAGCAGCGGCGCAAGGAGTTCGTGAAGATGGTCAAGGGCATGGCCGAAGACGGGCGGGTGAAGGTCCGCGTGGCGCGCCGCGCGGCTCGCAAGGACCTCGACGATCTCGAGAAGGACGGCGAGGTGTCAAGCGACGATCTCCAGCGGGCCGAGAAGCGACTCGACGGTATGACCCACGGTTACGAGGCGAAGATCGACGAGGCATTGCACGTGAAGGAGCAGGAGCTCCTCGAGGTCTAACCAGGAGCTCCTCGACGAGTTGGGCCGGGGGGCCGCAGCAACGGAGCGAGAGCGATGAACGACAGAATTCGTCGTCGGGACGACGGCGAGTACGAAGGGATACGGATCATCGACGAGGACAACGACGACACCCGGAGTCACTCGGTGTTCGGCGACGACGACTGGGATGACGACGAGTGGGACGACGACGCCACGGCCGACGATTCGTCGACGTGGGCTCGGCCCGGGTCGACCCCGATCGCGGCCGACGGTTGGGACGATGCGGACGACGGGGCCTGGGACGAACCGGCCGCCGGTGGCGGGACCGACCTTCCTCATTGGGCCGATCCGCCCACGGGGAGCCAGCCGGTCGCCGATCGTGACCTGGCGGCGGCCTGGGGCGACCAGCCGCGCTGGGGCGACGACGACGGCGATGCTCTGCCCCCGCTCGAGCCGGTTCCCGTCGTAGCCGGGTACGACGACGACCACCAGTTCTTCACCTTTGACGACGGGCAGAACTACGACGACGACCTCGCCCGGCTCGGTCCCGACCACGACCCCGGCGCGGTTCGTGTCGGTGGTACCGGGGGAGGGGTTGATTCGGGCGCTCGGCGGGGCACCGCGACGGCTCAGCCGCCGGTGCGCGGCGGCTCGGACCGCAACCTCCCGCTCGCCATCGGTACCGGGGTCGCGCTGGCGGCGGCGGCGCTGGTCTGCTTCGCCATCTCGCCGGCGGTGTCGATCGTGTTCGTGACGATCCTCTTGGGCCTCGCCGCGGTCGAGTTCGGCGTCGCCCTCAACGCGGTGGGCTACCGCCCGGCGACGTTGCTCATGATCGTCGGTGTCGTCTCGGCGTCGCTGGCCGGGTACTACCGCGGCGATGTGGCGGTGGGTGTCGTGATGTTCTTGTTCGTGGTCTTCGGGGCGTTGTGGTACCTGTCGGGCATCGCCACCGAGTCGCCGCTCATGAACCTCGGGGTGTCATTGCTCGGTGTCGTGTGGATCGGTGTGCTCGGTTCGTTCGCTGGCATCATGTTGCGCCTTCCCGACGGCACCGGGCTGCTGATCACGGCGATCATCGCCACGGTCGGGTACGACGTCGGGGCGCTGTTCGTGGGTCGGGCGTCGGGCCGAACCCGGCTGTCCAGTGCCAGCCCCAACAAGACCGTCGAGGGTTTGGTGGGCGGCGTGATCGCTTCGGTCGTCGCTACCACCGTGATCGTCGGCGTGGTCAAGATCGCGCCGATCGGCAAGGACGCGGGCTCGCTGCTCGACGCGTTCGTCGTGGCGGTCGTGGCCGCGGTCGTGGCACCCGTCGGCGACCTGTTCGAATCGGTCGTCAAGCGAGACCTCGGGATCAAGGACATGGGTTCGATCCTGCCCGGTCACGGCGGTCTGCTCGACCGTTTTGACGCCTTGTTGTTCGTGCTCCCTACGACCTACTACGTGGCGCGCGTCGTCCTCGGCAGCTGAGGTCGGCTCCCCTACGGTCACCGTGTCGACGCTCGCCGTTCTCGGCTCGACCGGATCCATCGGGACCCAGACCCTCGACATCGTCGACGCCCGCCCGGCGAGCTACGACGTCGTGGCGCTCGGCGCCGGCCGGTGCTCGGACCTGCTCGTCGAACAGATCGGGGCGCACCGTCCGGCGTTCGTAGCGGTCGGGGACCCGGCTCAGGTCGCGGCGCTGCGAGCCCGCATCGATGCCTCGGTCGAGATAGGCGGCGGTCCCGAGGCATTGGCTCACGCGGCATCGCTCGCCGAGGTCGTGATCAACGGGGTCGTCGGGTTTGCCGGCTTGCCGGTGACCTTGGCAGCCCTCGGTGCCGGCCGCCGGCTCGGCCTGGCCAACAAGGAATCGTTGATCGCCGCGGGCCCGGTCGTGCAACCGTTGCGGGTCACCCCGGGCGCCGAGCTGATACCGGTCGACAGCGAGCACTGCGCTCTGCACCAGTGCCTGCGGGCCAACGACGTGGCCGAACGCGTGCACCGGTTGGTGCTGACGGCGAGCGGCGGGCCGTTCCGGGGCCGTACATCAGACGAGCTGGCGGCGGTCAGCGTGACCGACGCCCTGGCTCACCCCACATGGTCGATGGGGCCCAAGATCACCGTCGACTCGTCGACGTTGATGAACAAGGGCCTCGAGGTGATCGAGGCCCACGAGCTGTTCGGCGTGGCCTTCGACGACATCGACGTGGTCGTGCACCCGCAGTCGGTCGTGCACTCGATGGTGACCTACACCGACGGGGCGACGATCGCCCAGCTCTCCAGGCCCGACATGCGCCTGTGCATCGGGTACGCCCTCGCCTATCCCGATCGGTTGGACGTGCCTTATGGCCCGATCGACTGGACCGAGCTGCGGCGCCTCGACTTCGAACAGCCCGACCGCCGGGCCTTTGCCTGCCTCGATCTGGCTTATGCCGCGGGGCGGGCCGGCGCCACCGCGCCGGCGTGGCTCAGCGCCGGTAACGAGGTCGCCGTCGCTGCCTTCCTCGACGGAAGGATCGGCTGGGTCGACATCGCGGCCACGCTGTCGGAGTGCCTGGACCGGTGGCCGGGTCTGCCGGCGGGATCGCTCGACGAGGTGCTGACGGCCGATGCCGAGGCCCGGCGGGTAGCGTCAATCGTGATCACCCGACGGGCATCGTCGATGACATGAAGGAGCGAAGCGCCCGCCCATGACCACCATCGACGTCGATCGACGCATCGACTCCGAACCAGATCCCGATTCGCCCCTCGCCGAGCTGCGCCCCGACTACGTCCCCGCGCTGGTGCTCGGCGGCGCGCTGGTATGGCTCGGTGTAGCCGGGTCCTGGTCGTACGTGTTCATGGTCTTGGCGTTCGCCGCCATGATCTTCCTGCACGAACTCGGCCATTTCGTCATGGCGAAACGGGCGGGGATGAAGGTCACCGAATTCTTCCTCGGCTTCGGTCCAAAGCTGTGGTCCTTCCGGCGCGGCGAGACCGAGTACGGCGTGAAGGCCGTCGTGGCTGGCGGTTACGTGAAGATCGCCGGAATGAACAACCTGGATCCGGTCGACCCGGGCGATGAATCGCGGACGTACCGTCACGCCAGCTATCCGGCCAGGATGGGCGTTGCCGTCGCCGGCTCCACGGTGCACTACCTGTTGGCCCTGGTGAGCCTGTTCGCTCTGTTCTCGGTGTTGGGCCAGCCCGACGAGTCCGACTGGCTGGTCGAGGGCGTGATCGAAGGCAGTGCCGCCGACCAGGCCGGGCTGCTCGACGGCGACCGGCTGCTCGCGGTCGGTGACACGCCGGTCGAGACCTTCGGCGACCTGGCGGCCGCGGTCGAGCCGTTGGCCGGTCAGCCGACCGTGATCACCGTCGAGCGCGACGGCTCCGAGCTCGAGCTCGCAGCGACGATCGGCGAACGGCTCAGCGCGCTCGGTGCAGCCGGGATCGAAGGCCTGGTCGAGGGCGACCGTCTGGTGTCGATAGACGGCGCGCCCGTGACATCGTGGTCGGCGTTGCTCACCGCGGTCGAGGTGGGCGGCACCTACGAGGCCGAGATCATCGTGGCCGGCGAACTGGCCCGGGCGGAGATCGTCGTCAACCGGTTGGTCACCGACGGGGCGGTCAACGGCTTCCTTGGGATAGGCGCCGACGCCCAGCCCTCGCGCCTCGGCCCGCTCGACGCGGCCCGAGAGAGCGGCGACGCGTTCGTCAACGTGGTCCGCGATTCGATCACCGGAGTCGGGACCCTGTTCAGCCCGAGCGGGATCCGCGACCTGGTGTCCGAGCCGATCGTCACCGACGACGACGATGTGATCTCGGGCGGCGACGCCGGGCGGCTCGATCCCGGCGACGAGGGCCGGGTCCTGTCGATCGTCGGGGGCGTGCGCATCGGTGGCCAGGCCGCCGAACGAGGCGCCGACTGGTTCCTCAGCTTCTTCGCCGTGCTGAACATCTTCGTGGGCACGTTCAACCTGGTGCCGTTGCCACCGTTCGACGGCGGCCACGTGATCGTCGGGACCTACGAGCGGCTGCGGTCGCGTGCCGGTCGCCGCTACCACGCCGACGCCACCAAGCTGCTGCCGATCACCTACGCGGTCTTGGCCCTGCTGTTGCTCATCTTCGTGTTCTCGGGCCTCCGAGACATCCTCGACCCCGTCGACCTGCCGAGCTGATCGTGGAGGTTGCGGCTGCGTTTGCTCGCCGACCGACTCGCCAGGTCATGGTCGGCTCGGTACCAGTCGGTGGAGGCGCACCGATCACGATCCAGTCGATGACGATCACCAAGACGGCCGACGTCGAAGGCACGCTCCAACAGATCTACGCCCTCGCCGCCGCCGGCTGCGACATCGTTCGCTGCACGTGCAACGAGATCGAAGCCGCCGAGGGGCTGGCCCAGATCGTGCCGCGCTCGCCCATCCCGGTCGTCGCCGACATCCACCACCAGTACAAGATGGCGCTCGCCGCGCTCGATGCCGGGGTCCACTGCCTGCGGCTGAATCCCGGCAACATCCGTCGGCCCGAGCACATCAAGCTGGTCGCTCAGGAGTGCAAGGACCGCGGCGTGCCGATCCGGATCGGCGTGAACGGCGGGTCGCTCCATCCCGACCTGTACGAGAAGCACGGCGGCCGCGTGACCCCCGAGGCGATGGTCGAGTCCGCCGAGCAGGAGCTGGCCTACTTCCGCGAGGTCGACTTCGATCTGGTCAAGATCTCGGTCAAGGCGTCGAGTGTGCCGCTGATGATCGAGGCGTATCGCCAACTCGCCGACGTCACCGATCACCCGCTTCACCTCGGCGTGACCGAAGCCGGACCGCCGCCGGCGGGGTTGGTCAAGGCCACCGCGGGCATCGCCACCTTGCTCGCCGAGGGGATCGGTGACACCATCCGCTACTCGCTCACCGCCGATCCGGTCGAGGAGGCCCGGGCCGGCCGCCAACTGCTCGAGGCGATGGGCTTGCGGGAGCGCAAGAACGTCGACCTGATCGCGTGCCCGAGCTGTGGGCGGGCCGAGATCGACGTGATCGACGTGGCCCGCCGGGCCATGGAGGCGTTCGGCGATCGTCAGATCCCGCTCCAGGTGGCGGTGATGGGCTGCGTCGTGAACGGCCCCGGTGAGGCCCGCGACGCCGATATCGGCATCGCCGCCGGCAACAAGCGGGGCCACCTGTTCGTCAAGGGCCAGAACGTGGCCGTCGTGCCCGAGCACGAGATGGTCGAGACGCTCGTCGAGTGGGCCGAGTTCATCCACGAGCACGGCACCGAGGCCGCCCTGGCCCGCGTCGATACGGCCAAGGCGGCGCGCGAGGCCGAACGAGATCGAGAGCGGCTCCTCAAGGACCGCGGTGACGACGCCAACGACGACGGCTCGCGCATCGAGCTGATCCGGAAGCGGGGCTGATACCGGTGGCCTCGGTGACGGTCGGCCTCGCCGATGCCCAAACCCGCCGGCTGCCGCCGGTGTGTGTGATCACCGGGCAACCCGCCGCCGGTTTCGTGCCCGTTGTGATCCGAGCCCGGTTCCGCCGCCTGACCGTGCTGCTCCCGCTCTCCTCGATCGCGTTCGCCCGCTGGGAACGCATGGAGCACATGCGCATGAGGGCGCCTGTAGCGGCGACGGGATTCGGGCTCGCCGGCGCCGTGCTGTTGCTGAAAGGCGGGGTGTACGCCGCGCCGCTGCTGCTAGCGGCTGTCGTCGCGTTCGGCGCCTACTGGTACGCCACCATGCGCTCGCCGTGGCGCCTGCCGACTGTGGTGCGACGCAACCGTACCGAGGTCGACGTGCTCGGAGTCCACGACGGCTTCGCGTCGGCGATCGCCGCCGGTCGGGTACCGCGATGAGGCGTCGTGGCTTTTCGCACCCGGCGGTCGTCGGGCTGGCGGCCCTCGGGCTGGCGCTCGGCGGCTGTGGCGACGACGATGCCGACGACGGAGCCGATGACGGGACCGCTGCGGTCGCTGACCCTCCGCCCGCCCCGACGAGCGGGGTGGCCTTCGAGACCGTCGAGCTGGCTGACGGTACCGAACTCGAGTACGCCCTCGTCATTCCCGAAGGGTTCGAGCCCGACGGCTCGTTCCCGGTCCTTGTCGCGTTGCCGCCCGGAGGCCAGGACCGCGACGTCACCGAGGGTACCGTCGAGTCCATCTACGCGGCCCAGGCTCTCGAGCGGGGTTGGGTCGTGGCCAGCCCGGTGGCGCCGGGCGGCGAGTTGTTCTTCCAGGGCAGCGAGCGGTACCTGCCCGAGTTGCTCGATCGTCTCGAAGCCGGGCTGGTGCCCGAGGACGGCCGCTTCTACCTGGCCGGGGTGAGCAACGGCGGGCGGTCGGCGTTTCGTATCGCCACCCTCGAGCCCGATCGGTTCGCCGGCATGGTGGTGTTCCCTGGCTTCCCCGACGGCGCCGACGATGTCGGGGCGCTGGTCGACATCCCGCTGCGGCTGTGGGTCGGCGGCGACGACACGTCGTGGGTCGGACCATCCGAGGAGGTGGCGGCGACGCTTGCCGGCCTCGGCGCCGACGTCGAGCTGACCGTGGTCCCCGGCGAGGGCCACATCATCTCGACCCTTCGCGACGGTGTCGACCTGTTCGATGCCCTCGACGCCATGCGCGCCGGCTAGGCGCAGGCTCCCGCCGGAGAGGATTCCGCGCGCGTTCCTGGTGGTCCGTCGGTCAATTGGCGTGCTGATGCGCCTGGTCCCAACGCCGGTCACGCAAGGTGGGCGTGCTCGAGCGCTCTCACCGCCCCAAGCCGTAATTCAGGCAGAGAGGGGCCGGCCACTTGACATGAGAACAGTCATTCTCGTAGTCTGAGAACATGTATTCTCACGAGGGGTTTCGACGATGACACGTCTGCCTGTCCCCCCATTCGACGAGGTCTCCGCCCGCTCCAAGGTGCTGGCTGCGGAGGCGGCGTGGAACTCGCGTGATCCCGAACGTGTCGCCGCGACATACACCCCTGACTCGGTATGGAGGAACCGTGACCAGTTCGTCGTCGGCCGCGAACAGATCGTCGAGTTCCTGCGCCTCAAGTGGGACCGTGAGCTCGAGTACGCGTTGCGTAAGGACTTGTGGTGCTTCTCGGGCAACCGGATTGCGGTGCGATTCCAGTACGAGTGGCATGACCGGTCGGGCGAGTGGTTCCGGTCCTTCGGGAACGAGAATTGGGAGTTCGACGACGACGGTTACATGCAGCGGCGGGAGGCCAGCATCAACGACGTCGGGATCGCGGCCGCCGACCGGCGCATCTTCGGTGCCCGTGCTCAAGGCGACACCAGTGGGGTTCCGCTGCGATGAGCCCTGCCGCCACGTTCACCCTCGACGACGCCGATCGTCGAATCCTCGACGCTGCTGACACGCTGTTCTACCAACGTGGGATCTCGGGCGTCGCAATGGCCGACATCCGCGACGCCTCGGGCGTCTCCCTGCGACGCATCTATGGCCTCTACCCGTCCAAACGCGACCTCGTCGCCGCTTGGCTCAACGATCGACACGACCGCTGGATGAACTGGTTCACCGACACGGTCGAGCGCCACATCACCCGCGGCACCGACCCGTTGCTCGCCGCATTTGACGCGCTCCGGGACTGGACGCGGTCGCCTGGCTACCGAGGATGCGCGTTTATCAACGCGATCGCGGAGCCGGCGGAGATCGACGAGCAGCACCGTGCCATCGTGGCTGAGCACAAACGATCACTGGTCGGCCATCTCGCCACGCTGGCCACCCGGACTCGGTCGCGCACCCCCACCTGGTTCGCCGACGCGCTCGGCGTCCTGATCGACGGGGCGATCGTTCAGTCGGCCATCGTCGGCAACGACAAGCCCATCACCGCTGCCCGCAAGGCCACGGCGAAACTCCTGGAGACCATGCCATGACGACCCACCCGATGACCGTTGCCGAACTATGGCGCTACCCCGTCAAGACGCTCGCGGGAGAACGCCTGGACTCGGCCGACCTCACCGCCGACGGCATCTTCGGTGACCGCCTCGTCCACGTGCGCGGACCTGAAGGAGTCCGCACGTCGCGGCGCCACCACCGTCTCCTCGGGCTGCACGCCACGCTCGGGGACGATGGCCACCCGATCGTCGATGGGCTGCCGTGGACCTCGCCGGAAGTGGCTGCCCGGGTTCGCGCCGCCGCCGGTGACGACGCGTTCCTCACGGCTTACGACGGACCGGACCGATTCGATGTGCTCCCCCTGCTCGTCGCAACGGACGGAGCGATCGCGGCGTTCGGTCGCGACGTGCGCCGCCTCCGCCCGAACATCGTCATCGCCGGAGTCGAGGCGATGACCGAAATTCAATGGCCCGGCCACGAACTCCACATCGGCGAAGTGGTCATAGGGATCGACTCACGCCGCGGCCGGTGCCCAATGACGACCGTCGATCCCGACACCCTCGACGTCGACCGCAACGTGCTGAAAGACATCATTCGACGATTCGACGGCAAGCTCGCCCTCAACGCCGAAGTGCTGAAAGGCGGCACGATCCGCATCGGCGATGTTGCGACACTCGTCCCCGCATGATCGATCCATGGCCACCACATGCCGTGTCGTCTGGCTTGGTCGTGAGCGAGGTGAGCGGTCCGAGCCCTGGGTTCGGGACCGATGCGCCCATCGGCGCACGCTCTAGGCGGGATTGACCGTCACGGTGAGGGCCTGGATGCCGGTGGCCCCCTGGGCGTCGGTGACCCGCAGCGTGAAGTTGAAGGTGCCGGATGCGGTCGGGGTGCCGGTGATCCTCACGAGTGGGCCGTCGGGGTTGTCCTGCACGAGCGACATGCCGGGGGGGAACTGTCCCGCGGTGCGGACCCACGTGTAGGGCCGCACGCCACCGCTGCCGGTGACCCACAGGTTCGAGAAGGCGCCCACGACGGGCGTCCAAGGCAACTGCGGCGTGATGGACAGCCCGAGCGCCGGGCTGATCGTGATCGTGATCGTGGTCGTCGCGGTGGCCCCGCTCTGGTCGGTGGCACGGAGCGTGAAGGACCGGGTCTCAACGGTGGTCGGTATCCCCACGACGGAGCGCAGCGGCGGGAAGTCGGGCGTCGCTCCACCGGCTCCAGGATTGACGAGCGACAAGCCGGCGGGGAGTTGGCCGGCCACGATGTCGAAGCTGACGACGCCGACGTACGGGTACACGCCCACGGTCGTGCCGTTTCCGGTGGCCGTGTCGACGAACTGGGAACCGACGAACCCGGGGCCCATCGTGATCGTCGGCGCCGAGAACGCCATCACGGGTGTCGGGTTGATCGTGATCTGGGTCGTCTTGGTGACCCCGTTGGCCGAGGCGGTGATGGTCACCACGGTCGGCGTGGTGACGGCGGTGACGTGTCGGACGAGGAACACCGCCTGGTCGAAGCCGGGCTCGACCTGAACCGACGCGACCTGGGCGGTGTCGCCGAGTGTCACCCGGGCGATGCTCGGATGGCTGCTGGTCACCGTCACGACGACCGGTGTCGACGTCGGGCTGACGAGCCGGACCTCTCCCACGGCGTTGTTCCCGACTTGGTCGAGCATGGTGTGGCTCAAGGCGACGAACGACAGCGCGGGTACCGCGGGACCGGGCGGCGTGACGGTGAGCGTGGCGGTGCGGCTGACGCCGCTGAAAGTTGCCGCGAGCGTCACGGCGGTTTGCGCGCCGACCGAGGTCGTCGTGAGCGCGAAGGTCGCGCTGGTCGCCCCGGCGGGGATGGTCAGGCTCGTGGGGCCAGAAGCGACCGCGGCGTTGCTGGTCGTGAGCGTCACCACCGCTCCGCCAGTTGGGGCGCCAGACGTCAGGGTGACCGTGCCGGTCGCCGCGGAACCGCCCTGGACGCTCGACGGAGCGACCGATAGCGACGACAGGCTCGCGGCCGCGGGCGCGGCCAACGCGGTGAAGCGCCGGGTGGTCGAGTACGAGCTGTAGACACCGGCGGCGTTCTGGGCCCGGACCCGCCACCACAGCCGCTCCGCCGGCAGACCGGTGATCGACGCCTGAGAACTGGTGACGGTCTGGCTGGCGACGTAGGGCGACGAGATGGTCGAGGAGTTGTCGATCTGGATCTCGTAGCTCGTGGCGTTGGCGACGTCGTTCCAGTCGAACGTGACCGGCTGGGCGACCGTGGCGTCACTGGCCGGGCTCACCAGCGTCGGCGCAGCTGGCTTCGGTGGGTTCACCGTCAACACCGCATTGCGGGAGCCGCCGTCGGCCGTCGCGGTGATCGTAGATGTCGTCACCGCGGTCACCGCACTCGTGGTCACGGTGAACGATCGGCTGGTGTTTCCAGCGGTCACCGTCACGCTGGTCGGCACGCTCGTCGAGGTCGAGTTGTCCGACAAGGTGACGACCGTTCCGCCCGATGGCGCGGCCGCGCTGAGGGTGACCGTCGCAGTCGAGGAGTTGCCGCCGGTCACGCTCGACGGGTTGAGCGTCAACGACGACGGTGGAGCGGCGCCGGCTGGAGCGGCGGCGGCCACGCCCAGCAGCATGACGGTCAAGACGGCAGCGATAAGACGACGAGTGCGCATGGTCGCTCCAGAGCTGATCAAGCTTCAGCCGGTCCTGTCGCAGCAGGGTCGCTGGTAGGGGGTTGAGTCCGACTCTAGACCCAGCTCAATTATGCGCCATCGGACATACGTCGTAGTACCGAGCGGCTGGTGCCCGAGTCGACGGCGCCGCCCCGCCTGTACCCGATGTCGTCTCCATGTAGATCGCCTACAGTCGTGTTCACCCCGACGAAGGAGACGCTGATGGCCGTACTGATGATCGGTGAGGTGCCGAACCTCTCCGAGGAGATGTATGCCGGGATGGTCGACCGGATGGGACCGCTCATGCGCGCCCACAAGGGTTTCATCGCCCATACCGGTGGCCCGAACCCGGCCGGCGGCTGGCGCGTCGTCGAGATCTGGGAGTCCGAAGACGACGGAAGGAAGTGGTTCGAGGAGAACGTCAAGCCCAACCTGCCGCCCGAGATCGTCCCGGACCGGCGGTACTACCCGCTGCACACGGCCTTTACCAAGTGAGCGTGCGCCGATAGAGCTTGCGACCCGGCAACACAGAGCTTGCGACCCGGCAACATAGAGCACGCGACCCGGCAACACAGAGCTTGCGACCCGGCAACATAGAGCACGCGGACCCGGCCGGGTTTCAGTCCTTCAGCGCCGCGTACTCGACGACGCGAACGATGACGTCGTCTCCGGCGGAGTCCAGCCGCCCGGCGTCGAACGGCGGTTGCGGGTCGTACTCGCACATGAGCTGCATGGCCTTGGCCGCGACGTCATCGACGAGCACCGCGGCGAGCCGTAGGGCCATGTCGATTCCCGCCGACACGCCAGCGGCGGTGATGATGCGTCGGTCGAGGTGCTCTACCACCCGGTCGGCGAGGGGGGTGACGCCGAGGGCTGCGAGCTCGTCGTAGCACGACCAGTGCGTCGTGGCGGTCAGCCCGTCGAGCAGGCCGGCCGCGGCGAGCACCAGGGATCCCGTGCACACCGAGGTCGTGAAGCGGCTGGTCTGATGCACCCGGCGGATCCAGTCCAGGTACCGATCGTCGCCGATGATGCCGCGTGTGCCGATGCCCCCGGGCACGACGACAACGTCCGGGGCCGTGATCTCGTCGAACGACGCATCGACGGCGAGGCCGAGAAAGCCGTTCTCGGTGCGCACCGATCCGCGCTCGGCGCCGACGAACACCAGTTCGGCCTCGGGGAGCCGTTGCAGGATCTCGTATGGCCCGATCGCGTCGAGCGCGGTGAGGCGGGGAAACAGCATGACGGCAACCTGCATGTCAGTTCTCTTCTGGGTCAGGGATGGATCGGGTGAATCGCCGCCGGTAGTCGTCGGGGGTGACGCCGACGCGCCGGAGGAACGCAGTGCGCATGGTCTCGGTCGTGCCGAAGCCACAGCGGCGGGCGATCGGTGCGAGGCCCAGGCGCTCGGTCTCGAGTAGCGCTCGAGCGTGGTCGACCCGCACCCGCTCGACGTATCGGGCCGGCGTCTCGCCGACTTGCCCGGTGAACAGCCGGCCGAGCGTTCGCGTGCTCGTACCCACGGTCGCCGCCAGGACGTGGATCCGGTGGTCGCCGGCTGGGTCGGCGTTGATCCGTTCCTGCGCGGCCCGCACGATCGGGCGCTCGGCCAACCGCGTCCACGTCGGGGTGGCGAACTGGCTCTGGCCGCCCGGGCGGCGAAGGAACATCACGAGGGATCGGGCGATCGTCTGGGCCACCTCGCCGCCGTGGTCGCGCTCCACCATGGCCAGGGCCAAGTCGATGCCGGCGGTCACCCCGGCCGACGTCCAGATCGGACCGTCCTCGATGAAGATCGGATCGGCATCGACGGTGACGGCGGGATATTCGACGGCGAGGCGCGCCGCCCGGCTCCAATGGGTGGTGACTCGGCGTCCATCGAGCAGACCGGCCTCGGCGAGCACGAAGGCGCCGCTGCACACCGAAGCCATCCGGCGCGAGCGCGTCGCCGCGTCGGCTACCCACGACACCAGGTCCGGGTCGCGGCGAGCATCCAGCACGCCGTCTCCACCAGGGACGATCGCGGTGTCGAGCACCCCGCCCGGGAGCGCGCTGTCGGCGATCAGCACGAGCCCGCTCTCGCTGGCGATCGACCCAGGGCGCACGCTCGCGACGTGCACGTCGTAACCGCCCCCCGCGGCTTGGTGATCGAGCAGTCGGGTCGCCCCGACGAATACTTCGTGGGGGCCGGCAAGGTCGAGGACCTGCATGCCCGGGTAGGCGACCAGCACGACCTTTCGGCGTCTCACCCGGCCAGCATGGCTCACGAGATCGGGTGGCGTCAATGACATGCATCACAGGATTCCGGCCATCGGAGTCACCGAGGCGGCCGGGAGCGGCGGCCGATATAGTTGGTGCGCTGCCGTTCACGGGTTGGTGAGCTGAGGCGTGGGCTTGGCCCACGCCTTTGTTCGTACGTGGCCCGGTCAGCCGACGATTCACGTCGACGAGCGAAGGAGGTGCCGTGGGAGTCGAAGACCGAGTACGAACGATCCTGGCGCCCCTGTTCGCCGAGTACGAAGTCGAGCTGGTCGACGTCGAGCACCAGGGCGCGACGCTGCGCGTCTGTGCCGACCGACCGGGCGGCGTCGACCTGGGCCTCCTCCAGGACCTCTCGCGCGACGTCTCGCGCCTGCTCGACGAGGCCGACCCGATGCCGGACCGCTACACGCTCGAGGTCAGTAGCCCCGGGCTCGAGCGCCCGCTGCGTACCGCCGACCAATTCCGGCGCGCCGTAGACCAGGTCGTCAAGGTCAAGACCTTGCCCGACGTCCCGGGCGATCGTCGTGTCGACGGCCGCCTGGTCGTGGCCGACGACGACGGGCTCGACGTGGCGCTCGCCGACGGCACCGTTCGACGGGTGCTGTACACCGAGGTCGACAAGGCCCGAACAGTTTTCGAATGGGGACCGGCCCCCAAGCCCAAAGGCCCGGCCAAGAAGGCAGCCCCGCCCGCGGCTGCCGTTACGAGAGAGACGACGTCATGAACCCTGATTTCATGGAGGCACTGCAAATGTTGGCGGTCGACCGGGGCATCTCGGTCGAAATTCTGCTCGGTGCGCTCGCCGACGCGCTCGAATCGGCGTACAAGCGGATGCCGGGCGCCCACGAGTACGCCTGGGTCACCATCGATCCCGACACCGGTGAGATCCGGGTGCTCGCCCAGGACCTCGACGACGACGCCAACCCGGTCGGTCCCGAGCTCGACGTCACGCCCGACGACTTCGGTCGAATCGCCGCCCAGACGGCCCGGCAGGTGATGACCCAGCGAATTCGTGAAGCCGAGCGCGAGCTGAAGTACGAGGAGTACGCCGGGCGCGAGGGCGACATCGTCACCGGCGTCGTCCAGCAGACCGACAGCCGCTACACCCTTCTCGATCTCGGTCGCGTCGAGGCCCTGTTACCGCAGAGCGAGCAGGTCCCCTTCGAACGGCCCGAGGCCAACGCCCGTGTCAAGGCCTACATCGTCGAGGTGCGCCGCACGGCCAAGGGTCCCCAGATCGTGGTCAGTCGCACCCATCCCGGTCTCGTTAAGCGGCTGTTCGAGCTCGAGGTCCCCGAGATCGCCGATGGCGTGGTCGAGATCCGGGCCTGCGCGCGCGAGCCCGGCCATCGCACCAAGATCGCGGTCTGGTCCAACGACTCCAACGTCGACCCGGTCGGGGCGTGCGTCGGCGCCCGTGGCGCGAGGGTCCGCCAGATCGTCAACGAGCTCCGCGGCGAGAAGATCGACATCGTTCCTTTCTCCGAAGACCTGCCCGACTACATCGCCAAGGCGTTGTCGCCGGCGAAGGTCAAAGAGGTTCGCATCGACGAGGCGACCGGCATCGCCGAGGTCATCGTCCCCGATTTCCAGCTGTCTCTCGCCATCGGCAAGGAAGGTCAAAACGCCCGGTTGGCGGCGCGCCTGTCGGGCTGGCGCATCGACATCAAATCCGAGACCCAGATCGCCGACGAAGCGGCCGGCATCGGCGCCTACGGCGAAGATGTCGAGTGGGCCGAAGGCGAATGGATGGTCGACTCCGCTACCGGTCAGCAGGTGTGGAAGCCGGCCGAGGGCGGACCGGCGATGTCGGCGCAGGACTGGGCCCACGGTGAAGCCGTCCCCACCGGCGACGAGGCTGGTGTGCCCGTCCCGCCGGTCGATGCCCCGCCGGTCGATGTCCCGCCGGTCGATGCCGCACCGGTCGATGTCCCGCCGGTCGATGCCCCGCCGGTCGGGTGAGCGCGCTGGGGCCGGTCCGCACATGTGTGGGATGCCGGATACCGGCTCCCGCATCGGAGTTGGTACGGGTTAAGCTGTCCGCGGATCGATTGGCCCTAGGCCGTTCGATCCCAGGGCGCGGTGCCTGGATCGGTCCGTCGAGCGGTTGTCTCGAACTGGCCATCCGGCGCCGAGCGCTGCCTCGGGCACTGCGGTCACCGGTCTCGGACCGGGCGATCGATCAGCTGCGCGAGGTCTGGCCGTCGGTCGCGGCCACACTAGCCGCCCTGCCCCCTTCGGGCTGTCCCGAGCGGGGTTGACCCGGCGTTCATCGCCGCGCCGCCGGCGTGGAAAGATGAAACGCCGCTCGACCGGCCGAGCGGGCCGGGCGAACGCAGTCGAAAGAAGCAGAGATCTTGGCCAAGTCCATCCGTTTGTACGAGCTCGCGAAGGAGCTGGGGCTCACCAACAAGGAGTGCCTCGACCTTTGCGTCTCGCTCGGCATCGGAGTGAAGAGCCACTCCTCGAGCATGGAGGAGGCTCAGGCCGACCGCGTGCGGCGCAAAGCCGAGCGCGAGGGGTTGATCCGCGACGAGCAGCCGGCCGAAGACAAGCCGGAGAAGCCGGTCAAGGCGGCCAAGAAGACAACGAAGAAGGCCGCCGCCGAACCGGCGCCGCTCGATGGTGCCTCCGAGCCGGCCCCGGCACCCGTTGTCGAGCCCGTCGTCGAGGTCGCGCCGCCGGCCGCCGAGCCCGAGCCCGTCGCCGCCTCGGCCGTCGAGCCCGAGCCAGCCCGTCACATCGAACCGGTGGCCGCCGAGCTGCCGGCACCCGCCGAGCTCGTGGCGCCCGAGGTATCGAGCGACGAGCCGAGCCCGGTCGCGGCCGAGACCGAGGCCGCGATCGATGCGGCCCCGCGTCGAGTCGTCTCGTCGGGCGGCGCCACCCCGCCTCGGCGGATCGTGCCGACCGCGCCCACGTTCGCTACGCCGGCGCCTTCCGCCGAGATCGCCGCGCCGGCTGCGCCCGCCGCGCGCGCCATGCCCGGCGCCGGTCGCCCGCCCATGCCGGGGATGCCTCCCTCGCGGACCCGCCCGCCCGGCATGGCACCGCCCCGGTCGACTTCGGGTAAGCCGATTCCGCCCCCGCCCGGTCCGCCGGTGTCGTCGTCGGGTCGCGCCATCCCGCCGCCGCCTGGTGGTCGTCGCTTCGGTGCGCCGACCGGTGGGCCTGGTGGGCCCGGTGGTGCACGTCCCGGCGGCGGTGCTCCGCGGCCCGGTGGCGGTCCTGGCGGCGCTCGCCCGTTCGGTGCGCCGGGCGGCGGGCCTGGTGGCCCGGGCGGACCGGGTGGTGCCCGTCCCGGTGGCGGGCCTGGCGGCGGCCGTCCTGGTGGCCGTCCCGGAGGGCCCGGCGATCGCCGTGGACCGCGCCGCAAGAGCCGTCGTCGTCGCTCCCTCGAAGAGCTCCAGCCGATGGGCACGCCCACATACACGCCGAACTCGGCTCCGGTGCCCGATGGCACGACGGTCATCGAGCGGGCGTCCACACCACAAGACATCGGCCCCAAGCTCAATCGCACCGCCGCCGACGTCGTGCGGTTCCTCATGCAACTCGGCGAGATGGTCACGGCCACCCAGTCGCTGTCCGACGAGATGATCGATCTCTTCGCCGCTGAGATCGGTGCGACGATCAGGTTGGTCGACCCCGGTGAGGAGCAAGAGGTCGAGCTCCAGAAACTGCTCAACTTCGACGACGAGGAAGACGAGGAGACCTACGCCGCCTGGCCCGAGCGGGCGCCGGTCATCACCGTGATGGGCCACGTCGACCACGGCAAGACCAAGCTGCTCGACCGCATCCGCTCGGCCAACGTGGTCGCCGGCGAGGCTGGTGGAATAACCCAGCACATCGGCGCCTATTCGGTCGAGCGCGGCGGTCACCGCATCGCGTTCATCGACACCCCCGGTCACGAGGCCTTCACGGCCATGCGAGCCCGCGGCGCCGACGTCACCGACATCGTCGTGTTGGTCGTCGCCGCCGACGACGGCGTGATGCCCCAGACCATCGAAGCCCTCAACCACGCCAAGGCCGCCGACGTCCCGATCGTGGTGGCGGTGAACAAGATCGACCGCGAGCAGGCCGATCCCCAGCGGGTGATGAGCCAGCTGTCCGAGCACGGTCTGATCCCCGAGGAGTGGGGTGGCGACACCATCTTCTGCCAGGTGTCCGCGCTTCAGGACCTCGGCATCGACGAGCTGCTCGACAACTTGGTCGTCGTCGCCGAAGTCGAGAACCTCCGGGCCGACCCCGGGGGCCGGGCGCGCGGAACCGTGCTCGAGTCCCATCTCGACATCGGCCGGGGTCCAGTGGCCACGATCCTCGTCCAGCGCGGCACGCTCAAAGTCGGCGACCCGGTCGTGGCGGGTGCCGCGTGGGGTCGGGTGCGCGCGCTGATCGACGATCATGGCAACAGTGTGAAAGAGGCCGGTCCGTCCACACCGGTACAGGTGCTCGGCTTGCAAGATGTGGCCTCGGCCGGCGATGACTTGGTCGTGTCGCCCACCGAGAAGATCGCCAGCCGCGTCGCCGCGACCCGCGAGCACTGGCAGCGACTCGCCAACCTCGGCCGTGACAGCCACGCCCTGGCGGGTGGCGCCAAGCTCGAGGACGTCTTCAAGCAGATCCAGGCCGGCGTCGCGGCCACGCTCAACCTCATCCTCAAGGCCGACGTGAACGGCTCGCTCGAAGCGGTGACGGAGAGTCTCCGCAAGCTCGAACGCGACGATGTCAAGCTGGCGTTCGTGCACCGCGCCGTAGGCGGTATCACCGAGAGCGACATCCAACTCGCGTCGACGTCCAACGCCACGATCCTCGGCTTCAACGTGCGGCCCGACCGCAAGGCTCGGGAACTGGCCGACACCGAACGGGTCGAGATCCGCACGTACGAGATCATCTACAAGCTCCTCGAGGACATCGAGGCCGCCATGCTCGGCATGCTGGCCCCCGAGTTCGAAGAGGTCGTCACCGGCGACGCCGAGGTGCGCGACATCTTCTCGGTGCCCCGGGTGGGCAAGATCGCCGGCTGCTACGTGCTCAACGGCACGATCACCCGCGGGTCCAAGGTCCGGTTCCTCCGCGAGGGCACGATCATCTGGAAGGGCGAGGTCAGCTCGCTCAAGCGGTTCAAGGAAGACGCACGCGAGGTCAACGCCGGCTTCGAGTGCGGCATCGGCCTGTCGGACTTCCAGGATCTCAAGCCCGGTGACATCATCGAGACCTTCACCGAGCGCGAGATAGCGCGCACCTGAGTCGCTCGCCCTCCCGAGAATGCCGGTGCTGCACGCCCTCGTCCTCGAGATCGAGCTGATCCTGCCGGGCTGTCGAACGCTCAAGGACAAGCGGGCGCGCCTGCGGCCGATCCTTGACCGGGTCCGGAACCGCTATCCGGTGGCGCTGGCCGAGGTCGACCGCCAGGACGATCACCAGCGCGCCGTCCTGGCGTTCGGCGCCGTCTCCGGGACCTCTTCGATGGCCGAGGAGCTGATCGACGAGATCGAACGGTTGGTGTGGGCCGCCGCCGACGTCGAGGTTGCCGCCACCTACCGCCACTGGCTCGACACCGAGCG
>CAYMJU010000211.1:0-27301 GCA_964390555.1 uncultured Acidimicrobiales bacterium | reverse complement strand
GGCACTTCGCTGCGCTCATGCGTCTACCTCCACGGGGGCTGCGCCCCCGGACCCCATCGCCGTCCGGCTCGCTGGCGCTCGCCGCCCGGCCCGGCATTTCGCTGCGCTCATGCCGGCACCTTCCAGCCTTCGTAGCCGTCGCGTTCGAGGCGGGTGCCCAGCTCGCGGCCGCCCGAGTCGACGATGCGGCCGTCGACGATCACGTGGATGCGGTCGGGTTCGATGGCCTGGAGCAGACGCTGGAAGTGGGTGATCACCAGGACGCCCATGGTGGGCCGGGCCGCTCGCACGGTGGCCACCCCATCGGCCACCACCTGGAGGGCGTCGATGTCGAGACCCGAGTCGGTCTCGTCGAGCACGGCCAGCTCGGGCTCGAGCAGCGCCAGCTGCAGGATCTCGTTGCGCTTGCGCTCGCCGCCGGAGAACCCCTCGTTGATGTAGCGGTTGGCGAACGCCGGGTCGATGCCGAGCCGATCCATCCAGTCGAGCGTCTTGACCCGCAGCTCCATGATCGACTGGTCGATGCCCTTTCGGGCGGTCACGGCCTGGCGCAGGAAGTTCGTGACCGACACCCCGGCGATGGCCTGGGGGTACTGGAACGCGAGGAACATGCCGGCCCGGGCGCGAACGTCGGCACTCCACGTGGTGACGTCGTCGCCGAGGAAACGGATCGAGCCGGCGGTCACGACATACTCGGGGCTACCGAGCAACACCGAGGCGAGCGTGGACTTGCCCGAACCGTTGGGGCCCATGAGGGCGTGGATCTCGCCGGGGAGGATCGCCAGGTCGATCCCGTTGAGGATCGGCTCGCCGTCGACCGTACCGGCGTGCAGCCCGGCGATCTCGAGCACCGGGTCGGTCGCCTTGCGGCGGCGCCGCAGGCCGACGGACGCCTCGGGGAAAAGCTGATCGCTCACGACCTGAAGTCTATTCCCGGGCCGATATTTGCACTATGCCCGTAGGAGAAATGTCGGCGCTGAACCTCACCAGCCGCGGGCGACCCACTCGTCGAGATGCGGTATCTCGGCGGCGAGGGTGGTGTCCTTGCCGTGGCCGGGCAGTACCAGCGTGTGGGCGGCGAGCGGCCGGAACAGACGGTCCTCGATCGACGTGATGATCGTGGTGAAGTCGCCCTCCTTCGACTTGGTATTACCGGGCCCGCCGGGGAAGAGCGTGTCGCCGCTCAGCAGTATCGGGGCGGCGTCGAGCTGGAAGCACACCGAGCCGGGCGTGTGGCCGGGCGTGTGGATGGAGCGCAGGTTGAGTCGACCGACGGCGATGACGATGTCGTCATCGATGATGTCGTCGTAGGACGGCAACATGGCGGCGTCGGCGGCGGTGACGGCCACCCGGTAGCCGGCCTCGCGCATCTGGGGGACGGCCTGGATGTGGTCCCAGTGGCCGTGGGTTTCGAGCACGGTGGTGACCCCGAGCTGGCGGCACAGCTCGAGCAGCCGGTCGTGCTCGTTGGCGGCGTCGATCAGCACGGCCTCACCGGTCTCGCGGCAGCGGATCACGAACACGTTGTTCTCGAACGGTCCCACCACGACCGCATGCACCTCGACCCGGGCGTCGCGGTAGTGCAGGGTCGAGGCGGCGTCAGGCGTGGGGGCGTCGGCGATATCCATGACGCCAGTGTCGCCGGTTCGACGTCACATCGCCAGGGGGCTCACCACGTCGAGGTCGAGGGCGGTGGCAGCGGGGAGTTGGCGGTGGTCGAGGGTCACGTAGCGGACGGGGCGGGGGAGCCGGTCGGCGGCGGCGAGGTGTATGGCGTCGACGGTGCGGAGGCCGAACCGGGCACCCAGCTCGGCGGCCCGGGCCAGGCAGCGGTCGTCGACCGGCACCACATGGAACGATGCCCAGTCGCCGTTGAAGCGGTGCCACAAGTCCCGCTGCGTATACGGGTCGGGGGCGATGGCGTGAAGGGCGAGAAGGGTCTCGGTGCGGGCGAGCGCCGAGGCACACCATGCCGTGGCCGAATCCATGGCGTCGAGGACCAACGGCCGGTCCGGATCGGCGACGTAGCGGCGCACGAGCGCCGAAGTGTCGACGGCGACGATCATCGGGTCGCGTCGCCCCGCAGGCCGGCCAGAACCGCGGTCAGCCGGACATCGATGGGGAGCGCAACTGGTGGCGGTGGCTCGGGCTGTTCGGACCGCCGCGGCGGATCGACCAACCCGGCGGCCACGAGATCGTCGAGGCTCGGTGGTCCGGCGGCGTCGAGAGCACAAAGCTGGGCCGCCGGCACACCGTCGACGGTGATCACGATCCGCTCGCCCCGGGCTGCGCGCCGCACGACTGCGGCCACGTTGTTGCGAAGCTCCCGCACCCCGACCCGGGCTACACCCTCCACGATGGCGACTGTAGCACGCGTGTACACAAGCCGGTTCGCCGTGACGGGGAGACGGTCGGTACGGTGCGGATGACCGAGCCGACAGGAGACCACCATGAACTTCGCCTTCAGCGAGGAGCAAGAAGAGCTGCGCCGCATCGTGCGCCAGTTCCTCGACGACAAGTCGCCCGAGACCGCGGTCCGCGAGCTCATGGCGACCGAGAAGGGCTACGACGACGCCGTCTGGGCGCAGATGGCCGACCAGATGGGCCTCCAGGCCCTCACCATCCCCGAGGAGTACGGCGGCGCCGGCTTCAGCTACGTCGAGCTGATCGTCGTGCTCGAGGAGATGGGCCGGTCCCTGCTGTGCGCCCCCTACTTCTCGACGGTCGCCCTGGCCGCCAACGCGCTGATTCATTCGGGCGACGAGGCCGCCAAGCAGGCTCACCTGCCCGGGATCGCGTCGGGCGAGACGATCGCCACCGTGGCGTTCACCGAGGAGAACGGCCGGTGGGACGAGTCCGGCGTCACCATGGCGGCATCGGGTGGCGGCGACTCGTGGACCCTGAGCGGCACCAAGATGTACGTCCTCGACGGTCACGTCGCCAACCTGTTCGTCGTCGCCGCCCGCACCGGCTCGGGCGTGTCGCTGTTCACCGTGTCTGGCGACGCCGCCGGCATCGAGCGCACGTCGCTGGCGACCATGGACCAGACCCGCAAGCAGGCCCGGGTCCAGTTCTCCGACACGCCCGCCACCCTCCTCGGCACCGAAGGCGGTGGGTGGGCGGTCCTCGAGCGGATGCTCGACCTGGCCGCGGTCGCGCTCGCCGCCGAACAGGTCGGCGGCGGTCAGAAATGCCTCGACATGGCCGTCGAGTACGCCAAGGTCCGGGTGCAGTTCGGTCGCCCGATCGGATCGTTCCAGGCCATCAAGCACAAGTGCGCCGACATGTTGCTCGAAGTCGAGTCGGCGAAGTCGGCCGCCTACTACGCCGGCTGGTGCGCGGCCGAGCTCAACGACGAGCTGCCGTCGGTTGCCAGTTTGGCCAAGGCCTACTGCTCGGAGGCCTACTTCCACGCGTCGGCCGAGAACATCCAGATCCACGGCGGCATCGGCTTCACGTGGGAGCACCCGGCTCACCTGTACTTCAAGCGGGCCAAGAGCTCCGAGCTGTTGTTCGGCGACCCGACGTATCACCGCGAGCTGCTGGCGCAGCGCATCGGGATCTGACGGCCCGTTCCGCGCCGCGCGGGTGTCTGACATGGACCTCGTGATCTTCGTGGTGGCCGCGGTCTCGGTGGTCGCGGTCGCGCTCGGCGTCGTCGGTCGCGCCGTTGGGCTCGCCAGTGCGCGTGTCGCGCCCGCGGTGCTCGAGCTCGAGGACGAGGTCGACTGGATCGTCGGGCGGGTGCCCGACGAGGTGGCGGCGCGCCTGAGCATCGGCGATGTCCGCCGCGTCCTGCGGTGGCAGCTCGACGAGCTGGACCGCATCGGTCTGGTCAGCGACGACGGGGCTGTGGTCGAGCCGTCCGTCGCCGCCGAGGTCGAGGCCGTGGCCGTCCTCGACGAGATCACCGACGCCATCGTCGCCCGAGCAATGGCCGTGGACGATCCGGTAGATGCCCTCGACGTGGTGGTGGTCCTCGACCTGCACGCCCAGTATCTCGACGAGATCGGGGCGATCGGACCCGCGGTCGACGGCTGAATTGCCGCTGTCGAATTGCTCCCACGCCGCCCGCTCGGTGTGGTTCACTGGAGCTACCAAGAGGAAGGAGGTGGTCCAACTGAACGACGGTAGATCTGGGACCTTGGAGGTGGCTGGCCGCTAGGCGGCTGGCTGGACAGCCTGGCGAATACGCGCCAGACACCGTCGGAGACCGCGGCCGGATAACGTCCCGTCCGGTCCGACGCTCGCACGAGCGTCGGAACGCCCTCCGCTCCAGCCCGGTCACCATGGTGACCGCGATACATGTTCGTGTTCGGGGGCCCCAACCGGGCCCCCGAACCGCGCTCGAGCACCATCGCACTCGACCTGTCCGGTAGCGTTGGCGTCCGAGGAGGACCGCTAGCCATGGATCGACCCAGCAAGTACGCCGAGTCCCGGTTCCTCGGCGACAAGCGCACCCAGGTCGTCTACGACGTCGACGCTGGCGCGGACCCGGGCGTCATCGGCGAACTGGTCGCGTCCGAGCGCGTCGCCACGTTCGGGCCCGACACGCTCGCCGAAGCCCGCAACCGCGGCTACCGCCTGCGCTCCTGCTGACGGTGGCCGATGCGGTCGGCGCCGAGCTGACGATCGAGTCCGGGGGACATCAGCTCGCCGCCCACCTGGTGCGACCGTCGGCGCGACCGACGTCCCCGCCGCCAGCGGTGGTTATCGCCCACGCGTTCCCGGCCGGACCCCGAGCCGTCGCCAACGACCCGGTCGCCCTTCGCACGCTCGCGGTTCGCGTGGCGCGCGAGCTGTCGTGGTCGGCGATGACGTTCACGTTCGCGGGCGTCGGGCGATCTACCGGAACGTTCTCGATGGAGAGCTGGGTCGGAGATCTGATCGGCGCCACGTCGTACCTGCTCGAAGTAGAGCGGGCCAACGGCGTGTGGCTGGCCGGGTTCGGGACCGGTGGGGCGCTGTGCATCTGTGCTGGGGCGTCCGAGCCGGGTGTCCGCGGGGTCATCTCCCTCGGGGCGCCGGCTGACTTCGATGACTGGGCCCGCAATCCGCGCCAGCTGATCGACTTCGCCGCGGCTGGAGGCATCCGGCGCCCGATCGGCGAGGCCGGCGAACCGGCACGGCTCGCCCGCCAGTTGCGCGACATTAGCGCGGTCAGGTCGGCGTCGGGCCTCGCGCCGCGCCCGCTGCTGGTGCTGCATGGCTCAGATGACGAAGCCGTACCGGCCTTCGACGCGCGGGCCATCGCCGATGCTCACGGATCCGCCGAGCTGCGCATTCTGCCCGGCGCGTCGCACTACCTGCGCAGCGATCCTCGGGCCGTGGCGATCGCCTTCGGATGGCTCGAGCGCCAGCGCGCGCTGGGTGACTGATCAGTTCGAGCCGGCTTCGTCGCCGGTCGCGGTCTCGGCTCGGGCGTCCACCGGTCGACCGGCCGGGTCGACACCGACGGCGACCGCGTTGGCATCGGGATCCGGGCACGAGTACTCCCAGATCTCGCCCGGCTGGAGCACCGAATCCTCGTTGGCGTCGCCGGACAGATAGACGGGCTCACAGGTCGATCCGCCGAACGGATCCAGCGCCACACTTGTGAGGTCGGCCGATCCGGTGTTCTCGAGGTCCCACGACGTCCCTTCGACGACACGGGCGAGGCGCAGTTCCATCCGGGCGTCGTAGGCGTCGAGCTCGATCGGGTACGAGCTCTCGATCGGCTCGCGGTCGCCCAACTCGCCCCTGATGAACACGATGGCCAGCGTCTCCGCGAGCGCCTCGGCCCGGCATTGGTAGACCCAGACCTCGCCTGGCTCCATCTGGTTGTCGCCGTCGTCGCCCCGAGCGCGCGTGAGGCCCTGGCACGAGCTCAGAGACACATCGAGGCTGTCGGCACTGTCGGACTCGGAGTTGACCGACACCGACAACTCGAACTCGACCGTGTCTCCCACCCGAACCGTCCGCTCGGGGTCCTGCGTGAGCTGCACCGTGAACGGTCCCGCCGACGTGATCCGGATCTCGTACTCCGCCGACTCCCTCGATTGGCTGAAAGCGTCGAGGTAGGAAAGCTCGACCTCGTGACAGATACGGGGCTGACGGCGGCCGCACACACCACCGGCGACTCTTGGGCCGTCGGGCAGAGCGGTGCTCGATGCCGTGAGCTCGATGGTCAGTTCGACGGTCTCGCCGGGCGCGAGGAAGCCGAGGTCGCAGGCGTAGGTGCCGCCCCCGGCCGTGCACTCGGTCACGCTGGCGGTGCCGTCGCGAACCTCGACGGCACCTACGCTTGCGTTGTCTCCCACGCTGCCGGTGAGCGTGGCCCGACTGAGCGCGTCGACCTCGGATGGGTTCTCGATCGAGACCGTCGCGGTCACCGTCTGTCCCAGCTCGACCAGGTTCGCCGACGCGTCGAGGCCGATCGTCGGATTCTCGTCGGCGAGAGTGCTGCGACCGAACTCGGTATCGAACGCCATGGCCGCTCGTTCGGCCACGCTTGCCAAGCGAGGCGCGAGCTCGACGCTCGCCGCGGCCTCGTTGTTGTCGGCCTCGTCGGCGACGATCGTGGCCCACAACTCGACCGCGACCGTCTCGCCCGCTTCGACGCCGACGACGACCAGGCCAGCTCGGTCGAGGCTCGCCGACGCCGGCTCGCCGTCGGGCTGCTCGACGGCCTTGGGATCGGTCGGGTCGACAAACGCGCAGGCGATCTGGCCACCGAGCGCGGGCGACACAATCGCGTCGAACGACACGTCGAGCGGACCGACGGCGTCGGCGTCGGCTTCCAAAAGCAGCGAGAACGGCGCGAGCTGACCTTCGGCGTAGCCTTCGCGCGCGTCGGCCACGCCCTGCTCGTGGTCGGCGTCGGCGAGTGGAGAATCGGCTCGACCGCTTGGGCATGTCAGCCGGTCGACGGTCGTGTGCTCGACGAGCAGCGGGTCGATGGCGAGCAGCGCGGCATCGACGGAGGCGTTGTCGTCTTCGCCGCCCGGGCCGAGCGTGAAGGCGACGGCGGCCACGATGACGACCGCGCACGCGCCTGCGATCAGCAGGACGCTTCGTCGACCCATCACTCGCCCTTGGACTTGCCGGCGGCCTTTTGCTGTTTCTTCCAGGCCCGGACTCGCGCCAGCGACTCCGGGCCGTCGATGTCAGCGACCGACCGGGGCTCGGCGTCGCCGAAGGGCCCCGCCGCGTCTCGCCATCCCGCTGGTTGCACACCCATCCGTTTGCCGAGGATGGCGAGGAAGATCTTCGCCTTCTCGTCGCCATACCCGGGGAGGCCGCGCAGTCGATCCAGCACGACATCTCCGCTCGCGCCATCGGCCCAGATCCTGGTTGCGTCGCCGTCGTAGGTGTCGACCACGTGCGCGCACATGGCGTGGGTCCGCTTGGCCATGGCGGCGGGGTAGCGGTGCAGGGCCGGCTTGTCGGTGAACGCCCTGTCGATCGCATCGGGAGTCATCTCGGCGATACGCCGTGCGTCGAGGTGCCCAAGTCGCGTCCGGAGCACCGCCGGACCGCGAAAGGCCCATTCCATCGGTACTTGCTGGTCGAGGAGCATGCCGATCAAGAGCGCGGTGACGTCGGAGTTCAGCAGATCGTCGGCCGTCTCGTCCCCCGTGACGGCGAGTGTTCCGGCAGGCACGTGCGCAGTGTAGTTACAAACGCACGCGGTCAGTGCGTGACCGCTATGGGTGGTATTGCGACGCCAGCTGATGCCTCAGCGTGCTGGTTCCCATGGAGCGGCCGCCACCGCGGGGTCCGGGACGGTCGTGGGCAAGGCCGGATCGGGGGCATCGGCGTCGATGCCGTAGCGATCGATCGCCTCGCGCACCACCGCCGGGTCGATCGTTCCCTGCTCGGCGAGAGCGGCGAGGGCAGCCACGACGACGTGGGCGGAATCGACCTCGAAGAATCGCCGCAAGCTGTCGCGGGTGTCGCTTCGTCCGAAACCGTCGGTGCCGAGGGCGACGAAGGGCCGATCGACGAATCGCGAGATCTGATCGGGGACAAGCTTCAAGAAGTCGCTCACGGCGACGACCGGCCCGTCGCCCGCGAGCTTACGGGTCACCGTCGGGATGCGGGGTGGCTCTGTCGGATGCAGACGGTTCCAGCGCTCGACTTCGAGGGCCTCGGATCGCAGTCGCTTGTACGACGTCGCGCTGAAGAGATCGACGGCGACGCCGTAACGCTCGTCGAGCTCTCGTTGAGCATCTCGCGCCGCCTGATGGGCCGTACCTGAGAACACGACGGTGGCTCGGATCTCGCGGTCGTTGAGCGCCGTGGACCATTGGTACAGGCCGCTGACGATGTCGTCGTCGGACACGTGATCGGGACGCGGCGGCATCTCGTAGTTCTCGTTGTAGATGGTCACGTAGTAGAAGATGTCTTCGCCGTCGCGAGCGCCGGCGCCGTACATCCGGTGCAGGCCATCACGCACGATCGCCCCCAACTCGTAGGCGAAAGCCGGGTCATAGGCTTCGCACGCCGGAACCGACGAGGCCAGCAGATGGCTGTGCCCATCTTGATGTTGCAACCCCTCGCCGGGCAAGGTGGTCCGACCGGCAGTGGCGCCGAGCAGGAAACCTCGCGCCCGGGCATCGGCCGCCTGCCAGATCAGATCGCCGACCCGCTGGAAACCGAACATCGAATAGAAGGTGTAGAAGGGCACCATCGGGACGCCCAGAGTGGCGTGCGCGGTCCCGGCGGCGATGAAGCTGGCCATAGAGCCGGCCTCGGTGATCCCCTCCTCGAGGATCTGGCCGTCCTGGCCCTCGCTGTAGGAAAGCAACAGATCGTGGTCGACCGGCTCGTACTTCTGGCCTTCCGACGCGTAGATGCGGAACTCGCGGAACAGCGAATCCATCCCGAACGTACGCGCCTCGTCGGGGACGATCGGTACGACGCGATCGCCGAACTCCTCGTCGCGGAGCAGATCGCGGAGCAGGTTGGTGAATGCCATCGTCGTCGACACGGCGCGACCGGCGGAGCCTTTGGTCATGGCGTCGAACACGCTGTTGGACGGCAACGTGATGGGCCGGCGATCGCGGACCACCCGCCGCGGCAGCGAGCCATCGAGGGCCTGGCGCCGCTCGGCAAGATAGCGGGCTTCGGGCGAGTCGGCCGGTGGCCGGTAGTACGGAGGGTCCTCGCCGGCGAGCGCCTCGGTCGGGATCTGGTCGGAGAGGGCCAGCGTCTCGCGCAGGGCCAAGAGTTGCGGTGTGGTCATCTTCTTGATCTGGTGCGTGGCGTTTCGCCCCTCGAAGCCCTGACCGAGCGTCCACCCCTTGATCGTCTTGGCGAGGATCACCGTCGGTCCGGCCGTGTAGTCCACCGCGGCCTTGTATGCGGCGTACAGCTTGCGATAGTCGGGCCCGCCCCGCGGCAGGTTCACGAGCTCGTCGTCGGAGAGGTGCTCGACCATGCGGCGCAGGCGAGGGTCGGGTCCGAAGAAGTGCTCCCGGATGTAGGCCCCGGACTCGGTCGCCAGCCGCTGGAACTCGCCGTCGACGGTCGTGTTCATCTTGTCGACGAGCACCCCGTCGACGTCGCGCTGGAGCAGCTCGTCCCAGCGCGAACCCCAGATCACCTTGATCACGTTCCAGCCGGCACCGCGGAACATCCCCTCGAGCTCCTGGATGATCTTCTGGTTGCCCCGCACCGGGCCGTCGAGCCGTTGCAGGTTGCAGTTGATGACCCAGGTGAGGTTGGCGAGCTTCGAGCGCCCGGCGAGGGAGATCGATCCCAGGGTCTCGGGCTCGTCGCACTCGCCGTCGCCGACGAAGCACCACACCCGAGACTGCGATGTGTCGTCGATCCTCCGGTGGCGCATGTATTGAAGGAACCGGGCGTGATAGATCGAGCAGATCGGCCCCAGACCCATCGAGACGGTCGGGAACTCCCAGAAGTCCTTCATTAGCCGGGGGTGCGGGTAGCTCGACAGGCCGTGCCCGCCGATCTCCTGGCGGAAGCCGTCGAGGTGCCTCTCGTCGAGACGGCCTTCGAGGAACGCTCGGGCGTAGACACCGGGCGCGGCATGGCCCTGGAAGTAGACGAAGTCGCCGGGCAGGCCATCGTCTTTGCCCCGGAAGAAGTGGTTGAATCCCACCTCGTACAGTGACGCCGAAGACGCGAACGTCGACAGGTGCCCACCGATGCCGTCGGCGCGCTTGTTCGCCCGGATCACCATCACCGCGGCGTTCCACCGGATGAACCGGCGGATCTGGAGCTCGATGTAGTCGTCTCCGGGGAAGAACGGCTGGTTCGCAGCGGGGATCGTGTTGACGTACGGCGTGTTGACCGTGGGTGGCGCGCCCAGGTGGAGCTCCTGGGCCCGTTCCAGCAATCGGGAGAGTATGTAGTGGGCCCGGGCCCGTCCCGAAGCTGCGGCGATCGCGTCGAGGGAGTCGAGCCACTCCCTCGTCTCCTGCGGGTCCACGTCGGGTAACTGGTGCGAGAAGTGATCGACCATGGACCCCATGATGGCGCCGTTGGCCTCAAATGCGCGAATGGGTGACAATCGCGGCCGTGAGGCAATCGCAGCGACCGAGCGCAGACGACGGAGCGCCAGCTTCTCGGCTGCTGATGGGATCTGGGGCCGCAGCCCTCAGAGCAGACGCCGACGATGCCGACGGGACCTCGCGAACGGTGGTCTACACCGATGGGGCGTGCAGCGGGAACCCCGGTCCCGGTGGGTGGGCGTGGGCGGTTCCCCACGGGCCGTGGGCCAGCGGGGCCGAGCCCCACACCACCAACCAGCGAATGGAGCTCCGCGCCGCGCTCGAGGCGTTGACCGCCCTCGACGGCCAGATCGAGGTCATCTCGGACTCGACCTACGTCGTGAACTGCTTCCTGCAGAACTGGTGGCGCGGCTGGATGGCCCGGGGCTGGAAGAACTCGCAGCGCCAACCGGTCGCCAACCGCGACCTGTGGGAACCCCTCGTCGAGGCCCATCGCACCCGTGACGTTCGCTGGCGGTGGGTCAAGGGCCACAGCGGTGACCGGTGGAACGACGTCGTCGATGCTCGCTCGGTCGAGGCGTGCCGGACGCAGCGCTCTGCGACCGGGGACCTCAGGTCGCGCTGACCCGAAGTCTCTCGACGTTGCGCAAGATCCGCCGCAGCTCGCTGTACGCGGAGTTGATCTTCACCATCTGCTGCTCGGCTTCGACCCGAGTGGCGACCTCATGCAGGTCAGGGTGGTACTGCTTGGCCAGCTGGCGGTGACGGACCGTGATCTCGGCGAGCGACGCGCCCGCTCGGACGCCGAGCACGACGAACGGGTCCTCGGGCCGTATGCCGGCTGGTGTCCCGAACAGGTTGCTCGTTGTCGATGCGCCCGCATCGGTGCCCGTTGTCGATGCGCGCGCAGCGGCGTTCGGCTCGCGGTCGTGCTCGAACAGCGACGCGGTCGAGAAGTAGGTGTGGAACGCGGACGTGTCGCGTTGGGCGTCGCGAGCCGGTTCCGGACACTGCTCGGCGGGCGCGCTGGCCTTGATCGTCCCCTCCAGGAAGGCCCGGTCGTTCCACCACCGGTTGTGGTCCTCGGCGATCTCGACGTAGTCGTCGTCAGCGATGACAGTACGGCCGCGACCCAAGATCCCCCGCCGTCCCGCTCGCGTTCCCGACATGGCGTCCAGTTGTACCGAGCTGCGCTCGACTCGGGAATAGGCCGTTCGGCCCCACGTGCCGGGGCGACCCCCTCGCGATCGACCGCGGCCGCTCTCAGGACCCGCGGCGGCGGGCGACAAGGTCGGCGAACGCGCCATCGAGATCGGGGTGCCCGAAGCCGAAGCCGCCATCGCTCAGCCGGGCAGGGACAACCCGGGCGCTCGTGTAGAGGAGCGCTTGGGCTAGCTCGCGGCCGAATCGGGCGTGGAGCCCGAACCGCGGCGCCCGCAGCGCGGCCGGGCGTCGCAACGCGGCGGCGAGCGATCGCGTGAACGCGGCGTTGGTGACCGGCGCGGGCGCCGTGACGTTGACCGGACCCGAGACGTCGCCGTCGAGCATCCAGATCACCGCAGCGACGGCGTCGCCAATGTGCACCCAGCTCCACCACTGGTCGCCTCGTCCGATGCGGCCCCCGAGTCCCAGCCGGAACAGCGGCAACTGGGCGGCCAGCGCACCGCCCTCGGTGCTGAGCACGATGCCGAACCGCGGATGGGTGACCCGAGTGCCCGCACGACGCGCCGGATCGGCCGCGGCCTCCCACCCAGCGCACACGTCGGAGAGGAAGCCGCTCCCGCGGGTCGATGACTCGTCGAGCACCTCGTCGCCGCGGTCGCCGTACCATCCGATCGCCGATGCGCTCACCAGTACCGCTGGTGGAGACGCGCAGCCGGCGATGGCCTCCGCGATGACCGATGTTCCCGATAAGCGACTCTCGAGGATCGCTCGCTTGCGATCGCGGGTCCATCGGCCTTCCGCGATTCCCTCTCCGGCGAGGTGGACGACCGCGTCGATGCCCGACAGGTCGGCCGGTTCGATGCGGCCCGCGGGCAGGTCCCAGCCGATCTCGTCGGGACCGGGAGCCCGGCGTACGACCGCGACCGCCTCGTCGCCCCGGGCGGCGAGGGCCGCGGCCAGCGCCCGGCCGATCAGTCCCGACGAACCGGTGATGGCGACGCGCATGGTGCATGTCCTGTCTCGGCCGACCGAGGTCGAAACCGTGTCGAGGGGTCAACGAAAGCTTCCCAGGTGTTCCGCGGTTACCTTCATCGGACGACCGCTACTACCCTCACCGTGGATCGGAGACCACAGAACGGGAACGGGGTACTCGATGGCCGAGCGGGAAGAAGCTGAAGCGATCTCGGGATCGGATCGGGACCGGCGTGGAGGATTCGGGTTCATCGCGGCGGCGGTCGTCGGCGCGGTCTTCCTCGTCTTCATCCTCCAGAACACGCGGTCGGTCGGTATTCAGTGGCTGTTCTTCGAGAGCCGCACACCGCTGTGGCTCGCGCTGCTGATGTCGGTCGTCGTGGGTGTGATCCTCGGCGAACTGGGAGGCTTCGCGCTCCGCCGTCGCCGCCGCCGCGGCGATCAGCGGGCGAGCCGATAGGCGAGCTCTCCAATGTCTGGTGGCGCGCGTTCTTGGTACGTGCCGAGTGCCTCAGCCGACGTCGCGCCGGCGGCGCCGGCCGGGGTGTCCACCGAGACCGCTGTCGTCGCCCACGGTACCGACCTCGGCGCCCGGCGTGCGCCGTCGCCGCTTGTTGGCGTACTGGTTCTCGTCGGCGGCGCGAAGTAGGTCGCTCGGCGAGTCCATCTCGAACGTGGCCACCGCGAGCCCGACCGATAGCGACCGGTTCTCCCCGGTGCGCTCGAACAGCTCCTCGGCTCGCCGGGCGATCGCCGGTCCCGACAGCAGCCCGCCGCCATCGACAACGATGCAGAACTCGTCGCCACCGACCCGGCACACCGTCGTGTTGGGATAGCCCTGGACCGCGGCTCGAAGGGTGGTTCCGACCCCGGCCAGGAGCTCGTCGCCGACCTCGTGGCCCATGGTGTCGTTGACGAACTTGAGGCCATCGACATCGCACATGATGACCGCGGTGTCCTGACGATCGATCGGAGACCTGGCGAAGATGTCGCGCAGGGTCGCTTCGAGGACGCGACGGTTGCCGAGGCCGGTCAGCGGATCGCGAAGCGCCAGCTGCTCGAGCTCGGCGAATCGCTCGGCCTGCTGGACACCTCGACCGACCTGGGAAGCGACGATGCGCAGCACCTCGACATCGCCGTCGTCGAGCTCGCGCTGGCCGGCGCGGGTGGTGGCCCACACCACCCCCCAAGGTCGATCGCCGATGCTGATGGGAGCGGCGATCTCGCTCGCCAGACCTCGTTCGGTCAGCTCCTCGATCGTCGCCACGTCGGAGGTGTCACTCATGGTCCGGGCGATCGGCACGCCGCCGGCGATGGCGCTCAGGTGGGCGTGCTCCAAGATCGAGTAGGACTCGGTGACCGGGAATCGCTCGACGCCGGCTCCGAGATCGCCGGTGTTCACGAGGACATCGACACTGGCCCGACCGGTGTCGAGGCGCCCGATCGACACGCTCGCGGCGCCGAGGGCCGATCGAGCGTGTTCGGTGATGAGACCCAGCACCTCGTCGACCCGATCGGCGGCATCGATAGCAGCACCGATGCTCAAAATCGCGCTGAGCGGCGCGTCGGCGGCTCGCCGATGACCAACAAGGTCGTCGAGCAACGCCAAGCCGGCGTCGACCCCTCCGGAGATGGTGTCGAGGTTGCCGGCTCGCACGACCTCGACGGTGTGGTCGACGAGATTCGGATCGAGTTCGGTGCCCGCACGCGCCTGGATCTCGATCAGGCGGGCCGTGAGATGCGTCGGCTGCCCGGCGCGGGGTCGCCCCACGAGGCGAGAAGCCACGGCCAACAAGCGAGCGGCGGCTGGGATCCGACTACCGGAGAGCGCGTGCGGGCCGCCCGTGCCATCCCACCGTTCGAACCGGTGGCGCAGCGCCCTCGCCGCGCCGCCGAGTGTGGGCAGCCGGGCGACCATGCCGGCGACGAGCACGTTCCGGGTGAGGTCGAGCTCGTCGGAGATGGCGGTGCCGCCGTGGGCCACGAGGGCGCCCACATCGGTCAGTAGCGCGGCGGCGATGGCGTCGGCTTCGATGTCGTGCGGAGTGTGCGACGCCGTGGCGACCCGACGGATCACCGACGCCACGAGCGAGGCACGAAGCGCGGCATCGGGGTCGTACACCTCGAGGGCGCGAGCCAGAGCCGTGACCGCCGCCTGTCCCTCGGAGCTGATCGAGGTCACGGCGCGACCCGCGGGAGCGGGGGCGTCGGTCGGGTGCGGTGTGGGCGGGTGCGCGGGGTCCACGGGGTGCTCGGGCCTGTCCTCGGGCCGGTATCTGGCGCGGGACGGGCGCCCGCGATGGGTCTATTGATAGCAGATCGTGCGGTTTCCTGCCACGCAATGTGGTTTCTTTGACGCTGGTAGTGTCGATTCGGGTCAGACCAGGGCAGGCTGTGCGGGTGAGCACGAGGATGCTGATCCTGGCCGCGTTGCTGTGCGGGCTGGCCATCCTGGTCGCCTTCGCCGTGCAGGTTCTGATCGTGTGACGGGTCAACCTCGGCGAGTCCGGTCGGAATCTCCGGCTGCCGGTAGGCTCGTTTCGACCTACTCGGGAGGTAACCGGTGACGGCGACGCACCACGATCTCATCGTCATCGGTGGTGGCCCGGCCGGCTACGCCGCAGCTCTCTACGGAGCGAGCGCGGGCCTCGACGTCGGCCTGGTCGAGCGTCACAAGGTCGGCGGCACCTGTCTCCACGTTGGTTGCATCCCCGCCAAGGAGCTTCTCGAGACGGCGGCGACGCTGCGTCACGTCCGCCACGCGTCGGACTTCGGCATATCGATCGGGGGTGATCCGGTCATCGATCTGTCGGTGGCCCAGCGCCGCAAGCAGGGCATCATCGATCAGCTCCACAAGGGCCTCGGTGGGCTACTCGGATCCCGCAAGGTGACCGTGTACGACGGCTCCGGCTCGCTCGGTGCCGGGCGCGTGGTGCGGGTGGGTGGCGGGGCGTCGGGCGACGTCGAGTTGGCCGCCGGTGCTGTCGCCCTGGCGTCGGGTTCGGTGCCGCGCACCATCCCGGGCTTCGACATCGACGGGCGCTTGGTGGTCACGTCCGACGAGCTGTTGTCGATCGACCGGGTGCCCGCGCGGGCGGTCGTCATCGGCGGTGGCGCGATCGGCTGCGAGTTCGCGTCGGTCCTCGGCGACCTGGGCTCCAAGGTCACGATCCTCGAGGCCCTGGAGAAGATCCTGCCGGGGTGCGACCGCGACGCCGCCAAGGTCGTCGAGCGGTCCTTCGCCAAGCGAGGCATCACGATCCGTACCGGGGTCGCGGTCACCGGACATCGCCCCGCCGGCTCGTCGACCACCGTCGAGTTCGGTGACGGTGAGTCGATCGAGGTCGAGTTGGTGGTGATGTCGGTCGGTCGGCGCCCGGTCACCGCCGGCCTCGGGCTCGACGCCACGACGGTGAAGGTGACCGACCGCGGATTCATCGAGGTCGACGAGCGTTGCCGGACGACCGAACCGGGGGTGTGGGCGATCGGCGATGTCATCGACACACCGCAACTCGCCCACGTGGCCTTCGCCGAAGGCATGCTCGTCGTGCGGGACCTGCTCGGTGAGGATCCGCCGCCGATCGACTACGGCCGGGTGCCGTGGTGCATTTACTGCCACCCCGAGGTCGCCTTCGCCGGCCACACCGAAGAGAGCGCCCGCGCCGCGGGGTTCGATGTGGTCACGTCGTCGCACCGCTACGCCGGCAACGGCCGGGCGATGATCGTGGGCGAGACCGAGGGACTGGTGAAGGTCATTGCCCAGAAGCGATCCGACGGGAGCGCCGGCACCATCCTCGGCGTTCACATGGCCGGACCCTGGGTCACCGAGCAACTCGGCCAGGCCTACCTGGCCGTCAATTGGGAAGCTACCGTCGACGAGGTGGCGGCGTTCATCCAGCCGCATCCGACCATGAGCGAGCTGTTCGGCGAGACAGTGCTCGCCCTAACCGGGCGATCGCTCCACGCCTGACCCAGCAACTCGCCCCCAGCAGTACAGTGCCCTTGTCGGCTTGCACAGCAAGGCGACACCAACGCATCAACTCACCGACGAACTCCTATCCGCTGACGCTCTGAGGAATTCATGGCCGACATCGTGTTGCCCCAACTGGGCGAGACCGTCACCGAGGGCACGATCACCCGGTGGTTCAAGAACGTCGGCGAGAGCGTCGCCGAAGACGAGCCGCTCTTCGAGATCTCGACGGACAAGGTCGACAGCGAGGTGCCGTCGCCCGCGGCCGGCGTCCTCACCGAGATCCTGGCCGCCGAGGGGGCGACCGTTCCTGTCGGCGCGATCCTCGCCCGCCTCGCCCCCGCCGGGACGGTGCCCGCGCCGACGGCAGCACCCGCTCCTGTCGCGGCGCCTGAGCCGGCGCCGCAGCCGCCGCCTGTCGCGCCTCCCGAGCCGGTGCCACCCCCGCCCGCCGCCGTACCTGAGTCGCCTTCGGACGTGGACGACGAGGCCGGTGCCCACGCGGTCGCCGATGGGCTCCTGCTCTCGCCTGTCGTGCGCCGGCTGATCGCCGAGCACGATCTCGACCCCCGATCGATGACCGGCACCGGAGTGGGCGGCCGCATCACCCGCGGCGACGTCGAATCGGTGATCCAGCACGCGGCGGCCCGGCCCGCGGCGCCGGTACCCGCATCCGCAGAACGACCGGCACGGGCCGCCGCGACCGTCGCCCCCGCACCGGCCCGCGCCGCGGCGCCTGATCCGGTTCAGGCGCCGACATCGGTCGTCGGAGGGCCGGGCGACCAGCACATCGCGTTCAGCACCATCCGCCGCCGCACCGCTGAGCACATGGTGATGTCGAAGCACACCTCGCCCCACGTGCTGACTGCGGTCGAGGTCGACTACGAGCGCGTCGACCACGTCCGGCGGGCGCATCGTGAGCGCTTCAAGGCCGAGGAGGGATTCAGTCTCACGTACCTCCCGTTCATCGCTCGGGCGTTGTGCGATGCCCTGAGAGACTTCCCGCAGCTCAACGCCAGCGTCGAGGCCGACGAGCTCGTCGTGCATTCTCGGATCAACCTGGCCGTCGCCGTCGATCTCGACTTCAACGGCTTGCTCGCCCCGGTGGTCCACGACGTGGCGAGCAAACGGCTCCGAGCCATCGCCCGCGAGGTCCGCGACCTCGCCGACCGGGCTCACGCCAAGAAACTGGTTCCCGACGACCTGGCCGGTGGCACGTTCACGATCACCAACGCCGGCTCCTACGGGACGATGATGCAGTTCCCGATCATCAACCAGCCCCAGGTCGCCATCTTGTCGACCGACGGGGTGAAGCGGCGCCCGGTCGTGGTGACCGACTCGTTCGGCAACGAGTCGATCGCCATCCACTCGGTCGGTGTGCTGGCCATGGCGTGGGATCACCGGGCCTTCGACGGCGCCTACGCGGCGGCGTTCCTCGACCGGCTTCGCCGGATCATCGAGGACCACGACTGGGCGGCCGAGCTATAACGCCGACCGTCGTGGCATCGGCGGACCGACCGGCCGCGACCGCTGCCATGTTGCGCGTCCGCTGGCTCGGCACGGTCCGCTACCGCGACGCCCTGGCACTGCAACGCGGGCTGTTCGCGCATTCTCGCGACGACCATCTGCTGCTGCTCGAACACCCGCACGTGTTCACGCTCGGATCGCACGCCGCCACCACGAACGTGCTCGTGGATCCGGCCGAGGTCGGCGCCGACCTGGAGCGTGTCGATCGCGGCGGCGACGTCACCTACCACGGCCCGGGCCAGCTCGTCGGCTACCCGATCCTGCACGTCCAAACCAAGCGCGGTGGCGGCATGGCCGACACGGTCGCATATGTCCGCAGCGTCGAGCAGGTGGTCATAGACGCCCTCGCTGATCTCGGTCTCGACGACGTAGGCCGTCTCGCCGAGTACCCGGGCGTGTGGGTCGAGCCCGGAACTCCGCGGGCCCGAAAGATCGCCGCCGTCGGGGTGAAGCTCGCGCGGGGCCGATCTATGCACGGGTTCGCGCTGAACGTATATCCCGATCCGGTCTATTTCACCTACATCGTGCCGTGCGGGATCGCCGACAAGCCGGTCACGTCGTTGGCCGCTGAGGGGATCGCCGCGAGCATGCGCGACGTCGTCGATGCCGTCGCGCGGCGAGCGGTCGAACGCTGGGGCCACTCCGGCGTAGAACGGGCCGACGCGACCTGGCGAAGCTCGCCCGACGACCTGAGCCCGTTCAGCCGCGGTGCCGGCCCCGGGTCTCCGGTCGGGCGCGAGGGGGCGACCTACGGTGCGCCGGGTCACGGCGTGCCGGCTCGTCTCGCCGGCCGGTTGGCCGCGGCCGGCGTCGTCGACGGGCTGTCGATCGCCAGCCGCAAGCCCGAGTGGATGCGGGTGAAGGCCGACATGGGCCCCGATTACCGGCGCGTCCGCGCGACCATGCGTGACCTGGAGTTGGTCACGGTCTGCGAAGAGGCCGGCTGCCCCAACATCTACGAGTGCTGGAACGACGGCACCGCGACGTTCATGATCAACGGCGCCCAGTGCACCCGCGCCTGCGGGTTCTGCCTGGTCGACACGTCGCGGCCCGCACCGCTCGATCCCGCGGAGCCCCTCCGGGTGGCAGCCGCGGTCGAGCGGATGGGTCTTCGCCACGCAGTGGTCACCGCGGTCGCCCGTGACGATCTGCCCGACGGTGGCGCGACCGCTTTCGTGGCGACGATCGACGCCATCCGCGGCCGGTGCCCCGGTACGGCAGTCGAGGTGCTGATCCCCGATTGCAAGGGTGCCCCCGATGCCCTGGCGGCGATCTTCGACGCCCGTCCCGACGTGCTCAACCACAACGTCGAGACCGCGCTCCGGCTCCAGCGGGCCGTGAGGCCGTCGGCTTCCTACGCCCGCAGCCTCTCGGTGCTCGCCCGGGCCAAGGCGGCCGGGTTGGTCACCAAGTCGTCGATCATCGTCGGTATGGGCGAGACGCTCGATGAGGTTGTGGCGACCATGGCCGACCTGCGTGGCGTCGGCGTCGACATCGTCACCGTCGGGCAGTACCTGCGTCCGACCTCGAACCACCTGCCCGTCGCCCGCTGGTACACGCCCGACGAGTTCGCCCTGCTGAAGCGGATCGGCGAGGTCGATCTCGGCATCGGGCACGTCGAGTCCAGTCCGCTCACCCGGTCCAGCCATCACGCCGCCCAGGCGCGCGAGTCGGTGGTCGCGGTGCGAAGCTGACGGCCATGTTCACCGACAGGATGAGCCGGCTGCGCACCGCGATGACGGCGGCCGGTATCGACGTAACGCTGCTCTCGGTCGGGGCCGACCTGCCCTACTTCTGCGGCTACGAGGCCATGCCCCTCGAGCGACTCACCATGCTCGTGGTGCCCCGCGACGCTCCGGCCACGCTCGTTGTGCCGCGGCTCGAAGCCCCCCGTGTCGTCGAGCGTCCCGACGTCTTCTCGCTCTGCACGTGGGGGGAGACCGACGATCCGATCGAGGTCGTCAGCGAGCTCATGGGGGCCTCGGCGACGGCGGCGATCGGTGACAAGACGTGGGCCCGCTTCCTCGTCGATCTCGCGGCCCGCCGACCGGCCACGGTCTTTCGGCGGGCCAGCGAGGTGACCGGACCGATCCGGGCCCGCAAGGACGGCGACGAGGTCGCTCGCCTTCAGGCGGCATCGGCCGCAGTCGACCGCATCGCCGCCCGGCTCCACGCCGGGGAGATCTCACTCGTCGGTCGCACCGAGGCCGCGGTCGCCGCCGACCTGGCGGCCCAGATCTACGACGAAGGCCATCACCGCGTGAACTTCACGATCGTGGCCTCGGGACCGAACGCCGCCAGCCCTCACCACGAGTCGGGCGAGCGGGTGATCCAGGCCGGCGAGGTCGTGTTGTGCGACTTCGGCGGGACCATGATCGGTGACGACGGCATCGGCTACTGCTCCGACATCACCCGGTGCGTCCACACCGGTCCGGTGCCGACCGAGTTCGCCGACCTGTACGACGTGTTGTTCGAGGCCCAGGCGGCGGGGGTCGCGGCGGCCACGATCGGCACGTCGTGCGAGGCCGTCGATCGGGCCGCCCGATCGGTCATCGAGGCCGGAGGTTACGGCGAGTACTTCATCCACCGCACCGGCCACGGGATCGGCGTCGAGGCTCACGAGGACCCCTACATCGTGTCGGGCAACCGCGAGCCGCTGGTCGCCGGCCACGCGTTCTCGATCGAGCCCGGCATCTATGTGCCCGGCCGCTTCGGCGCCCGACTCGAGGACATCGTCGTGGCCACCGACACCGGCCCGCTGTCGCTGAACACCGTCGACCACCATCTGGTCGTGGTGCTCTGATGAGAGTCACCCTCACTCGCGGCGCTCGCTTCGCTGGGGGCGCAGCCCCCTGCGGTAGCTCCGTGAACAGAATCTGAACGGGCGGCGCGCAACATCTTGGGACGACGCAGATGATCCGGCTCGACGCCGCGACGGTGTTGCTCCAGTGGGCCGTCGGGGGTCTGGCCTTCCTCTGGGTGACGACGCGCCGGCGCGAGGTAGGGCTGGGATACGGCTGGCTGATGCGCGGCGTCTACGGCTTGATGGCGGTCGGGTCCGTCGTGGCCGCCACAGCCTTCGGCACGATCCCGGTCCGCGACGTCGCCGCGGTTGGTGTGATCCTGGCCACTCTGGTCGCCCTCGCCGTCTCGATCGTGCGCCGCCGTGCCGGGGTGGCCGGCCAGGCCGAGGCCGTCGAGCGCCGCGCGGCGCGGGTGGCCGCGATGACCGGGATCGACCGGGACGTCCAGACCCGCGACACCGATGCCGTCGAGTTCCCGCCCGCGCTCGACCTCGTGGCCCCGATCCTCGGGATGGTGGGCCTGGTCGCCGCGGGCCTCGATGCCGGAGATCCGGCGGCCCTGTCGGTCGCACGCGTCCTCGTCGGTGCGGCGTTCCTGGGGGCTGTGAGCGACGCCATGCTCCTCGGGCACTGGTATCTGGTGCAGCCCGGCCTCGCTCGCGGTCCGGTGCTCGAGCTGGTGCGCTGGACGGGCTGGTTGTGGGCGCCCGAGTTGGTGGTGATGCTGTGGCCCACCGGCATGGTCTCGGTGCTCAACGGTGAGATCGACGACGGCTACAACGGGCTGCTCGGCTGGTTCTGGTCGGCGTGCGTGGTGACCACGATCGGCCTGGTCATCGTGACCCGCCTGGCCCTGAAGGAGCGCCAGTACTCGGCGGTGATGGCGGCCACCGGCCTGCTCTATCTGGCCATCCTTACCGCTTTCGGCATGGATCTGGTCGCCCGTGCCACCCTCGCGTAGGGCCAGACGATGACTCGAGTGGTCGTGATCGGCACCGGGTTCGGGGCCAGGGTGGTGGCACCGTCGTACGCGGCCGCCGGGGCTGAGGTGATCGACGTGGTCAGCGCTCGGGACGAGATGGCGACGCTCGCGGCGTGCCGGCGGGCGGACGTCGACATCGTCTCGGTGCACGCACCGCCGTTCCTGCACGCAGCCTGCGTCAGCGCCGCGCTCGAGGCGGGGAACATCGTGCTGTGCGACAAGCCGTTCGGGACCGAGGAGACCGACCTGGTGTCGATGGCCGACCACGACGGATACGTCAACTTCGAGTTCCGCTTCCACCCGGCTCGCATCGCGCTCCGGGACCTCGTGCGGTCGGGCCGCATCGGTTCGGTCGAGCACATCTCGTGGATCCACCACACGGCGGGCTCTCGCGTTCCGCTGCGGCCGCACGGATGGTTGTTCGAAACCGCGGCGGGCGGCGGCTGGGCCGGCGCATGGAGTTCCCACGTGCTCGATGCCGTTCGGTGGGTTACAGGGGCCGAGATCGACGACGTGGCGGGCACCCGGCGCCAGGCGATCGTCGATCGCCCGAGCCGCGATGGCGTTACCCGGCGCGGCGACGCCGAAGACGGGTTCACCGCCTCGCTGACCCTCGACAGTGGAGCGACCGTCGGAATCGACTCGACCTTCGCCGCCCCGCGATCTCTACCCTCGCGCGTCGACGTCATCGGGTCCGACGGTCTCATCAGCGTCGTCGCCGACGAGCAGATCGTCGTCCGCCTCGTCGACGGCACGAAGCAGGAGCTCACGATCCCGGCGCTTGCTGGCGACCCACACCTCGGCCCGATGCAGGTCCTCGCGGCGCACCTCGTCGCGATGGTTCGCGGCGGCTCACCACATGCTGATCTGGCGACGTTCGCCGATGGCCGCGCGTGTCGCCGCGCCCTCGACCGCGTCTTGGATCTCCCGCTTAGAACGCGCGCCGCTCGGTGAACGTTCGACGTCTGATCGGTCTCGCTCGCCTGCTGGCGCAGGCGAGAAATGCCACTGTCACATTGGAGGGCTCGCCTATCGGCTCGCCCGCTTAGCGGGCGACGAAGTACTTGGCCTGGGGGTGGTGGCAGATGAGAGCGGACGTCGTCTGCTCGGGCTGGTACTGCCAGCTGGTGTCCTCGGCGCACTCGACACCGAGCCGGTCGATCCCGAGCAGCTCGCCGATCTTGGCGTTGTCCTCGAGGTCGGGACACGCCGGGTACCCGAACGAGTAGCGCCCACCCCGGTACTGCTGGCGGAACAACCCGGCGATCGACGGGCCGTCGTCGGCGGCGAACCCCCACTCCTCGCGGATGCGGCGGTGCCAGTACTCGGCCAGGGCCTCGGTCATCTCGACGCCGAGACCGTGCAACAAGAGATAGTCCTGGTACCGGTCGGCGGCGAACAGTTGGGCGGCCAGCTCCGAGACACGGTGGCCCATCGTGACCAGATGGAAGCCCGCGTAGTCGAGCTCGCCCGAGTCGATCGGCCGGAAGAAGTCGGCGATGCACAGGTAGGGGTCCTGGCGCTGGCGGGGGAACCCGAAGCGCAGCCATTCCGACGTGCGGGTGTCGTCGGTCCAGATGACCAGGTCGCGCCCGTCGGCGTTGGCCGGGAAGTAGCCGTACGCAACCTGGGGGACGAGCACGTCGTCGGCTTTGGCCTGGGCCAGCTGGGCGCGGAATGTGCCCCGGATCCGGGACTTGAACGACAAGTCGTCCTCGCCGCCCTCGGGCCGGAACTGCCACTGGTTGCGATACAGCGCCGTCTCGTTGAGGTAGCCGGCGATGTCATCGAGCCCGACGCCCTTGACGATCTTCGAGCCGAGGAACGGCGGCACGAAGACCTCGTTGTCGATGGCCACGCCCGGCGCTCGGACCGGCAGATCGATCGCGTCGCCGTCGTCGGCACGGGTTCGTGCCGGCAGCACTCGGCCGGTCGGGACCAGACCGAAGTCGGGATCGTCGACATCACCCCGGCTGATCTGACCCAGCCGGTCCATCACTCGCAGACCTTCGAAGGCGTCGCGCCCGTAGAACACGCGGCCGTCGTACACCTCACGCAGATCGCGCTCGACATAGCTGCGGGTCAGGGCCGCCCCGCCGAGCAGCACCGGTGTGGCGGCGAGGCCACGATCGTTGAGCTCCTGCAGGTTGTCGCGCATTATCAACGTGCTCTTCACGAGCAGCCCACTCATACCGATGGCGTCGGCGCCGACTTCGGTCGCCTTCTCGATCATCTCGTTGATCGAGACCTTGATCCCGAGGTTGTGGACCTCGTAACCGTTGTTCGTGAGGATGATGTCGACGAGGTTCTTGCCGATGTCGTGCACGTCACCCTTGACGGTGGCGATCACGAGGCGACCCTTGGCGCCGCTCTCGCCAGCGAGCCGATCCATGTGGGGCTCGAGGTAGGCCACCGCAGCCTTCATCGTCTCGGCGGACTGCAACACGAACGGCAGCTGCATCTCACCCGAGGCGAACAGGTCACCGACGACCTTCATGCCGGCGAGCAACACGTCGTTCACGATGTCGAGGGCCGGGAGTCCAGCGCCGAGGGCCTCGTCGAGCTCGTCGGTCAGGCCGTTGCGGTCGCCGTCGATGATCCGCTGGGAGAGGCGCTGCTCGACCGACCAGCCGGAGCGATCCTCGCGAACGGCCGTGGTGCTCTGCACGTCGGCGAACACCTCGAGGAGTGCGACGAGGGGGTCATAGGCCTCGTCGGTCCCGTCGCCGCCCGACCGGCCGCGACGGTCCCACACGAGATCGAGGCTCACCTGCCGATGCTCGTCGGGGAGGCGCGACAGCGGCATGATCTTGCCGGCGTGCACGATCGCCGAGTCGAGACCGGCCTCGACGGCCTCGTGCAGGAACACCGAATTGAGCGCGTGGCGCAAAGCTGGCTTCAGTCCGAACGAGACGTTGGAGACGCCGAGGGTGGTGTACACGCCGGGCATCTCGGCCTTGATGCGACGGATGGCTTCGATGGTCGCGATGGCATCGCCGCGCAGGTCGTCGCCCCCCGTCGACAGCGGAAAGGTGAGGGCGTCGAAGATCAGATCGCTCGACTCGAGCCCGTAATGACCGACGGCCAGGTCGTGGATGCGGTGGGCGATACGCATCTTCCACTCGATGTCGCGAGCCTGGCCTTGCTCGTCGATCAGCAGGCAGATCACCGCGGCGCCGAACTCGCGGGCCAGGTTGAAGACGCGGTCGGCGCGACTTCCGGGACCGTCGCCGTCTTCGAGGTTGGCGGAGTTGAGGATGGCGCGACCGCCGATGTGGCGGAGCCCGGCTTCCATCACCTCGGGCTCGGTGCTGTCGAGAACGAGCGGGGCGGCCACCTGGGTGGCGAAGCGGCGGGCGATCTGGTCCATGTCGATCGTGCCGTTGCGGCCGACGTAGTCGACGCACACGTCGATGACGTGGGCACCCTCGCGCACCTGCTCGGTGCCGATCTTGAGGCAATGGTCCCAATCCTCGGCGAGCATGGCGTCGCGGAACGCCTTGGAGCCGTTGGCGTTGGTGCGCTCGCCGATCATGAGGAACGACGTGTCCTGGGCGAACGGCACCAGGCTGTAGATCGACGTCGCTCCCGGCTCGGGTCGTGGGTCGCGGCGGGCCGGTTCCAGGTCGCGGCAGCGCTCGATGACGGTCCGCATGTGCGCGGGCGTGGTCCCGCAGCACCCGCCGATCACGGTCACCCCGAGGTCGGTCACGTAGCGCGCCAGGTAGTCGGCGAGCTGGGCGGGGGTCAGGTCGTAGTGCATGTGCCCATCGACGACTGACGGCATGCCGGCGTTGGGGATGCACGAGATGGGTACCCGGCTCTGCCGGGACAGCACCCGTAGGTGTTCGCCCATCTCGGCCGGCCCGGTCGCGCAGTTGATGCCGAGCACCGCGGGTCGGAGCGGATCGAGGGCGGCCACGGCGGCGGCGATCTCGGTGCCGGGGAGCATGCGGCCGGTGAGCTCGATGGTCACCTGGGTCTGGATCGGGATCTCGCGGCCGGCGGCGACCATCGCTCGTCGGCAGCCGTTCATCGCCGCTTTGGCGCCGAGCAGGTCGAACATGGTCTCGACGATGAAGAGGTCGACGCCGCCTTCGAGCAGGGCGCGGGCCTGTTCCTCGTAGACATCGCGCAGGTCGACATAGGTGATCTGGCCGAGCGACGCGAACTTGGTGCCCGGACCGATCGACCCGGCGACCCACCGGGGACGGTCCGAGGTGCTGTGCGACCGGGCCGCCTCGACGGCGATGCGGGCGGCCGCGAGGTTTATCTCGGTCACCCGGTCGGCGACGCCGTACTCGCCGAGCGGGATGGCGAAGGCGCCGAACGTCGCCGTCTCGATCACGTCGACGCCGAGGCCGAGATAGATGTCGTGCATCTCGGCGATGGCGTCGGGCCGAGTCACGCAAAGGATCTCGTTGCACCCTTCGAGCTCGGGTCCGCCGAAGTCATCGGCCCCCAGATCGAGCGCCTGGACGTAGGTCCCGAACGCTCCATCGAACACGACGACGCGATCGCGCGCCGCGTCGACGAAGGAAACCGGTCCGGCCATCAGACCACGCTACCGACCTTGGCCGACGCCGGGATGCGTGCCCCACCCGACGTGACAGGTGGGTAACCTGGCGCCCCGGTGGCGGCTCTTCTCGCCGCGCCAGACGCTGGGAGGCCATTCAATGTCGATCACCTTCAAGTCCGCGGCCCGGACCCCGGCCAACGTCGCCGTAGTCCGTGGCGTGGCGTCCGATCAGCTCGACGGCAACGGAGCGGGTGTGCCTAGCTCGACGCTCGACGCCCTCGGGTTCGAGGGCAAGCCCGGACAGGTGGCGATCGTGCCTGCGGGTCGCAGCGTCGTGGTGCTCGTCGGATTGGGCGAGTCGGGCGCGCTCGACGTCCACGGTGTGCGAAAGGCCTCGGCCCACGGGGCCCGGGCCCTCAAGTCCCACGCTCGGGCCGCGGTCACGCTCGTCGATGACTCTGCGGGCACGGTCGATCGTGTCGCGGCCAGCCAGGCGGTCGTCGAGGGCATGCGCCTCGGCAGCTACTCGTACAACCGGCTGAAGCCGTCGGCCACGCCCCCGAAGCTTGCCCAGATCACCGTCGTCGGCGGCGCCCGGTCCGGCGTCGAACGGGGCGTGATCATCGCCGACGCCGTGTGCTTGGCCCGCGATCTGGTGAACGAGCCCGGCGGCTCGCTCACCGCTCCGGTGTTCGCCGACCGCGCCGCGGCCGAAGGGCGAGAAGCCGGCCTCAAGGTCAAGGTCCTCGATGAAGCAGCGATCCGGCGGGCCCGGATGGGTGGATTGCTAGGGGTCAACCGGGGTTCGACGCTGCCTCCTCGGTTCGTGGAGCTGGCCTACGACCCGCCGCGGGCGTCGGCCAAGACCCCCACGCTCGCGCTCGTGGGCAAGGGCATCACGTTCGA
>CAYMJU010000210.1:0-4201 GCA_964390555.1 uncultured Acidimicrobiales bacterium | reverse complement strand
CGAGTGCAGCCGGGGGAGCGCAGCGACCCGGGTGCCGATGGGGTCTGGGGGCGCGTAGCCCCCAGCGGAAACCGATGAGCGAAGCGGAGCGAGCGAGTGCAGCCGGGGGAGCGCAGCGACCCGGGTGCCGATGGGGTCTGGGGGCGCGTAGCCCCCAGCGGAAACCGATGAGCGAGGCACGCTGATGGATCTGCTCCCGAGCCCCGAGCAAGCCGAGCTCGTCGCCTCGACGGCGGCGTTCCTCGCCGAGAAGCTCCCGGTCGAGCGCACCCGTTCGCGGTTCGGCGAGTCCGATCCGGTCGACGCCGTCGCGTGGGCCGAGGCCGCCGCACTCGGTTGGTTCGCCATCGGCCTGCCGGAGGTGTTGGGCGGTTACGGCGCCGGCCTGGTCGACGAGGTCCTGGTCCTTCGCGAGGTCGGTCGCAGCCTCGCCGCCGGACCCTGGATCGCCTCGATGCTCGGCGCCCGCGTCGCCGCGGCTGGCGGGCGTGCCGATCTGGCCGAGGCCGTAGTCGCAGGTACGGCCCGGGTCGCGTGGGCGGTGCCCATTTCGCCCGAACGTCTGCATCTGGTCGACGCCGCGGGAGCTGAGCACGCTCTGGTCGTCGATGAAGCGGGCGCGGCCCTGTACGCGGTCGCCGATCTGGCTGGTGTGTCGCCCGTCGGGTCGATCGATCCGGCTTCGAGCCTGACCGCGGCCATGCTCTCCGGGTCGCCGGTCGCCGCAGTCCAAGCCGCGATCGATGCCGTCCACCGGCGGGCGCTGGTCCTCGTCGCCGCTCAGCTTGCGGGCATCGCCGAGGCCACGCGCGACATCTCGGCCGAGCACGCCCGGACCCGGTTCCAGTTCGACAAGCCGATCGGGGTCAACCAGGCGGTCAAGCACCCGTGTGCCGACATGGCGATCCGGTGCGAGGCGGCCTGGTCGCAGGTGCTCTTCGCGGCGTTGGCTCACGACGAGGGCCGCGCCGACGCCGAGTTCCACGCCATCAGCGCGCACGTGGTCGCCGCCGACGCGGCCGAGCGCAACGCCGCCGCCACCGTGCAGGTTCTCGGCGGCATGGGCTTCACCGCCGAGCACAACGCCAACCTGTACGTGAAGCGGGCGCACGTGATCAGCCACGTCTGCGGCGGACCCCGCGCCCTCCTTTCCCGGCTGATCCACCTCCCGGCGGCGGTCTGACGCGGTCAGGGTCGGGAGCGGCGGTTGACGAAGGCGTCGACCTTGGCGCGATGCTCGTCGCCGGCGAACAGCATCGTCTGCACCAGCCGATCGACGTCGCGGGCACCGCGGCGATCGGTGCTAGCAGCGGTGTCGATCGCCAGTTTGGCCAGTCCGAGCGCCTCGCGCGGGTAGCCCGCCAGGCGGGCCGCGAAGGCCTGGGTCCGCTCGGCGAACTCGGCTGCGGGGTACACGGCGTGAACGAAGCCGATCGTCAGCGCCGTTTGGGCGTCGACGGTCTCGCCGGCCATGGCCAGCCACTTCGCCCAGTGCGGACCGACGAGCCTGGTGAGCCGGCTGACGCCGCCCGAACCGGGTATCACCGCCAGGTTGGGGACCTCGGGCAGCGCGAAGACCGCGGTGTCGGCGGCCAGCCGGAAGTCGCACGACGCCCCGAGCTCGATGCCGATGCCCATGCACGAACCTTGGGCGGCCAACACGATCGGCTTCTCGATCGATTCGAGGAAGTCGTAGAAGTCGTGCTGGGCCTGAGCGCGGTACTGGCGCCGCATCGTGGAGCCCCGCACCACCCCGTCGGTTCCTCGGCCCACGTCGCCCTGGAGCTCGGTGATGTCGAGCCCCGACGTGAAGTAGCGACCTTCGCCGGTGATCACGAGCACCCGCAGGTCATCGCGCTCGGCCAGGTCCTCAGCAGCCTGTCGCAGCACGTCGAGCATGCGCCCGGTGATGGCGTTGAGCTTGTCGTGGCGATGGAACGTCACCGTCACGACACCGTCGACGTCGGTGCGCGTGACGTGATCGGTGATGTCGTCGGTCATGTCATCCTCCGGCTGGAAGGTTGGGGGCCACGGTCAGGTGCCGGTGAAGTGGGGTGGGCGTCCCTCGACGAAGCTCTGCACGCCTTCGAGGCGGTCCTTGGTGGTCGAGGCGAGGGCGATGGCCGCCCGCTCCTCGGCGCGCGAGGTCGCCATGTCACTGTCGAACGAGCGGCGGTACAGGCGCTTGGCCAAGCCGAGCGAGCGGGTGGGACCGGCGGCGAGCCGGGTGGCGAGGTCGAGCGCCGTCGCCGCAACGGCGTCGGCGGGTACCAGGCGATTGACGACCCCCCACGTGTGGAGGGTCTCGCTGTCGACGGGGTCGCTGAGCAGGGCCAACTCGTTCAGCCGGTGGAACGGGATTATCCGGGGCAGGTAGTACGGGTCGCCGGCGTGGGGCACCATGCCCCGGCGGGCGAACACGTGAGTCCAGCGCGCGCCTTCGGCGGCGACGACGAGATCGGCGAGCAACGCGAGAAGGAACCCGGCACCGGCCACCGTGCCGTTGACGGCGCTGACGGTCGGTGTCTCGATCTCCCACATGGTCTGGAACAGCCGGTTGAACCCGACGGTAGCGTCGCGGTAGTCGAGGGTCGTCATCTCCGCGATGGCGTCGTTGGAGCTGACCGCATCGGCTCCGGTGCAGAAGTCGCGGCCGCTGCCGGTGACCACGATCGCCCGCGTCGCCCGGTCACCGTCGAGACCGGCGAGCAACTCGGTCAACTCAGCGCAGGTGTCGATGTCGATGGTGTTGCGGCGGTGCGGACGGTGTAGCCGGACCAGCGCCACCGCCTCATGACGCTCGATCTGCAACGCCGTCTCGTCGCTCATCGTTCTCGCTGAGGGCTGCGCCCCAGATCCCATCGGATCGTGTCGCTTCTCACGACCCCACGCTAGACGGTTGTACTGTCGAGGTGACACGGATGCCAGATTCGAGGGGGAGTCCCATGGCCACGCTGGAGCGCAACCTGCTGGGGGCCACGACCGCCGCCCACCAGAAGGTCGAGATCTACTCGGGAGTGGCTCGGTTGTCGCGCACCGTATGGGGCAGCGAGGTGCGCGTCGCCGGCACCGAGCCCGACGTGGCGGTCATGTTCTGCCATCCGACCGCGAACTTCCTCGGCCACTACGCGTTGGCCGGGCTGGCGGAGCGGGGCTTCGGGGCGGTCGGGTTCACCACACGCTACGTGGGCAACGACACGTCGCTGATCATGGAGAACTGCCTGCTCGACATCGGCGACATGGTTCGGCACCTCTACGACCGGGGGTACGGCAAGGTCGTCCTGGTGGGCAACAGTGGCGGCGCCTCGATCGTGCCGTACTACCAGGCCCAGGCCCGCAACCCGACGGTCACCGAGCCGCCAGGTGGCGGTCCCGACCTCACCCAGGCCGGCCTCACTCCCGTGGATGCCCTCGTCATGTTCATGGCCCACCCGTCTCGGGCCCGGCTCAGCTCCGAGTGGCTCGACCCGGCGATCGTCGACGAGCGTCAGCCCTTCGAGCGCGACCCCGCCCTCGACATGCACAACCCCGACAACGGCCCGCCGTTCAGCGCCGAGTTCGTCGAGCGGTACCGGGCCGCCCAAGTCGCCCGGAACCGGCGCATCTCGGCGTGGGTCGAGGCGCAACTACGAACCCTCGGGTCGGCGACCCACGTGCCGGCCGGGCTGGAGGACATGGCCTTCGTCGTGCCCGGGACCGCCGCCGACCTGCGGTTCCTCGACGGCGCCATCGACCCGAGCGACCGCGAGGTCGGCGTGACGCTTTGGGGACCGCCCGCGGTCGCCAATCACCTGCCGGCCGGCATCAGCCGCACCACCACGTTGCGGGCGTGGCTGAACCAGTGGTCCCTCGACCACACCAACGCCGACTCGTTGCGTTGGCTCCCCGAGATCGACGTCCCCCTGCTGGTCGAGTCGGGTACCGCCGACCCCACGGTGCTACCCCACATGGGGCGCCAGATGTACGACGCGGCGACCCGGGCCCCGGCGCGTGACATCGTCGAGATCCGCGGCGCCAACCACTACTTCGAAGGCCAGCCCGAGCTGCTCGCCGAAGCCCTCGACGCCATGGCGGCGTGGATCACGCGCGTCGTGTGATGGCGCGGCGTGGCCGCGGGTGTCACGGCGCGGCGTGGCCGCGGGTGTCACGGCGCGGCGTGGCCGCGGGTGTCACGGCGCGGCGTGGCCGCGGGTGTCACGGC
>CAYMJU010000209.1:0-15031 GCA_964390555.1 uncultured Acidimicrobiales bacterium | reverse complement strand
AGGCCGGCCGCGATCACCGTGGCGACGAGCGACGCCGTGCCGCCACCGATCGCCACCAGGTCATACACCGTGTCTCGCCGCGCCGCCACAGTCCTGACCCTACGCCCGTCTCGTCATTCTGTGAACGGTTACGTCCCACTGAGGGACGTAACCGTTCACAGAAGCACACGCGGGCCGGGGATCAGAGCCTCACGGGAAGGGCGTCGATGGTGGTGAACATCAGCGACGGCGGGGTGTAGGTGATCTGGTCCTCTAGCAACACGGGATCGGGGCCCATGAGATCGAGGGCCTGGCGGTAGATGCCAGCCAGCTCGGCCTTGGCCAGGTTGGCGCCCAGGCAATAGTGCGGACCGTGGCCGAACACCATCACGTCGGTGGTGTCGCGGGTCAGGTCGAGCACGTCGGGATCTGGGAACACGTCAGGGTCGCGGTGAGCGGCGAGGAGCGACAGGAACACCGCCTGGCCCTTGCGGATCGTCACCCCGGCGATCTGGCAATCCTCGGCGCAGTAGCGGGGAAGCGCGCCGGCGCCCAATTCGTAGCGCAACAGCTCGACCACGGCGTTGCCCATCAAGTCGGGCCGTGAGCGCAGCAGATCGAGCTGATCGCGGTTGCGCAGCAGCGAGCGCAGCCCATAGGTCGAAGCGAACGTGGTCGTGTCGGTGCCAGCGGAGATGAGGGCGAAGATGATGAGGACGACCTCGTCATCGGTGAGCTGGTCGTCGGCGTCGTAGGCGGTGACGAGATCGGTGACGAGATCCTCGCCCGGCGCGGCCCGCCGGGCCTCGGCGATGCCTCTCAGATACCCGACCAGCTCCTCCGCCGCACTCTCGACAGCAGCCCGCTCGTCGTCGCTGAGCAACGGGTTGGCCCCCCTGATCGGCGCCGCCGCGATCTCGCGGAACCGGCGTTCGTCGTCGCCCATCGGCGGCACGCCCATGATCCGACTGATCACTGTGTTCGGGATCACCCGGGTGAACGAATTGGCGATGTCGACGACGTCCCCGGCCTCGGCGTCGAGCTCGCGGCCGTACCGCTCGCAAACCTCGTCGATACGGAAGTCCATGCGCCGCACGGCAGCGGGCGTGAACGCGTGCGACGCCAGGCGTCGAGTGCGGGCGTGGTCCGCGCCGCTCTTGGCGAACAGGCTGCGCGTCGACTGCCACTCGGCGACGGTGCCGGGCGCCGGCGGGCGGTAGTGCTCCCACGCCCGCATGTCGTTGGTGAACGACGGGTGGGTGAACAGGTCCTTCACCACGTCGTAGGACACGGCGAACCACACGCCGACCTGGGGCAGGAAGTGCATCGGCGCCTGGTCGCGGGCTTCAGCCAGGCAGCGGGCGGGGTCGAGGCGGTACGCCTCGCTCAGCGGGTCGAGCATCGTCTTCGGCATCGCGCGACGGTAGCGGGGCTTGCGTCAGGTGGCGAAGGGTCCGGTGGCCGGCCAGTCGCGGGGGACCGACGACGTCCACTGGGGGGCGCGCTTCTCGAAGGCCGCGGCGCCGCCTTCGAGGGCGTCAGGTGCGCCCATCAGCACCGAGTGGGCGGCCGACTCGAGGTCGTCGACCGCTGGTGCCGAAGTGTCGGCGGCGGCCCACAGGATGCGCTTGCTGAACGCCAGCGACAGTGGTGAGCACTCGCGCACCATCTCGTTCGCCGTGTCCATCACGAACGGTAGAACCTCGCCGGCGGGAAGGGCTCGGCTGGCCACGCCCATGGCCACCGCCTCCGGCCCGGTGAACAGCCGGCCGGTCAGCAGCACCTCGGCGGCGCGGGCCAGGCCGACGGCGCGGGCGAGCGTCCAGTGCGAAACGGCGTCACCGACGACGCCGCGGCGAGCCTGCACGACGCCCCACTTCGCCTCGTCGGCGATGACCCGGATGTCGGCGTGGAGTGCGATCGTCATGCCGAGACCGATCGCATGACCGTTGATCGCGGCCAGCACCGGCTTGCGGATCTCGAACGCCCACGGGTGCGGCGGCGCCGACCGGAACGCTGGCCGGTCCGCGGGCGCCTGGAACGCCCCGCCCGGGCGGCTCAAGTCGGCGCCGGAGCAGAACGCTCGCCCGGCACCGGTCAGCACGATCACGACGACCTCGTCGTCTCGATCGAGGCGTTCGTACGCTGCGGACAGGTCGCCGATGGCACCTCCGCTCAGCGCGTTGAGCTTGTCGGGTTGGTTGAGGGTGATCACCGCGACCCGGTCGCGGACCTCGACGTCGATCATGTGGCGACGGTAGTGCCGCCCGGCGAGCCCTCCAATGTGGCTGCGCCGCTCGTTGTCGTCGCAGTACCCTGGCCGGCGACATGGAACTCGGCCTGGCAGGAAGAACCGCTCTGGTCACCGGTGCGTCGAGCGGGCTCGGGCTCGGCTGCGCTCGGGCTCTGGCATCTGAAGGCGTGAGGGTCGCGGTGGTGTCGCGCGACCGCTCCAAGCTGGCCCAGGCCGCGTCGGACCTGCCCGCCGACACGGTCATCGAAGCCGCCGACATATCCGATCCCGAAGATCTGGCGGGTATGTGCGACCGGGTCGAAGAGGCGCTAGGCCGGGTCGACATCGTCATCGCCAACGCTGGCGGTCCGCCGCCGGGGACGTTCGCGTCGACCGACGTCGCGGCCTATCTGGGCGCCGTCGCGCTCAACTTGATCCCGACCGTCGCCCTGTGCAAGCGGTTCGTGCCCGCGATGCAGCAGCGGCGCTGGGGGCGTGTTGTCGCCATCACCTCGATCGGGGTTCGCGAACCGCTGGCCCACTTGATCTCGTCGAGCACCGCCCGGGCCGGGCTCACCGCGTTCCTGAAGGCGACGGCGCGCGAGGTGGCGGCCGACGGCGTAACCGTCAACTCCTTGCAGCCGGGGCTACACCTCACCGCCCGCTTGGCCTCTCTCTACGACGACCTCGACGCCGCAGCCCGCGATCTGCCGACCGGGACCCTCGGCGACCCCGACGACTTCGGTCGGATCGCGGCGTTCCTCTGCTCGGACTCCGCCAAGTTCGTCACCGGCACCGCCGTCCTCGTCGATGGCGGCGCCTCGCACGGCCTGCAGTAGCAATCCGGCGCTACTGGGAGCGCACGGCTAAGCTGGCGAACGCGTGTTCCCAGACGAGAGCGACGACGGCCCGCGCTGGATGCGGCGGCTGAACCCGGGACAGCGCGCCGCGGTCATCCACGACGGGCCGGCGCTGCTCGTAGTCGCCGGGGCCGGCACCGGGAAGACCGGCACGCTCGCCGCTCGGGTCGCCCATCTGATCGAGTCCGGCCTGGCACCCGACCGGATCCTGCTGTTGACCTTCACGCGCCGGGCCGCCCAGGAGATGCTCACCCGCGCCGGGCAGCTCACCGACGAGTCGGCGACCGAACGGGTGTGGGGCGGCACCTTTCACTCGGTCGCCAACCGACTGCTGCGCATCGAGGGCCACGCCATCGGCCTCGACGAGGGATTCAGCGTGATCGACCAGGGCGACGCGGTCGATCTCATCGGTCTGGTTCGCGCCGCCCACGTCGACACCACCGGGCCTCGATTCCCGAAGAAGGAGACGATCGCTGCCGTGTACGACCGGGTGGTCGGCACCCAGAGGCCGCTCGGCGAGGTGGTCAAGGCCGAGTACCCGTGGTGCATCGAGCACCTCGAGTCGTTCCCGGCGATCTTCGAGGCTTACACCCGGCGCAAGCGGTCGCGCCGGTTGCTCGACTACGCCGACCTCTTGTTGTTCTGGCGGGCCATGCTCGCCTCACCCGACGTCGGCGACCGCGTGGCCCGGCGCTTCGACCACGTGCTCGTCGACGAGTTCCAGGACACCGATCCGGTCCAGGCCGACATCGTGCACTCGATCGCGGACCGGGGGGTTCGCCTGACCGTTGTGGGCGACGATGCCCAAGCCATCTACGGGTTCCGGGCCGCGACCGTCGAGAACATGTGGACCTTCACCGAGCGCCGACCCGGCGCGACCCGGGTCACCCTCGAGGACAACTACCGGTCGATCGGTCCGATCCTCGACGTGGCCAACGACGTGCTCGCAGCGTCGGACGTGCACTTCGACAAGACGCTCCGGCCGATCCGGCGCGGCGAGCGGGTCCCGGTTCTCACCACATGCCGTGACGAGATGAGCCAGGCCCGTGCGGTGGCCGACTCGATCCTCGCATTGCGCGAGGAGGGCACGGCGCTCATCGATCAGGCCGTGCTGTTCCGAACGGGGCACCACAGCGACCTGCTCGAGCTCGAGCTCGGCCGCCGCGACATCCCGTACCTCAAGTTCGGCGGCCTCAAGTTCCTAGAAGCCGCTCACGTCAAGGACCTGGTCGCGTTGCTCCGCGTCCTCGACAATCCCTACGACGAACTGGCCTGGAGCCGCGTGCTGCGGGCCTTGCCCGGCGTCGGTCCGGCCGCCGTGTCGCGCACCCTCGCCGCCATCGGCGCGACCGAGGCCAGCGGCGACGCGTCCGACTCAGATGGCCGCGACCCGCTCGACCGGTTCCTCCACGCTCGGCCGCCGATGCCGGCCGCGGCGCGCGACGACGCCAACGATCTCGCCGTGGCGCTCGGCGAGTGCGCCGGCGACGACTCGACCGCGCCGCCGCCCGCGCTTCAGGTCGAGCGACTGACCCGCTGGCTCGAGGCGACGTTCGACCGCCGCTACGACCGGGCCGACGTGCGGGTCGGCGATCTGCGCCAGCTCCAGGCCACCGCCGAGGCGTACACGTCGCGTCAACGGTTCCTGACCGAGCTGGTGCTCGAACCGCCGGCCTCGACCGGGGACCTGGCCGACGAGCCACACCTCGACGACGATTACCTCACGCTGTCGACCATCCACTCGGCCAAGGGTGGCGAGTGGGAGGCCGTGCACCTCATTCACGCCACCGACGGCAACATGCCCGCCGACATGAGCTTGTCGACCGCAGCCGGGCTCGAGGAGGAGCGGCGCCTGATGTACGTCGCGCTCACCCGGGCCCGCGACGTGTTGCACGTCTACGCGCCCCTCCGGTATCACCACACCCGCCAGGGCCGGGGCGACCGGCACTCGTACGCTCCGCTCAGCCGGTTCCTGTCGCCGCTACGACACCGCTTCGACGAAGCCACCGACACCGCGGGCGACCCCGACGACGCGTCGACCCTCGACCCGCACGACCGGGTGACCGTCGCCGACGAGGTCGACGCCTCCACCCACCGCCTCTGGACCCTTTGAGATGCCCTCCGGCGCGGTGGCAGATCCACCACGGGCGGACTGGCAAATCCACCACCTAGATCCTGGCAAATCGCTCACCTACTGGCAGCGACGGCTCTGGGCTCTACCTGATCAGCGCGCTGTGGTCGGTTCAGCCGCCGGACAGGTAGGTGGGGTCGAGGTCGGCCGTGACGTCGCCGATCGCTCGGCGGGCGTAGGCCTCGCCGATGGTGGTGAAGGCGGCGGTCGACTCGGCCCGCACCTTGCCGGCCTCGTCGGTCACCACACCGGTGGTCCGCATGATGCTGTCGGTGTGGTCGACGACCCGTGCCTCGACCCGGTAGCGGTGGCCGATCCGCACCGGGCGGAGGAAGCGCGTGGTCGTCTCGGTCGTGAGTGCCCACTGGTGGCCGATCGCGATGCACGCCCAGGCCTGCGCCTCGTCGAGCACCGCGAGGGTGACCCCGCCGTGGACGAAATTGGGCGCCCCCGAGTAGCCGGCATCGAGCTCGAACTCCGTCGACACCACGCCGGCCTCGTCGTCGCACCAGAACGGGAGACGCAAGCCACGGTCGTTGCGCGGTTCGCAGACGAAGCAGTTGGTCTCGAACCCCCAGTCCTCGTTGTGGAGGCGGCGGGGCCCGGTGGTCATTCGACGACCGAGGTTTCGATGTGGGAGCTGCGCTCGAGGGTGAGATGCACCGGGCACCGGTTGGCGATGCTGAGGAGCGACTGGCGATCGGTCTCGGTGAGGTCGCCGGTCAGGTGGATGCGGCGCTCGAACACGTCGACCTTGCCGTCCTCGGGCGGCGGGTTGACCTTGTGGTGGTCGACCTCGACGACGATCCGCTCGAGCGGAAGGGCCTTGCGATCGGCGTACATGCGCAGCGTCATCGAGGTGCACGCGCCGAGCCCCGACGACAACAGGTCGAACGGCGACGGACCGGCATCGAAGCCCCCGACGTCCTCGGGTTCGTCGGCGAGGAAGTGGTGGCGTCCCGCGATCACGTGGTTGAGGAACTTTCCCTGGGTCGTCTCGCCGACGACCGCTTGGCCGCGCCCGAACGGGTCCGGCGCCGGTGGATGCTCATCGACCACGTAGCGGCCGGCCCAGGCGGCGATCATCGTCGCCGCGTAGGTCGCGTCGCGGCGGTCCGAGATCAGATGGTCGGCACCGTCGAGGGCCACGAAGCTCTTCGGGTGGCGGGCGGCCTGGTAGATCTCGGCCGCGTTCTCGATGCCGACCACGTTGTCGGTCGGCGAGTGCAGCACCATCAGCGCGGCGCGCAGGTTGCTTGCCCGCTCCGAGACCGAGTGGAGCTCCAGATCGTCGAGCAGCTCGCGCCGGATCGTGAACGGCCGGCCGCCGATCGAGACCTCGGCCCGGCCGTCGCGCTCGATGGTCTCGATGCTGCCGGTGAACAGCTGGCGCAGGTGGGTCGTGGTCGCCGGCGCGCCGATCGTCGCCACCGCGCGCACGGTCGGCATCTCGCCCGCCACCGAGAGAACGGCCGCGCCGCCGAGCGAATGGCCCACCAGGAGTTGCGGTGCCGACCGCTCGCTGGCCAGCCATCCCGCGGCGAGCCGAAGGTCATCGAGGTTCGACGAGAAGTCGGTGTTGGCGAACTCGCCCTCGCTCGATCCGAGGCCGGTGAAATCGAACCGCAGCACCGCGAACCCGGCGGCGTTCAGGCCGGCGGCGATCCGCCCGGCGGCGTGGATGTCCTTGGAGCACGTGAAGCAGTGGGCGAACACGGCGTTCGCCCGCACCGGACCCGCCGGCAGGTCGAGCCGTGCCGCCAGGTCGGTGCCCTGGCTCCCCGCGAACATGACCCGCTGCGACATCGACGGCACCGGAACCTCCAGGTGTTCAGTACGAGCGGAGCTCGATGACGTTGTCGTCGGGGTCGAGAACGTAGATCGACCAGCCGGTGCCGCGGGCGCCGAAGCGATGGTCGGGGCCGTCGACCACGCGGAACTCGCCCGACGCGGCGACGGCATCGACGACGCCGGGCTCGACGACCAGACACACGTGATCGACGTTGCGATCCTTCGGTGGCGAGCCGGCCGGGATCAGGTCGATGATCGTCGAGTCGTCGATGCGGACCGACGGGAAGAACACCTCGTCCCGCCGCCATTCCTCGACCCGCACGCCGCGCAGGCCGAGCATGTCGATGTACCACCGCAGCGTTGCCTCGACGTCGGCGCAGCGCAGCACCAGATGGTCGAACCCGACGACCCGAATGGTTCCCACCGTTCGGAGGTTACTCACCGCGCGCCTACGCTCGGCGTACATGGCCACCACTCCGACTGCCGCGTACTCGATCACCCTCGACTGCCGGCTGGCCAACGTCCCCGGCACGCTCGGACGCCTGGCCTCTGCCATCGGCGCGGCCGGAGGCAACATCGGCGCTCTCGACGGCTTCGACGTACGGGGCCCCGAGCTTCGCCGCTGTCTCGTCGTCCACTGCCGCGACGTCGCGCATCAGGGGCGCGTGGTGGATGCCGTGCGGGCGCTCGACGAGGTGACGCTCGTCGACTGGTGGGACCGCACCTTCGCTATGCACGAGGGCGGCAAGATCGAGGTCAAGTCGCTGGCGCCGGTCGACGACCGCGACGACTTGTCGATGGCCTACACGCCGGGTGTGGCCCGTGTCTGCACCGCCATCCATGCCAACCCCGAGCTGTCGCGCCGCTACACGATCCGCAAGAACACCGTGGCCATCGTCAGCAACGGGACCGCCGTGCTGGGCTTGGGCGACATCGGCCCCGAGGCCGCCATGCCGGTGATGGAAGGCAAGGCGCTGCTGTTCAAGGAGTTCGGCGGGGTCGACGGCTTCCCCATCTGCATCAACGCCCGGACCGTCGAGGAGGTCGTCGACTTCGTCGAGCGCATCGCGCCAACCTTCGGCGGGATCAACCTCGAAGACATCGCGGCGCCCGAGTGCTTCGAGATCGAGGAACGGCTCAAGGCCAGCCTCGACATCCCGGTGTTCCACGACGACCAGCACGGCACGGCGGTCGTCGTTCTCGCCGCGCTGTGGAACTCGCTGAAGATCACCGGCAAGCGGATCGAGGACGTGTCGGTGGTCATCGCCGGAGCCGGCGCGGCCGGGGTGGCGTGCGGCAAGATCCTCCTCGGCGCCGGGGTCGGTGAGGTCGTCGGCGTCGACCGGGTGGGCGCGCTGCACGTCGGCCGCGATGCCATGAACCCGGCCAAGCGATGGTTCGCCGAGAACACCAACCCCGACCGCAAGACCGGCTCGCTCGCCGATGTGCTTCGGGGCGCCGATGTGTTCATCGGTGTGAGCGGACCCGACCTGATCACCGCCGCCGAGCTGCGCACGATGGCCAAGGACCCGATCGTGTTCGCCATGGCCAACCCCGACCCCGAGATCCGGCCCGAGGCGGCAGACGGTTTGGCCGCGGTCATGGCGACCGGCCGGAGTGACTACCCCAACCAGATCAACAACGTGCTGGCCTTTCCCGGCATCTTCCGGGGCGCGCTCGATTCCGGCGCCACCGACGTCACCGAGTCGATGAAGCTGGCCGCGGCCCGGGCGATCGCCGAGTCCGTCACCGACACCCAGCTCGCCCCGTCGATGGTGGTGCCCTCGGTGTTCGACCGCGCGGTCGTCGCCCGCGTCGCTCCCGCGGTGGCTGCGGCCGCCGAAGCCGACGGTGTCACGCGGCCCGCCCCGACGCTGTAGAACTCACGGCATGACGACGAGCCAACCCCAGCCGACCAGCCAACGAGTCGAGCAGGTGTGGGAGACCCCCACCCAGGACAAGATCATCGAGTTGACGGCCCACCACGTCGCCGCCATGGAGACGATGACCGAGGACATCGTGTGGCAACAGGCCGGCATGCACCACGTGTTGATCCGCACGATCGGCCGCAAGTCGGGCAAGGAGCACAAGATCGCCCTACCGGCGTGGATCGACGCCGAGGGCGTACGTGTCGTCGTCGCCTCGTTCGCCGGGGCCAAGAACCATCCGTCGTGGCTGTTCAATATCCGCGACCGCGACGCCAACCCCGAGGTGCACTGCACGGTTCAGACCGGCGCGTTCTGGTCGGTGCCCGAGGTGCTCGAAGGCGGCGACGCTCACCAAGCGCTCTGGGATCAGCTCACCGCCGATCGCGCCTGGTACAACAACTACCAGGCCAAGACCGAACGCACGATCCCGTTGGTACGCCTCCCCGAGTCCCGTCCCGCCTGAAACGGTTGCGGCCTCACCCGCCCGGCGGGTCGGGGTAAAGCGCGCGGGCGACGACGACGGCGAGCGCGCCGCCCACGAGCTGGGCGGCGACGAACGCTGGAGCCGACGCCGGTTCGATGCCGGCAAAGGTGTCGCTGAACATCCGCCCCACCGTCACCGCCGGGTTGGCGAAGCTCGTCGACGACGTGAAGTAGTAGGCCCCGGCGATGTAGCCGGCGACCGCGAACGGTGCCGCCGACGACCGGCCCGAGCGGACGACGCCGAAGATCACGAGCACCAGACCGAACGTCGCCACGCCCTCGGCGAAGATCAGGTGCCCGCCCGACCGGTCTCGGGTCGACCACTCGACCGGGTCGAGGTCGAACATCACGTTGGCCACGATCGCGCCGACGATCGCCCCCGTGATCTGAGCCGCGGCATACCAGCCGGCGGTGCGTGAGTCGACCGATCGGAACGACCGAGCGGCCAGGGTCACCGCCGGGTTGAAGTGGGCCCCCGACACCGGCCCGAGGGCGAGGATCAGGGCGACCAGCGCGCCGGCCGTCGCCACGGTGTTCTGCAACAGGACGAGCCCGACGTCGTCACTGAGGTTGTCGGCCATGATCCCCGAGCCCACGACCGCGGCGACGAGTAGGGCGGTGCCGACTAACTCGGCGAGGAGACGCCGCCGCAGGTCAGTCACCGGCGCGGCTCCATCAGCTCGGCGATCAGCACCTCGACCCGGTCCCGGATGTCGTCGCGCACCGCTCGCACCATGGGCAGAGGTTGCCCCGCCGGGTCGGCCAGTTCCCAGTCGAGGCGTCGGACGCCCGGATAGACCGGGCACTCGTCGCCGCAACCCATCGTGACGATCACGTCGGCGACCCGCGCCATCTCGTCGGTCCAGCGCTCGGGCCGACGGTCGCTGATGTCGATCCCGACCTCGGCCATGGCCTGGACTGCCGCCGCGTTGAGGCGCTCTCCGGGAGTGGATCCGGCCGACATCACTGTTATCGCGGGCGCCAGGTGCTGCATCCAGCCCGCGGCCATCTGTGACCGACCGGCGTTGTGGACGCACAGGAACAACACCGCGGGCGGACGATCGCTCATGGTTGTCCCCGGGGGCTGCGCGCCGCCAGACCCCATCGGCATCCGGGGAGCCGCTCTCCCTCGGCTGCACCCGCTCCGTTCGCTGCGTTCATCTCCCGAGTCAAGCCGAAGACTGTGTCAATGCGGTGAACGCCAGGTGAAGTCGGACTCGCGGGCAGACTTCGCCGATGATCACGCCTGCGCCGCCGCGTGCCGATGCCCATCTCCCGTGGGATCACCCGGTCGCCGATCCGGTCGCCGAGATCCGCTCCGCTCGGGAACAGTGCGGCGACACGTTCGAGATCGTGGCCGGCGGTACCTCGTACCTGTTCGTGTTCTCGCCCGCCGGTGTGCGGTCGTTCTACGAGCTTCCCGAATCCTCGGCGAGCAAAGGCGTGGCCGACTGGCAGATGCTCCGGCGCAAGGTGCCCGACGAGCTGTTCGGCGAGCGGCGCACGTTTCCTCACGAGTTGTTCGGCCGCGACGACACCGCCCGCTACCTCGACCGGTTGGCGTGGGCGATCGACATCGAGCTCGATCGGCTCGGCGGGGCGGGCGACGTCGAGCTGTTCACGTTCACCCGTCGCCTCGGCCACCGGATGGGTCTGGCTTCGTGGGCGGGCGAGGAAGCGGCGGCGCCCGGCGAACGCTTCGAGCGGCTCATGGCGGCCCTCGACGTCCTCGATGCGTCCGATGCGTTCGTGCGGCCCCAGCTCATGGCCGATGTCGCTGCGGCCGGCAAGGTTCGCGAGCGGGCGGCGCTGGCCGAGGCCGAGGCCGTGCTCATCGAAGCCATGGCCGAGCGCCAAGCCGCGGCTGGTGGCGCCGCCCCCGCGCTCGTGGACCGGATCGTCGAGCGGTGGTCCGACGTGGCCGACGACGGTGCCCGCTGGTCGGGCATCGCCCGCGACATCGTGCTCGTGCACATGGGGTCGATGTCCAACCTGTTCGCGGCGCTGGGCTGGATGCTCGTCGACCTGGTCGTGCGGCCCGACGCCGTCGAGCGACTCCGGTCCGGCGACACGGCGTGGACCGAGCGGTGTGCGCTCGAGTCGACCCGCATGGCCCAGCGTTCGATCATGATGCGAGCGGTGCTGAAGCCCGTCGAGGTCGACGACGGCGTCGCCCGGTACCTTCTGGCGCCGGGCGACATCCTGGCGACCCTGCTGCCGCTCACCAACCTCGACTCGGCGCCGGGGCTCGACCGGTGGGACCCCGATCGTTGGAACCGGCGCCGGTTGCACGACGACCACGGCTTGGCCGCCCGCGAGCTCGTCACCGCGTTCGGCCATGGGGCTCACACGTGCCCGGCCCAGCCGTTCTCGCTGGCGGCGATGGTCCGGGCGGCCACCGCGTTCTTCACCCGGTACGACGTGTCGCCCCGGTTCACCGACCCCCACCCTCTGGTCGGCCAGATCGGCGGCGTGGCCCGCAGCAACGACCCGTGCGTGGTGTCCTACGCCGCGCGCCGACCCCGTACCGACCGAATCGTGCGCAGCCAGCCACCCGTGCGGTAGGCCGTTTCGCGCGATTGCCGGTTGGGATGGGCGTGGAGGTCACATCTGGTCGCGGGGAACCATCCAGCGCCACTGGTCGCCGTCGTGTTGGCGCACGATCCGGGCCGGGTTTCCGATGGCCACGCTGAAGTCGGGCACGTCGTCTCGCACCACGGCGTTGGCGCCGACCACCGCGTTGCGCCCGATCCGCACGCCGCCCACGATCGCCGCGCCGATACCGATCCACGCCCCGTCGGCGATCTCGACCGTGTTGCCGTTGTCCATCAAGCCTTGGGCGTTGATCGGCCGGGTCACGTCGTCGTAGATGTGGCCGGTGTCGGAGATGTACACCCGATCGGCGATCAGGACGTCGGCGCCGATCTCGACCCGGTTGACCGCGGTGAGGCGGAGGAAATGACCGACGTAAGTGCCGTCGCCGATGCGCACGTTGATCCCGCGGTCGGGCCGGAGTGCCTCGATCACCGCGAACGTGCCGATGGTGACCCAGGAGCCGATGTGGATGGCCTGGGGGTTCGCGATCCCGAGCGTCGGCGTCTTGAGCTCGGAGATCGGACCGAACGCCGCGAAGGCGGGAAGGTCGGGGTCGTTCTCGTTCATGTCACTGACACCTCCGGTGTCGAGAGTGGGGCCGACACCTCCGGTGTCGGATGGGGTCGGATCGGTCGTAGACGCCGGGCGACGCGCACGATTGGTTGCACAGCCTGGCGCGGCGTGACCCACAACGTCAGCGCGGCGATGCCGGCCAGGCTGAACACCTGCACGCTCGCCCCGATCTCGATCGACAGGTGGAAGGCCACGGCGACCCACACCGCGAGCACCCGCGTGCGGGGGAACCACAGGCCCGCGGCGATGAACAGCTCGGTGGCGAGGATGATCGGGGCCATCACCGAGTGGAACGCCGACGAGGTAAGCAGGTCGATCACCTGGTCCGACCACGGGAGGTTCTCCAGGTGCTCGGTAGACCGGGCGATTCGGTCCTGGTTCACGAGCCCGCTGCGCCAATCGGCGTCGAGGGCCTTGCTGATCCCCGAGCCGAGGTAGGCGGTGACGGCGAGCGCCCGGGCGAGGAACAGCGGCCAGCCGAACCCGGTCGTGGGCCGCACCTGGCCGCGGCGCCGAGCCACGACCGCGTCGAGGGAGAAGCTGCGATCGGTGGGCAGCCACATGAGCCCGAACAGCACGTAGATCAGGAACGCCCGGTTGTGGTGGAAGCCGGCCTGATCGAGCAACACGTTGTACGTCACGACCGCCCAGGCGGCGGCGGTCGCGAACCGCGACGTCAGCCCGACGATCATCAGCGCCCCCGCCACCACGCCTACCCACAGCATGGCGATGTACAGCCCCACCGACGGGTTGGGCAGCCACCCCCAGAACGGGACGTGGAACCGGTCGTGATAGGTGTACCCATCGAGCGCCGGTTCGAGGATCGGCCGCAGGTGCACGATCACGATGGCGCCGAACAGCATCCGGGTGAGTCCCACGAACCCGAGCTCGACGGGTGTGTCGTATAGCGCCGCCCACCTGCGCCTCACGACGGCTCGCCCGCCTCTTCTCGCTCGTCGCTGGTGAGCCTCGTGGTGTTCGGGCCCCGGGTGTTGTGGTACCACGTGACCTCGGCAACGAGCCGGTCGGTGGTCGTGTCGGCCGGCGTGTTGTCGGCGACCCAGTCGAGGGCGTCGTCGAGGAAGTCGATCGTGTTGGCCGCCCCGCCGCTCGCGTGGCGGAGGTGGCCGAGGCCCCGTAGCTGCGGCGGCACGAGCACGTTCCACCGGTAGCCCTCCCAGCCTCCGCCCTCTACCAGCACGCGATCACCGTCGATCTCGCGGTAGAGGTCGACCCGCCACACGTCGGACTCGTCGAAGGGCTGGAACCCGAACAGCTTGTGCGGGTCGTGGTAGCCGCGGACCAGCAACGCGACCACACCGAGCAGCACCGCCGCGACAAAAAGCTGGGGAATGACCGGGGCGCGGCGGGTGACCACCGCTGGATCGTAGGGCGGGAGCCGATCGTGAGCGCCGGACTACCGTGGCGCGTCGTGCACGAGACATCGATCGGACCGCCCTCGGTCCGCGAGGTCTTCGCCAACCGCAACTTCCGGATCTACTGGTTGAGCTCGGTGGTCTCCCAAGCCGGGAGCTTCATGCAGGGCCTCACCGTGCCGTTCATCGTGCACGGCCTCACCGGTTCGAACGCGTGGGTCGGCTTCAGTGCCTTGGCCATCGTGATCCCCGGACTCTTCTTGGCGCCGGTAGCGGGCGTGTGGTCGGATCGTTTCGACCGCCGGCGCCTGCTGATCCTCGCCAACCTGATCCAGCTCACGTCGACGATCGGCCTGTGGTTGCTAGCGGTGTCCGATCACCTCGCGCCGTGGCCGATCATCGCCCTGCTCCTGCTCGCCGGTGTCGGTAGCGGGATCCAGTACACGACCCAGCTCGCCCTGGTCCCCCTGCTCGTACCCATCCGCCACCTGACGGTCGCCTCTCGGATCAACTCGGTGACGTTCCCGGCGTCGCGCGCTCTCGGACCCGCGGTCGCGGGCGTCGTCCTCGAGCTCAAGGGCGCCACGTGGACGATCGGGATCAACGCCTTGTCGTTCCTCGTCGTGCTGTGGGCGCTGTTCGTGATCCGGCCCCGATCGGCGCCGGCGCCTGACCGGCTCGGCTCGGTCCTCGCGCAGTTCCGCAGCGGCATCGACCATGTGCGCCGCCATAGATACGTCCTGTCGATGGTGGCGGCGCTCGCGAACGCGGCGCTCGCCTCGCCGCTGCTCGGCCTCACCGCGGGGTTGGTCGCCGAGGACTTCGACCGCGGCCCCGACCTCATCGGTCGCCTGGTCGCATGTCAAGGCCTGGGCGCCGTGGTCGCCTCGTACTTGCTCATCGCTCGCGGCGATCGGATGAGCCGCGCCCGAACCGTTCTCGCCGGGTACTGCGTCGAAGCCGTCGCCATCGCGGGTGCCGTCGCCACCGTCGAGCCGTCGGTGGCCTACGCGTGCTACGCGTTGGCGGGCGCCGGGCAGGTGCTCGTGAGCTCGTCGCTGGTGATCGTCCTCCAGTCCCAG
>CAYMJU010000208.1:0-4845 GCA_964390555.1 uncultured Acidimicrobiales bacterium | reverse complement strand
CGCGGCGTGGCCGCGGGTGTCACGGCGCGGCGTGGCCGCGGGTGTCACGGCGCGGCGAGGCCGCGGGTGTCACGGCGCGGCGAGGCCGCGGGTGTCACGGCGCGGCGAGGCCGCGGGTGTCACGGCGCGGCGAGGCCGCGGCGGCGGGCGTAGTCGGGGTCGAGCGGCGGTACGGGCAGGTCGAGCCGGCGGGCGAGCATCTGGGCGGTGAGGTTACCGTGGCCCATGCGCGTGCCGGCCGGCAGGGTGCCCCGGGCGACGGCGATGTCGGCCATGCGGATCACGGTGACGGTCAGCACCCAGGCGGCCAGGATCTCGCCCCACACCACGACCTCGGGCGCCACACGCCGGCCGCTCGTCGCCTCGTAACGGGCGATGGTGGCGTCGCGGTCGGGCCATCCGGGAAGCGGCTCGACGCCGTGGGCGCCGGTCTGGAATTCCTCCATCGCCAGCCACCAGCCGAGGTCGACCTCGGCCGGCCCGATCGACGCCAGCTCCCAGTCGAGAACCGCGGCGCACCGGCCGTCGGCGGCGAACATCATGTTGCCGACACGCGGATCGCCCCAGCACAGCACCGGCGGTCCGGGGTCGAGCCGAGGCAGCTGGGCGTCGAGGTGGTCGAGGGCGGCGTTGGTGATGGGGAAGCTGCGCCGGTCGGTCACCCACTCGTACCACCTCCGCAGGTGGGCGAGCCGCGGCTCGAGGGTCGCGCCGGTGGGTCCGGCGGCGAGGAACTGATGACCGACCGACGAGTCGACGGCGTGTACCGCGGCCAGGGTGTCGATCGCCGATCGCCAGACCGTGTCGCGGATGTCGGGCGCCAGACCAGGAAGCCAGCCGTCGGCGTGGATCGACGGCTTGCCATGGGGGACCGTGCCGTCGACGCGCTCCATCAGGAAGAACGGGTGGCCGAGCAGGTGGGGTCCGGGCTCGACCCACCGCACGCGCGGCGCCGGCACCGGCGTGTCGTGGAGCGCGGCGAGGACCCGGGCCTCGCGCACGACGTCGGCGTCGAGGAAGATCTGGTTGGTCGAGGTCTGCATGCGCAGCACGAGCCCCTCGGAGTGTTCGTGTCCCGAAGCGCCGCGCCATCGGGCGGTCAGGGGCACGGTCACGTTGGAGTTCCCGCTGGCCGGGATGTCCTGCAGCTCGACGTGAACCCGGCCGCCCGCGAGCCCCAGCTGGGCCGCGATGAAACCGGCGATGGCGGCCGCGACCTCGTCGGGTCGGTCGAGCGCGACGGCCATCAGGTTGGTCGGGCTCCGAAGGCCTCGACCACGGCCGCCAGCTCGGGGGCGGTCGAGCCGTGGAGGAGGATGCCGTCGGCCCCCGCCGCCAGGTACTCGTCGAGCCGGGCGGCGCACTCGGTGGCCGACCCGATCGCCGCGCCCTCGGTGAACCAATGGGCCGGGACGTCGCGGCTGACGACGACCAGATCGGCGGCGGACACCTGCTTCACCGCCGCGTAGTCGAGGCCGGCGAACCGGGGGTGGTCACGCGCCGCGACGAGCGCCGCCCGGTCCCATCCGTTGACCGAGGCCAGGGCGTCGCCGAGTCCCCGCATCAGCAGGTAGCCGAGCCCGCGGGCGCCGACCAATTCGGACGGGTCGCGGTCGGCCGCGACGATCACGGTCGCGTGGATCGTGACCGACGAAGGATCGCGACCGGCCGCCTCGGCGGCGGAGCGGATGCGGGCGACCGAGCGGGCAACGGCCTCGATGGTGAGGAGCGGGTGCAACACCACAACGTCGAACGCCCGACCGCCGAGGGCGAGGGTCTCGGGCCCGACCGCGGCGAGCAGTAGTGGCGGAGGCGGTAGGTCGATCCGCTCGACCAGCTGGAGGGAGGGCCACTCGCCGGCGGGGCCCGAATACGACACCCGCTCGCCGGCCCACAGGCGCCGCAGGACGCCCGCAGTGTCCTCGATCATCTGGATCGTCGGTGGCGTGATGCCGTAGCTGTGCCACCGACCGACCGAACCGCGGCCGAAGCCCAGCACGAATCGGCCCCTGGTCAGCATCTGCAGGGTCTGGCCCATCGACGCCAGGGTCATCGGGTGGCGGGTCCCGATGTGGGTGACGGCCCCGGCCAGGCGGATGCGTCCGGTCGTCTGGCTGAGCGCACCGACGAGCGACGGTAGGTCCTTGGTGTCGTAGCGCTCGCCGACGAAGGCCGTGCCCAGGCCGAGGGCCTCGGCGGCGGCGGCTTCGTCGATCGCCCGACTCGGGTCGCGCGCGCCCCCGGGCAGTATGTAGCAGCCCAGTTGGGCCTGTCGCGGTAGTGGCTGGTCGAGCATCGCTCCTCCCGACGTGACAGTATCTGACACTAGTGTCAACTGCTGAAGGATCTGCATGACCCTCGACCTTGCGGTCGCCAACGCGACGCTCGCCGGGCTCCGGACCTTTCCGGTGGCCATCACCACGATTCACGGGGGCCGTAACAACGGCCTCATGTCGCTGTCGGGCGGCGGGGCGGGCATCGTCCCCGAAGCTCCCCGCGCCACGGTGAGCATCACCAAGTTCAACTACAGCCACGACCTGATCCTCGATGGCGGCGTGTTCGTCATGCATGTGCTCGGGTCGGCGCCCGATCTGCTCGACGAGTCGCTCGAGATCCTGATGGCGCTCGGGGGCAGTTCGGGCCGCGACGGCGACAAGCTCGCCGGGCTGCGCTCTCGGCCCGGCGCGACCGGCGCCCCGGTGCTGCTCGGGGCGCTCAACTACGTCGAATGTCGGGTGACCGGCAGCCTCGACAACGACGAGAACACGATCTTCGTCGGCGACGTGATCGCCGCCGAGCGGTTGAACGGCGGCCCGCGACTCACCGTCGGCGAGGCGTGGGGCAAGTTGCCGCCCGACTGGATCGTCGAGTACGACCGCAACCACCACGCGCAGGTCGACCACTGCCGCGACATGCGCGGCCTGCCGATCCCCGACCACGAGGAGATGACATGACCGACCTGGCAGCCATCGAGGCGCGACTCCGGCGGCTCGAGGACATCACCGAGATCCACCAGTTGTTCGTCGACTACGGCATGTACCTCGACGCCGGTGACCTCGATGCCTACGCCGGGCTCTTCGCCGCCGACGGCGAGGTGATGCTCGGCCCCATGGGTCGGGCCAAGGGTCCCGACGAGATCCGGGCCCTGATGGAGCGGGCCTTGGCGGGGCTCACCGGGTCGAGTTACCACGTGATCTCGAGCCCCCAGGTGAACATCGACGGCGACACCGCGACGTCGGAAGTGATGTGGACGGTCGTGCAGCGCGGCGCCGACGGCAAGCCCGAGGTACCGATGATCGGGCGCCACCGCGACCAGCTCGTGCGCGAGAACGGGCGGTGGCGGTTCAAGCTCCGCCGCGGCTACGTCGACATCCCGTCGGCCCTGGCCCCCCGCGAGTCCTGATGAGCGGGTGCCCCGTCGCCCACGAGTACGACCCGCTCGACCCGGCGGTCGTGCTCGACCCGTACCCGGTGCTCAACGAGCTGCGCGACGCCGGCCCGGTGTACCACGTCCCGACGTTCGACCACTTCCTGGTCACCCGCTTCGACGACATCGAGCAGGTGCTCCTCGACCGCGAGACGTGGTCGGCGTCGAACGCGTCGTCGCCGCTCGTTGCCGTGTGCCCGGCCGCTCAGGCGGTGCTCGACACCGGGTTCAAGCGGGTGCCGACCCTCAACAACGCCGACCCGCCCCGCCATGGACCGATGCGCAAGTCGGTGCTCGCGGTGATGACCCCTCGCCGGCTCCAGGCGCTCGAGCCGACGCTGCGGGCCTACGCCGATGCGCTGATCGACGACTTCATCGACGAGCCGGTCATCGACCTGGTCGACCGGCTCGCCTTCCCCTTCCCCGGCTACGCCGCGTTCTCGTTGCTCGGCTTCTCGCCCGACGACACCGACAAGCTGAAGGAGTGGAGCGCCAAGCGGGTGTTGCTCACCTATGGCCGGCTGTCCGACGACGAGCAGGTCGACGTCGCGCACTCGATCGTGGCGTTCTGGCGCTACTGCGAGGACCATGTCGCCGCTCGGCGGCGCGAGCGGGCCGACGACCTCACGTCGGACCTGGTCAACCTGGCCGACGCCAAACCGGATCAGCTCAACGACTTCGACATCGTGAACATGGTGTACTCGATGGCCCTGGCCGGCCACGAGACCACCTGCAACACGATCGGCAACGGGATGCGGGCCCTGCTCTCGAACCCGGCGCAGTGGCAAGCACTCGTCGCCGACCCCAGCCTGATCCCCAACGCGGTCGAGGAGATCCTCCGCTACGACGGCCCGGTCGTGAACCACCGGCGGGTGGCCAAGGTCGACACCGTGGTCGGCGGCGTGCCGATCCCGGCCGGGTCCCGGGTCATGCTGTGCTTCGCCTCGGCCGCCCACGACCCGGCCCACTTCGAGCGCCCCGACGCGTTCGAGGTGAGCCGCGACGACGCCGAGTTGCACCTGGCGTTCGGCAAGGGCCCCCACTACTGCCTGGGGGCGCCGCTCGGCCGGCTCGAGGTTCGCATCGTGCTCGAACTGCTGACCGCCCGCACGCCCGGGATGGCGCTGGTCGCCGACCAGGAGTTCGCCTACAGCCCCAACGCCTTGTTCCGCGGCCTGCGGGCACTGCTCGTCGCGCCTTGTGGTCTGGGCGACCGGTGAGTACCGAGCCCGACGTGAGCTCCGGTCGCGCGACATGCAGACGCGACGAGGGCGCCCGGTGAGTACCGAGCCCGACGTGAGCTCCGGTCGCGCGACATGCAGACGCGACGAGGGCGACCGGTGAGCAGCGAGCCCGACGTGAGCTCCGGTCGCGCGACATGCAGACGCGACGAGGGCGACCGGTGAGTACCGAGCCCG